>NZ_CP157676.1:0-300000 GCF_040105105.1 Polaromonas hydrogenivorans | reverse complement strand
TCTGAAGCCTTTATGCCTCAAAACTAGTTGCGTACGCAACTAGGGAAACTACCAATCACAATTTATTCAGGGTCGTCAATAATAGTTGTGTGCGCAACGATCATCGTTGATTTCGATCAATGAATCGCTTCCTTGACAGGGCGCGCAGCGGCGATGTTTTGCCGTGTTCCCCCCAACCATGCAAGCAGCCGCCACTTGCGGCAGGAGCGTCAAATTGAATTCATACGATTCCAAATCGCACGGCCTCGGGGATCTACCGCCCACGCCGCTGGGCACCGAGCGGCAGGTCGTAGACAAGGTCACGCGCCACCTGATGTGGTTTTTGTTCCTGCTGTTCGTTGTTTCCTTTCTGGACCGCATCAACATCGGCTTTGCGGGCCTGACGATGATGAAGGACCTGGGCCTGACGAGCACCCAGTTTGGCCTGGCGACCACCTTGTTCTACATCGCCTACATCTCCTGCGGCATTCCGAGCAACCTCGTGCTGGCGCGCATTGGTGCCAGGAAGTGGATCGGCTCGATCATGATTGCCTGGGGCCTGGCCTCGACCGCGACGATGTTTGCGACCAGTCCCGAGAGTCTGTATTTCTTTCGTATCCTGGTGGGCATCACCGAAGCTGGCTTCTTGCCGGGCATGCTGCTGTACCTGACGTATTGGTTTCCCTCGGCCTACCGGGCCCGAGCCAATGCCTTGTTCATGATCGCCATGCCGGTCACCGCTGCCGTCGGCTCGGCAATCTCGGGGGTCATCCTGAGCATGGACGGGATGCTGGGCCTGAAGGGCTGGCAGTGGCTGTTCCTGCTCGAGGGTCTGCCGGCTGCCATCCTCGGCGTGGTGGTGTACTTCTACCTCAACGACTCGCCCACACAGGCCCGCTGGCTGACGAGCCTGGAAAAAACCACGCTGGCCCGCATGCTGGCGGCTGAACACCAGGCTGATCCCGTCGCCAAACCTGCCGGTCCCAAGGTCAGCCTGCTGTCCGAGCTGACCTCCGCGACCGTGCTCAAATTCTCGGTGGCCTACTTCTGCCTGGTCAACAGTCTGGCGATGGTGGCGGTCTGGACGCCGCTGATCGTCAAGAGTTTTAGCGGCGGCGCGAGCAACACGACCATCGGGCTGCTGGCCGCGATTCCGTCCATCTGCACCGTCATCGGCATGATCTGGTGGGGCCGGCGCTCCGACCGGGCGCAGGAGCGCCGCTGGCACACCGTGCTGCCCATGCTGCTGGCCGCCAGCGGCTGGCTCATCACGGCCTATTCGCCGCAGCCTGCCCTGCAGCTGCTGGGCATCTGCCTGGCCTCGACCGGCGCCTACACCGCCATGTCGATCTTCTGGACTACCCCTGACCATGCGCTGAGCTTTACGGCGCGGGCGCTGGGCATCGCCGTGATCAATGCCGTCGGCAATATCGGCTCGGCCCTGAATCCGCTGGTCGTGGGCTGGCTCAAGGATGCGACGCAGAGTTTTGCCACCGGCCTGATCTACGCCTCGGTGCTGCTGGTCGTGGGCTGCGCGATCATGCTGATCGTGCCGATTCCCCGCACACCGAAGCCTGCCCTTTCTTGAGCACCTTGTTTGAATCTGTATGCCATCGCGCAACGTCCCATTGCCCGTTATTAATTAGTTAGCCCACCGAAGCCCCAACCATGCACCAACCCACCACCGAAGCCCGTCCTTCCATTTACTACAACTATCAGGTGTTCAAGCCCTGGCTGCCTTCGGCCCATGCGGCGCAGGAGCGCAAGCAGGTGGTGATCGCCGGCTCCGGCCCGGCGGGCATGGTGGCCGCGCTGGAGTTGGCCCGACTGGGCGTGCCCAGCGTGGTGCTGACGTCCGAACTGCAGGTATCGCAAGGCAGCCGCGCCATCGTCTTCACGCGCCGCTCGATGGAAATCCTGCAGCAGGTGGGCGTGGCCGACCGCATGACCGAAAACGGCCTGCCCTGGCGTTTCGGCAACTCCTATTACGGTGGCCAGCGCGTGTTCCGCATGGAAGCTCCGCATGACGCGGACGACCGCTTCTTCCCGATGATCAACATCCAGCAGCAATACATGGAGGAATACCTGCTCGATGCCTGCCAGGCGAACCCGCTGATCGACCTGCGCTGGGGCAACAAGGTGGTCAAGGTGGACCAGGCGCCCGGCGTGGCCCGTGTCACCGTCGATACGCCCGAAGGCCCGTACACGCTGGAGACCGACTGGCTGGTGGCCGCCGACGGGGGCCGCTCCGAAATCCGCACCGCCATGAACCTGCAGATGGAAGGCTCCTCCTACGAAGGGTTCTTCGTGATCGCCGACATCCGGGTCGATCTGCCGCTGCCGACCGAGCGCCTCGCTTACTTTGACCCCGAATGGAACCCCGGCAACACCATCCTGATGCACCGCGAGCCGCATGGCATCTGGCGCGTGGACTACCAGCTGCCCCCCGGCGAAACGCCCGAGGAAGCGCTCAAGCCCGCGTCGCTCAAGGCCCGCATCGACGCCCAGCTGGCCATGATCGGCCACGCCGGCGTGCCGTGGGAAATGGACTGGAACTCGGTCTATTCCGCGCGCACGCTGACGCTGCCCGACTACGTGCAGGGCCGCGTGATCTTCACCGGCGACGCCGCCCACCTGCTGCCGATCTTCGGCGTGCGCGGCGCCAACACCGCCTTCCAGGACGCGCAATCGCTGGCCTGGCACCTGGCCTTCGTGGTCAGGGGCCTGGCCGGTGAAAAGCTGCTGGCCAACCACAGCGCCGAACGCGTCGGCGCGGCGCGCGAGATTATCGACGAAGCGGGCAAGAGCACACGCTTCATGGCGCCGCCCAGCCCGGGTTTCCGCCTGCTGCGCGATGCCGTGCTGTCGCTGTCGCTGACCGAGGAATTCGTGCGGCCGCTCTACCACTGGCGCACCTCGCGTCCGCATGAGTACACCGACTCGATGCTCAACAGCCAGGGCGACGACAACGCGCTGTTCCGCTCCGGCCCCGCCCACGGCGCGCCGCCGCAAAACATCCGCCTGGCGCCCAACGACTTCCTGCTCGACCACCTGGGCGGCGGTTTTGACCTGCTGTACTTCACGGACGCTGCCGCGCTTCCTGAACCCATGCAGCAAGTGCTGGCGGCCACCCGCGCCAAAGGCGTGCCGATCAAGGTGATTGCCGTCGGTGCCGCCCAGCCCGTGGCCGGCGCCGACCTGACCCTGGCTGACGCCGACGGCCATTTCCGCAAGCGCTACGGCGTGCAGGCCAGCGGTGCCGCCTACCTGCTGCGCCCCGACCAGCACATCTGCGCGCGCTGGCTGACGCTGGACGCCACGCGCCTGCAAGCCGCCCTCAATATCGCCCTGCCCCAGTAATAGGAAAGCTCCATGACTGCCACCAAAAACGCCCTGACCATCCCTGGCCTGGAAACCGTGTACGACGCCCTGGCGACGGCCATCGACCAGGCCGGCCACGACAAGGCCGAACTGTTCCTGGTCAAGCTGGCGCTGCTGAACGCCAATGCCCTGGCCAACCCCAAGACCTTCGACGCCCATGTCCAGGCCGCGCTGCGTGACCTGTGATGCTTTGAGCCAGACGGTCCCAGCCTGATACTTACTTTTTTTTGAGGTGCCCCATGAAAATCCAGAAAATCCATCACGTCGCTTATCGCTGCAAGGACGCCAAGGAAACGGTCGAGTGGTACGGCAAGTACCTGGACATGAAATTCATCCTGGCGATTGCCGAGAACGAGGTGCCCTCGACCAAGGCGCCCGATCCCTACATGCATGTTTTTCTCGATGCCGGCAACGGCAACGTGCTGGCCTTTTTCGAGCTGCCGACCCAGCCGCCCATGGGCCGTGACCCCAACACCCCCGAGTGGACCCAGCACCTGGCGCTGCAGGTCGAATCGATGGAAGCCCTGATGGACGCCAAGGCCCGCTTAGAGGCCGACGGCATTTCGGTGCTGGGCCCGACGGACCACACCATCTTCAAGTCCATCTATTTCTTCGACCCGAGCGGCCACCGCCTGGAGCTGTGCGCGAACACCGGCACACCGAAGATGGCCAAGATGCTCGACGAAGCCAAGTGGGACATGCTCAACGAATGGGCCGTGACCAAAAAAGCACCCCAGCATGCGCGCTGGATGCATGACGGCAGCTACGCCGGAGAATGACGACCATGACGCTACTCAACGAAACCCACGATCCGGCGCTGCGCAGCTGGGTCACGTCCGCCAATGCGGCGGGCAATGACTTCCCTATCCAGAACCTGCCGTTCGCGGTCTTCCGCCGCAAGGGCAGCCTTGAGGCCTTCCGCGGCGGCGTGGCCATTGGTGACCAGATCCTGGACCTGGCCGCTGCCGCGGCCGCTGGCGTGTTCGGCGGCGAGGCCGGGTCCGCGGCGCAGGCCGGCGCGCAGGACAAGCTCAACGCCCTCATGGCGCTGGGCGCAAGCGCCTGGACTGCCTTGCGCCTGGCGCTGTCGCGCGCCCTGCGCGAAGGCGCGGCCGAGCAAGGCCAGCTGGCCGCCTGCCTGATGCCGCAGCAGGAGGCCGAATACGGCGTGCCCGCGCGCATCGGCGACTACACCGATTTTTATACCTCGGTCTATCACGCCACCAACATCGGGCGCCAGTTCCGTCCCGACAACCCGCTGCTGCCCAACTTCAAGTGGATTCCCATCGGTTACCACGGACGCGCGTCGAGCATTGGGGTATCGGGCCAGACCTTCCCGCGGCCAGTGGGCCAGACCCTGCCGCCGGGGGCGAGCGAGCCCTCGTTCGGCTCGTGCAAGCGGCTGGACTACGAGCTCGAGCTGGGCGTTTTCATGGGCAGCGGCAACGCGCTGGGCGCGCCTATCGCCATCACCGAAGCCGAGGCCAGCGTGTTCGGGCTGTGCCTGCTCAACGACTGGTCGGCCCGGGACATCCAGGCTTGGGAGTACCAGCCGCTGGGCCCCTTCCTGTCGAAGAATTTCGCCACGACCATCTCGCCGTGGATCGTGACGCTGGAGGCCCTGACGCCGTACCGCTTGCCTTTCACGCGGCCAGCCGATGATCCGCAACCGCTGCCCTATCTCGATGCGCCGGCCAACTGGGCGCAGGGCGCCATTGACGTGCAGCTCGAAGTCTTGCTGCAAACGCAAGCCATGCGTGACCAAGGCCAGGCGGCCACGCGCCTGACGCACACCAGCTACCGGCACGCTTACTGGACGGTGGCCCAGATGGTGACCCACCACACGGTCAATGGCTGCAACCTGCAGCCCGGCGACCTGCTGGGCACCGGCACCCTGTCGGGCCCGACGCTGGACCAGGCCGGCGCGCTGATCGAGCTGACCGTGGGCGGCAAGCAGCCGCTGACGCTGCCCAATGGCCAGACGCGCGGCTACCTCGAAGATGGCGACGCGGTGGTGCTGCGCGGCTGGTGCGAAAAGACCGGGGCGGCGCGCATCGGCTTTGGCGAGTGTGTAGGCACTGTGCTGCCGGCCCGCCAGGTTTAGCGCGAAGGACTGATTGCCATGCTGGTGCTTTACACCTACTTTCGCAGCTCGGCCTCGTACCGCGTGCGCATCGCCTTGGCGCTCAAGGGCCTGGCCTACGAGGCGGTTCCCGTGCACCTGGTGCGCGGCGGCGGCGAGCAGCATTCGGCCGCGTTTGCCACGCTCAACCCGGCCGAGCTCGTCCCGGTGCTGGTGGACGGCGAGGTCACGCTCACCCAGTCGCTGCCCATCATCGAATACCTCGACGAGGTGCATCCCGCGCCCGCTTTGCTGCCGCCGGATGCGGCCGGACGGGCGCGGGTGCGCGCCATCGCCCAGACCATCGCGTGCGAGATTCACCCGCTGAACAACCTGCGCGTCTTGCAGCGCCTGGAAGCAACCCTGGGCGCCAGCGCCCAGGCCAAAAGTGCCTGGTACGCCCACTGGGTGGCGCTGGGCTTCACGGTGGTCGAATCCATGCTCAGCGAAAGCGCAGCCACCGGCCGGTACTGCCATGGCGACACGCCGACGCTGGCCGATTGCTGCCTGGTGCCGCAGATCTACAACGCCGAGCGCTTTGGCATCTCGCTCGCTGCCTACCCGACGCTTTGCCGCATTGGCGAAGCCTGCATGGAGTTGCCCGCCTTTGAGCGTGCCGCCCCAGAGGCCCAGGCCGACGCCGCATAACGCGTATCTATCCAAGGGAAATAGGCGTCACCGATGTGTGTACCACCGTGCTGCCAGGGCCTGTGGCGAACGTCATCCATTCACTCTCACTGAAAGAAAATCATGACAAAGAAACAGGCCGCCATCGTGACCGGCTCGACCAGCGGCATTGGCCTGGCCATTGCGCAGGCACTGGCGGGCGCCGGCACGAACGTGATGCTCAACGGCTTCGGCGACCCCGAGGCGATCGAAGCGCTGTGCCGGCAACTCGCCGATGAGACCGGTGTGCTGGTAGCCTACAGCGCAGCCGACATGAGTCAGCCAGCCGAGATCGCACAGATGGTGGCGCAGGCCGAGGAAGCTTTCGGCGGCGTGGACATCCTGGTCAACAACGCCGGTGTGCAGCATGTCGCGCCAGTGGATGAGTTCCCCGATGCCAAGTGGGACCAGATCATCGGCATCAACCTGTCGTCGAACTTTCATACCATCAAGGCAGTGCTGCCGGGGATGAAGCGCCGCAACCAGGGGCGCATCGTCAACATCGCTTCGGCGCATGGGCTGGTGGCCTCGCCGTTCAAGTCGGCTTACGTCGCCGCCAAGCATGGCGTGGTCGGCCTGACCAAGGCGGTGGCCCTGGAAGTGGCCGAGACCGGCATCACCGTGAACGCCGTCTGCCCGGGCTACGTGCGCACACCGCTGGTCGATGCCCAGATCAAGGACCAGGCCCGGGCGCACAACATGCCCGAGGAACGCGTGATCCGCGAAGTGATCCTGGCGTCGCAGCCGAACAAGCGCTTCGTCGAGCTGAAGGAGCTGGGCCAGCTGGTCGTGTTCCTGTGCTCGGACGCGGCCGCCTCGATCACGGGCGCCGCGCTGCCGATCGAAGGCGGCTGGACGGCACGCTGAGGACTTGACATGGACCCCCTGCAACCCCGCACTCCCGGCCAGAGCGATCAGGGAAAGATCGTCTCGGCCGCCGACGCCGTCGCGCTGATCCGCGACGGCGACACCATCGCCACGTCCGGTTTCGTCGGCATCGGCTTTGCTGAAGAAGTCGCCATTGCGCTCGAAGAGCGCTTTGTGGCAAGCGGCGCGCCGCGCCAGCTGACCCTGGTCTATGCAGCGGGCCAGGGCGACGGCCAGGGCAAGGGCCTGAACCACCTGGCGCACGAAGGGCTGGTGCGCCGGGTCATTGGCGGGCACTGGGGACTGGTGCCCAAGCTGGGCCGCCTGGCGGTCGAGGGGCGTATCGAAGCCTACAACTTGCCCCAGGGCGTGATCTCCTGCCTGTTTCGCGACATCGCGGGCGGGCGACCCGGCCACCTGAGCCATGTCGGGCTGGGCACTTTCGTCGATCCGCGCCTGGGCGGGGGCAAGATCAACGCGCGAACCACCGAAGACCTGGTCGAGGTGAGCCACCTGGGCGGGCGCGAAAGCCTGTTCTACAAGGCCTTTCCCATCCACGTCGCCATCATCCGCGCCACCACCGCCGACCCCGACGGCAACCTGACGATGGAGCGCGAGGCCTTGACGCTGGAGAACCTGTCGATCGCCACGGCAGCGCACA
This sequence comes from Polaromonas hydrogenivorans, assembly GCF_040105105.1. GTDB lineage: Bacteria > Pseudomonadota > Gammaproteobacteria > Burkholderiales > Burkholderiaceae_C > Polaromonas > Polaromonas hydrogenivorans. Next base: position 292,324 of record NZ_CP157676.1, on the reverse strand, counting down.
ACAGTGGCGGCATCGTCATCGCGCAGGTCGAGAGGATCACCGAGCGCGGCATGCTCAACCCCCGCCAGGTCAAGGTGCCTGGCGTGCTGGTTGACTGCGTTGTCGTTGCCCGTCCCGAGAACCATTGGCAGACCTTTGGCACTGCTTACCATCCCGGCTACAGCGGCGAGATGCGCGTGCCGGCGAGCAGCGCCGAAGTCATGGCGCTGGACGAGCGAAAAATCATCGCGCGCCGGGCCGCGCTCGAGCTCCAGGCCAACAGCGTGGTCAATCTCGGTATCGGCATGCCCGAAGGCATCGCCAACGTCGCCAACGAAGAAAAAGTCATCGACCTGCTGACCCTGACGGCCGAGCCCGGCGTGATGGGCGGGGTGCCGGCCGGTGGCGCGAACTTCGGCGCCGCCATCAACACCCAGGCCATCATCGACCAGCCCTACCAGTTCGACTTCTACGACGGCGGCGGGCTCGACATCGCCTTCCTCGGCCTGGCGCAGGCGGACATGCAGGGCAACCTCAACGTCAGCAAGTTCGGACCGCGCCTGGCCGGTGCCGGCGGCTTCATCAACATCAGCCAGAACGCCAAGAAGGTGGTGTTCGTCGGCACCTTCAACGCCGGCAAGCTGCAGTTCGATGTTCGCGGCGGCGCCTTGCACATCGTGCGCGACGGCAAAACGGTCAAGTTCGTTCGAGAAGTCGAGCACCGCACGTTTAGCGGCCCCTTGGCGGCGCGGCGCGGGCAACCGGTGCTCTTCATCACCGAGCGCTGCGTGTTCCGCCTGGTTGAAGGTGGGCTAGAGCTGACGGAGATTGCGCCAGGCATCGACCTGGCGCGCGACGTGCTCGCGCAAATGGAATTCGCGCCCCTCATCAAGGCGCCGCCGCGCCTGATGGACGCGCGCATCTTCAGCCCGGAGCCCATGCGGCTGCGCGAGGACATGCTGCGCCTGCCGCTGGCGCAGCGCTTCACCTTCGATGCGCAGCAAGGCTTGTTCTTTGCCAATTTCGAAGGCTGGACGGTACGCAGCGAAGCCGATGTTCAGGAGATCAGGGCGCATCTCGAGCAGCGCCTGCAGGCCCTGGGCCGCAAGGTTCCGGCGATCGTGGACTACGACAACTTCACCGTGCTGCCCGATGCGCTGGAGGCCTATATCGAGATGGCCCATGAGGTGGCCGAGCGCCACTACAGCCGGGTGTCGCGCTACACGACCAGCGCCTTCCTTCGCAGCAAGCTCGGCGACGCATTGAGCCGGCGGGGCGTGGCGCCCCACATCTTCGAGAGCGCCGATGAGGCGAGGCAACACCTTGGACCCCCAGCGCCTTGATTCCTGGCAGGTGGGCTGCGCGACGGTACTGCCGAATCGAAAATGCATCTCTGCTGGATCCAGGGAGCGCTGCGTAACATCAGACAGTTCATTGCCTTTTCCCATGAATGAGCACATAACCACCAGAACGCCTGGCTCTCTTGAGAAACAACCGGTGAGGATCCCGCTGTTAGGCGGTTGACGACACCGGTGTAATCACGAAGCCCAGAACAGTGGCACGGCGCTGTAACGCGGCAATTGATCGCTGGCGCTGCTGCTCTTCATAGTGCTGCTGACCCTGATCGACGTAGTCCTCGCCGCGTGTGAGCATGAAATAGACCATCCGGGCAAGCTTGTGGGCCACCGCTGTATTGGCCCGAGGCTTGTCCATGCGTGCGCAAAGCCGACGATAGAAGGCGCCGAGCGCCGAGCCGTTGCGCGACAAACTCATGGCGGCCAGTTTCAGTGCCTGGCGTACGCGATTCGTAGATCGCCGTGTGCGTGCCGAGAGCACCTTGCCCCCGCTGATCTTGGTGCCTGGACACAAACACAGCCAGGAACAAAAGTGCTTGACGTTGGCGAAACGGCTCAGGTCGGGGCCAATTTCGGAGAGCACCGTCAGCACCGAGGTTACGGCCAGTCCGTTGATGCGCGTGAGGTCCACCCCCGCCCAGCGCGCCAAGGCTGTGCGCAGATCAAAGCCCGGGGTGTTCTTGCCAGCCCTCTTTGTCGGCCCAGCCAGTTGAACTTCATGCTGGCCCAGCGGTGCCAGCAAGGTATCGAGCTTGGCATCGCACTCGGCGATGCGCACCGCCAGGCTGTCGTACATCGCCAGCGCCTGCGCCAGCACGAACAGGTGCTCTTCGCGCCAGTTGCCGGTCAACGCTTTCGTAATTTTTTCTGCGCTGGCCTTGACGCGGCTGTGGCGGTGACGCGCCAGCGCCTGGGGGTCGCGCTCGCCGGCCACAATGTCGCGGATGATGGCCTGCCCGGTCATGCCCATGACATCGGTGAGCACCTCGGTGAGCTGGATGTTCATCTGCACCAGCGCCTTTTGCATTCGCTGCACCCAGCTGGCCTGCTCGATGAGCAGCACCTCGCGCTGGCGCACGATGGCGCGCACCACGCACGCCTCCTCGGCAGGCCGCCAGGCCGCGCGCAGGAAGCCCAGGCTCATGAGCTTTTGCAGCCACTGGCAGTCCTGCACGTCGCTCTTGCGCCCGGGCACGTACTTCATCTGCCGCGCATCGACCAGCCAGACCTTCAGGCCGCGCTGCTCGAGCACCTCGTGCACCGGGATCCAGTACACGCCCGTGGATTCCAGCGCCACCGTGTCCACGCCGCACGCGAGCAGCCAGTCGGCCATCGCGTTCAAGTCGTCCGTCATCGCGCCGTACTCGCGCACCGGATCATCGGCCAGATGCGCGGGCACCGCCACCCAGTGGCTCGATGCGCCGATGTCAATGCCCGCGGCATTGGGAAACACCTCGTCTTCTCGCTTTCGCATTGCCATAATCACGCTCCATGAAGGTTAATGAACGGCAGCGCCATGGGAGACGTCGAATTCGACTCGATCTCTTGAACGGGATGCGCATTGCTGCGCTCACCACTGTCGCCGACGAATCCCGGACCATGCTCTCAGGCGGGTTCCCCCCGGTGTCAGAATTGTTGTCGCCTCCGATTTTTCGCGGGTTATCCGCACCGGAGCGACATTTCATGCACAGAAAACCTCATTCACATCACTCCCCCGAATTCAAGGAGCAGGCGCTTCTCAAAGCGCGGCATCGCGGTACGCGTTCAATTCTGAGCATTGCCAGCGAGCTGAACATGTCTCCTGGCACCCTCAAGAGATGGGTGCTGGATTCAGCCAAGGCTGGCGAACAGGCACCCGGCGAGACAAGCCCTGCGCTGGACGGACCTGCAGCGGCCTGGTCACCCGCACAGCGCCTGACGGCCTTGCAGGAAAGCTACCCATTGAATGGCTCAGCCCTGGCGGCATGGTGCCGCGAGCATGGCGTCTTCGAGCACCAGCTGACGCAGTGGCGCGAAGAGTTTTGCACGCCTGCCGTACCCGCCTCGCGCGAGGCGAGCAGCGCCTTTCGAGAGCTGCAGCGCCAGCACGAGCAACTCCAGCGTGAGCTCAGGCGCAAGGAGAAAGCGCTGGCCGAGGTGGCTGCACTGCTGGTGCTGCAAAAAAACTTCCAGGCGCTGCTGGAGGGCGCGGACAAATGACGTCCGTCCAGCAGCGCCAAAAGTTGCTCGGCCTGATCGGCAAAGCCTGCACCGACGGGGCACGTTTGAGCCGGGCTTGCCGCCAGATCGGCCTGTCGTGCCGCAGCGTGCAGCGCTGGCAGCGCACGGGGGCGGCCGAGGGGGACCAGCGCCCTTCGGGCAAGCGGCGCTACGTGTGCCCACCGAACAAGCTGCGTGAAGAAGAGCGCCAGGCCGTGATGGCCGCGCTCAACAGCGAAGCGTTCAAGGACTTGCCACCGAGTCAAGTCGTGCCTCGCCTGGCGGACACAGGCGTCTATGTAGCCTCGGAGTCCACGATGTACCGCCTGCTGCGACAGGAGGGCCAACTGGCCCACCGGCGCTCGGAACGCGCAGCGCAAAAGCGCAGCCGGCCGCGCGCCCTGGCCGCGACCGGGCCCGATCAGGTGTTTTGCTGGGATATTACGTATCTGCCGACCCAGGTGCGCGGCCAGCACTTTTACCTGTACCTGTTCGAGGACTTGTTCAGCCGCAAGATTGTCGGCTGGCAGGTGTTCGATGGCGAGAGCGCCGAGCTGGCCGGCCAGTTGCTGCGAGACATCTGTGCGCGGCAAAACATTCGCCCGGGCCAGCTGACGGTGCATTCGGACAATGGCGCGCCGATGAAGGGCGAGACCATGCTCGCCACCATGCAGCGCCTGGGCGTGGCCCACACGCGCAGCCGGCCGGCGGTCAGCAACGACAATCCGTACGTGGAATCGGCGTTCAGAACGCTGAAGTACCGCCCCCAGCTACCCGTCAAGCCGTTTGAAAACCTGCTGGCCGCGCGGCGTTGGGTCACGGAGTTGGCGCACTGGTACAACAACGAGCATCGCCACAGCGCCATCGGCTTCGTGACACCGGCACAGCGCCATGCCGGCCTGGACAGGGCCTTGCTTGAAGAGCGCTCGCTCGTCTATGAACGGGCCCGCCAGGAAAATCCTCAACGCTGGTCAGGGCAGGCCCGCCAGTGGGCGCATGTCGATACCGTTCACCTCAACCCTGAAACCGAGCAACAAACCAAGGAGCCTGAACACAAGCAAAAAACAGCCTGACTCACTTCACTTCAGGCGACAACTTCCTTGACAGCCACCGGTTCGCTTGAAGCTCGCACCATTGTCTGGTCGGTCATCTCGGCGCTGCCGTTCACTTTTTAACCGATGTGGCCCATGTTTCTCCGCCTACGCCGGGTCCGACAACGGGCCTGGATTGCTCTCAAGAAACACAAATTTTGAACATCAACTTCATAACCCAAAGTAATGTTTCTTCGCGAACGCCTGCCACGCTTGCGGGGTTGGGAAGCTCAAAACTTGTAAGTTTTGAACTGCTGGCCAGGCATTGATGACAAGCGACTGGTGTCACTTTGCACTCAAAAAACGCTTTTTATCGTTAGCGATCCAGCCGGCCCCGCCCGGACTCCGAGCCGAAGAAACTTGTGTGGCATGCGCTGGAGTACCGTCACTGTGCGTGCCACACATGACCGGAAAGCCATTGGTGCCTTTTTGGCCCGTACGTTAGCGTGGTCGGGTTGCGTCTTCGACATTGGTGAGGCTCATGGCAGCCGATTAGCTTGCCTTGACCATCCCGTTTAAGAGACTGAGCATTCAAGACGTTTATCCCGCGTGGCATGCATCGTTGAACCCTTGTCGCAAAGGAGCGCGCCATGCCCAAGACTGTCAGAAAATCACCCGAGGCCTCACCTGCATCCAAAGCCAAGCCGATTCGCAAGCGAGCCAAGACGGCAAGCTTGAGCATCGCCTACCCCAACGCCTGCGGCATCGACATCGGTGCCACCAGCCATTTCGTCGCCGTTCCTGCGGACCGGGATGCTGAGCCAGTACAGGAATTTGCCGCCTTCACCGCCGATCTTGAGCGCCTGGTGCGGTGGCTGCGCCAGTGCGCCATCACGGCCGTGGCGATGGAGTCCACCGGTGTGTACTGGATACCCTTGTTCGAGATGCTCGATGCCGCAGGGTTTGAAGTCCACCTGGTCAACGCCCGCCACGTCAGGAGTGTGCCTGGACGCAAGAGCGACGTGCTGGACTGTCAGTGGCTGCAGCAACTGATGAGTTATGGGTTGCTGCGCGGCGGCTTTCGACCGCCTGAGGAGGTCTGCGCCCTGCGTGCCGTCTGGCGTCACCGCGACATGCTGCTGTCCTACCAGGCACGCCATGTCCAGCATTTGCAGAAGGCGATGACGCAGATGAATGTGCAGTTGCACCACGTCATCTCCGACATCATGGGGGTGACCGGCCAGGCCATCGTGCGCGCCATCGTCGCTGGCGAGCGCGATGCCGCCACCCTGGCCAAGCTGCGGGACCGTCGCATCAAGGCTGACGAGGCCGAAGTCGCAGCCGCGCTACAGGGCAACTGGCGCGACGAGCACCTGTTTACCCTCAAGCAGGCGCTGGCCTTGATTGACACCTACGCCGTGCAGATCACCGAGTGCGACGGCAAACTGCAACAGTTGCTGGCCAACCTGAAAGGCCACGAGTTACCCGAGGACGGCCTGGGTGCGCCCAAGCGTGGCACTCCGGCGAAGAACTCGGTGGGCTTTGACGCGCGAACTTCCCTGTTTGAGGCCAGCGGCGTGGACCTGACGCGCATTCCGGGCATCGATACCAGCACCGCGTTGAAAGTCATCAGCGAGATTGGCGTTGATCTGGCACGCTTTCCTACCGTGAAGCACTTCACATCCTGGCTGGGCTTGTGTCCGGGAACGAAGATTTCAGGTGGCAAGGTACTCTCAAGTGCCACCAAGCCCTGTGCTAACCGCGCCGCCCAGGCCTTGCGCATGGCCGCGCAGGCGCTGCGCAAAAGTCAAACTGCACTGGGCGCGCATCACCGCCGACTGTGCTCACGCATGGACAAACCCAAGGCCATCACCGCCAGCGCACACAAGCTGGCGCGGCTGGTGTATTTCATGCTGACCAAGGGTCAGGCCTTTGTCGAGGCCGGGCAGGATGAATACGAAGAACGGTATCGCCAGCGGGTGGTGCAAAATCTGGCCAAGCGAGCCCGTGAAATGGGCTTCGAACTCAAACCCAAGGAACTACGGCCCGCATGACTTCAGACTTCAGAAATCCAGGGCGGGCTGGGGAAGTTTCTTAAGAGTTGTTTTATGCAAACTTGACTGACTTGTCCGCAGCGTCAAGGAATTGATAAACTTGGTTATTCAGCTGGACAAGCAAAGCGTACAGTTCAAAAGCCTGACCAACGCCATCGACACAGTTCGTAACCTCGGGCTGAGCACTGCATAAAACAAGAACAAGGTCAGATGGATCGACTACAAAATATCGAAGCCTTTGTACGGGTTGCACAAACGCAAAGCTTTGCAGAAGCCGCCCGGCAGTTGCGTGTTTCTCGCTCGGTAATCACTACCCGGATCAAGCAATTGGAAGAGTATGTGGGCGCGCCACTGTTTCACCGTAGCACGCGCATGGTGCGTCTCAGCGAAGTCGGTCAAGCCTATTTGCTCGATTGCACGGAACTGGTGGGACGTGCCAATGACATTGTGGATCAAATGCGCGATGTCAGTCATTCGCTTTCAGGAACGCTCAGGATCCATGCCTTGCCCGGTTTGGTACTGGGAAACTTTGGCGTGCTTCACAGCTTTCGCAGCGCTTATCCGGATATCCGCTTGGACCTGATAGTCAGTGATGCCGTCATCGACCCCATCAAGGCAGGGGTGGACTGTGCCTTGCAAATTTTCCCTCCGGCGACGACTGAACTCATCGCACGCCACTTGTTTTCTGTACGCCGCGTCTTTTGCGCCACACCGCAGTACCTCCAGGGACACGGCACTCCCAAGGTCCCACGAGACCTGCACAACCATAAGCTGGGGTTGTATTCAGGCTACCCGACCCGGGATCAATGGACTTTTCATCATGACAGTGAAGAGGTCACGCTCTATCTGAAAGCATCCTTGCTGACCAACAGCGTGCATCTACTGCGTGAATATGCACTGGATCACGCTGGCATCGTGTGCCTGCCCACCTTGGTAGCGGAAGACGCCATTTTGAAAGGCGATCTGCGGATTGTTCTTGCGGAACATCTCTTGTCCTCGTTCTGGCTCAGCGCTGTCTATGCGGCCACCTCGCGCAATGCCTTCAAGTTGCGCTTGTTCATAGAACATATTTCGTCAAAGTTCTCACGCATTCCGCCCTGGGATGCAGCCCTGATCGAGCGGGGTATCTTGCCTTCTCGATTGGTTGAGGCTTGACTCCTGGTTTAGGGGTAAACCCTGAAGATTGTTCGTGAAAAAAGAACAATAGAGCACGCTTCTGCTCACTACCGATGACGCTTCTTATTGTTTAAAGTTCGCTTCATCCCCAGCAAACGCTGGATTTTTGGAGGCAAAAAATGACTGTGCAATACGAAACGAAATTCGGTTCCCTCAAGAGCTATGAAAAAGGCCGTGTGGAGGCCATCGATGATGATGTCAAGCATTACGCATTTTCAAATTGCTTTGAAATTGCGAACAAATCCGCCCCTTATCAAAAGGTGGTGTTCGGTCAAAACCAGATTTACGTGCTCGAAGCACTGCGCAGCGAAGGCGTTTCTCCCTGGTTCACCTGCGCGCATGACGAATTTGCATTGAACATGGACACCGATGTCGAGGTCCATCTCATCAAACTCGACGCTGCACAGACCGTGCAGGACCCAGAAAAAGATGGTGCCGTGCTGGTGCAAGGCGAACCCAGGGGCCAGAAGATGGGGTGGATGAAGCTCAGGCGTGGCCACCAGGGCATGCTGCCCAAGAACACCGCCTACCAGTTTCGCGCCACGGAGCCAGGCGTGCTGGTCCTGCAGACCTGCAAGGGCGATTTATCGGTGGAAAAGTGGGCCGATATTTGCCAAACCACCTGAATTCCCACGAAATCGCATTTGTCCATCACTTCTGAAAGATTGACACCATGAACGCACCTACAGAACTTGCCAAAGTCATTGCTTCTCAGCCCGATGCCACCCTGGGCTACAAGGATTTTCAACTGGGCTCGTTTGGCTTTCGCCGCGACGAATATTTTGCCCACATCGCCTGGAAAACCAGAGACGGTCGCCCCCTGTCGCACACCATGGATATTGGTAGCTTTCTGCGCGCGCTGATGCGCGATGTCGGTTGGGGCTTCTTTTATGGTGGCGTGAACTTTGACGATGTCTTCGGTACCGTCAACCATTACAGTTCGGTAGATATGCAGGCTGGTGCCTTCAACGGCACCATGAAGGCGGCCGGGGTTGACCTGTTGGAAAACTTTCCAACCGAACAGATTCGCGCCACTTTCGAGCAAATTCTGAATGATTGGACCAACGCCTGTTTTGACCCCTTTGCTGCACCACAAGAAACGGGCACGCCCTACGGACGTAAGAATGGCAACAACACCCCAGCCATTACCCGTGCTCGTGAATTGGCTTCTCGTTGCGTAGGTCTTAAGGGTGACCTGAATTTACGAAGCGATGAGCGAGGTGCACCAGTGAACCGCGGTTTTGCCGATGTACCTCAGGACCAGCCAGAATTGCATCCAGAGCCTGGTTTTGAAAACGAAGTGCATGCCTTCAACCTGTTTGGTTTCCTGAGCCGCTCACAGGTCACCTGGAACCCCTCGTTCACCAGTGTGGTCAAGCACAGCTACATGTGCCCCACGACCGAAGAGCATATTCTGCCCATCATGCACTCGAACGATCGCGTCGAGTGGTTCTTCCAGATGAGCGACGAGATCGCCTGGGATTGTGCCGACAAGAACACCGGAAAGCCTCTGGCGCGCGTGATCATGAAGGCCGGTGACATGGCCGCCATGCCCGCGTACTGCCGCCATCAGGGCTACAGCCCGAAGCGTTCCATGCTACTGGTGTGGGAAAACGGTTCGCCCAAGCTGGTCTATGAAATCCAGAACGGCGAAGCACCGGAAGTCCCGGTCTCGTTCTGATACGCCCTAACCACCCATAACCAACTCCCCGCTGTGGCGGGGCTGGAGTTTTCATGAGTCTCAAAGACATTGCGGCCGCCGCAGGCTTGCGCACGCCCGTTCGCCACCAGTTGTTCATCAATGGGCAGTTTGTTGATGCCGAATCTGGCGAGACGCTGGCTACCCTCAATCCGCACGACAACTCGGTCATTACTCAAGTTGCCATGGCGGGCCGCGCCGATGTGGACAAGGCTGTAGCTGCAGCGCACAAAGCCTTTCCGTCCTGGAGCCGCATGGCGGCAATGGATCGTGGCCGGATTTTGCTTAAGCTGGCGGATTTGATTGAAGACAACGCAGAAGAGCTGGCGCGTCTGGAGTCGCTCGATACAGGCCACCCTCTTCGCGACTCACGGATGCTGGACGTGCCGCGTACAGCCGTGACCTACCGCTATTTCGGCGGTATGGCCGACAAGTTCCATGGCGAGCAGATTCCGGTTGAAGCCGGTTTTCTGAACTACACGCTGCGTGAGCCGGTCGGTGTGGTCGGGCAGGTGGTGCCCTGGAATTTCCCGCTGATGTTCACAAGCTGGAAGATGGCTCCGGCCCTGGCCGCAGGAAACTGCGTGGTACTCAAGCCCGCTGAAATCACCCCCCTGTCATCGCTCAAAATTGCCGAGCTGATGGCCGAAGCCGGGATACCCGATGGCGTGGTCAACATCATTCCGGGCCTGGGAGCGGTGGCGGGCCAATACATTGCCGAGCATCCGGAGATTGCCAAGGTGGCCTTCACCGGCAGTACGGCAACGGGTCGCCGCATCGTGGAGGCGAGCGCGGGCAACCTGAAGAAGGTACAGCTGGAACTGGGTGGAAAAGGCGCCAACATCGTTTTCGAGGATGCGAACCTGATAGCTGCCGTCAACGGCGCTGCCTGGGCCATCTTTCACAACCAGGGCCAGGCCTGCATTGCCGGATCGCGCCTGGTGCTGCACGAAAAAATTGCTGATGCGTTCCTGGAGAAGTTCATTCCTCTGGCGCGCAGCATTCGTCTGGGCAATCCACTGGACCCCAACACCGAAATGGGTCCGCTGACCAGCCTGCAGCACCGTGACCGCGTGCTCAGTTATGTCGACGTGGCACGAAGTCAAGGCGGGGAAATCCTGTCGGGTGGCAATGCACCCGGTGGCGATCTTGCAAGGGGTTGCTATGTCGAGCCGACCATCGTGCGCGCTGCTTCCTGGAAGGACCGCGTGGCGCAAGAAGAGGTCTTCGGTCCCTTTGTCACCGTCATCACTTTCAAGGACGACGCAGAAGCCCTGCAGATCGCCAACAGCACCGAGTACGGCCTCGGGGGAGGCCTGTGGACCAATAACTTGCAGCGTGCGCACAAATTTGCCCGCGATATGAGGAACGGCATGGTCTGGATCAACTGCTACAAGCGGGTGAACCCTGGCTCTCCGTTCGGTGGCGTGGGTGCTTCAGGCTACGGCCGTGAAATGGGCTTTGATGCGATGCGCGAATACACCCAGGTCAAAAGTATCTGGGTCAATGTGGACGCACAACTCGCGCCCCATTACCTGCGGTAATTGGAAATTACACCATGCGCCCAATTCAATGGATCGCCACGCTTGTGATGGGCTGCGGTGTGCTTGGCACGCTGCATGCACAACCAGCATCTTTGCCAAATCTTGCATGGCCAACCAAACCGGTGCGCGTCGTGGTGCCGTTTCCTCCTGGTGGCATTGTCGATACCGTGACCCGCCAGCTACAGACTCGTCTGCAAGCAGCCTTGGGTCAACCCTTGGTGATTGACAACCGCAGCGGGGCAGGTGGCTCGGTCGGTGCCCTCGAAGTGGCGCGAGCTACACCCGATGGGCATACGCTACTCATGGTATTTGACAGCTATGCCACCTACCCGCTGGTCTATCCCAAGCTGGGCTTTGACGTGAATCGGGATTTGGTACCTGTAACCCAGATTGTCAGCAATCCGCTAATTCTGGTCGTCAACTCCAAAGTACCTGCGCAGGATTTGCGCTCCTTCGTTAGCCTGCTAAAAGCCAAACCAGGCAGCTTCAACTATGCCAGCGTGGGTTCGGGTTCCAGTAATCACCTGACAGCAGAGCTTTTCAAAAGTGTCACCGGCACCTTCATCACCCATATTCCGTACCGGGGTGGCGGACCGGCACAGCAGGATCTCATCGGCGGGCAGGTTGAAATGATGTTCTTGTCGGCAGTGCTGGCCCAGCCTTATGTCAAGGCTGGAAAGCTTAAAGCCTTGGCCCAGACAGGTGCTCAGCGCGTGCCAGCGTATGCGAACGTGCCAACGGTGGCGGAATCCGGAGTCAAGGGTTTGGAGGTCAATTCATGGGTTGGCATGCTGGCGCCTGCCGGCACACCACGCCCGATCGTGGATCGTTTGCAGATTGAAATCCGAAAGATTATGAACGAACCTGAATTTGTGGCTCGTCTCAAAGAACAAGGGCTCACCGCCATCGGAAGCACTCCTGAGCAGTTCGGTGTGGCACTAAAAACTGAACAAGAAAAGTGGGCACGCCTGATTCGTGACCGCGGTTTAAGCCTGGAGTGAGCATGAAACCCTTTATATATACCGCGCAGCCCTCCAGAGTCATCTTTGGCAACGGCGCGCTGGCGCAACTGTCCGAAGAAATCAATGCCATGGGGGCCAAAAAAGCCTTGGTGTTGTCCACGCCAGAGCAGCGTGCCTCGGCCCAGAAGATCGCTGATCTGCTCGGTTCGCATGCCGTGGGCATATTCGACCGCGCTGTCATGCATGTGCCGATCGAAACCGCCCGTGAAGCGCGGGCCGTGGCCAGGCAACTGGGCGCCGATTGTGCCGTCGCCATCGGGGGTGGCTCCACCATTGGGCTTGGCAAGGCCATCGCCATGGAGTCGGGCCTGCCGATTCTGGCCATTCCCACCACCTATGCCGGATCCGAGATGACGCCGATTTTCGGCATCACCGAAGCAGGCATCAAGAAAACAGGCCGCGACCTGCGCGTTTTACCGCGTACGGTGATCTACGACCCGGAGTTGAGCCAAAGCCTGCCGGTCGGCTTGAGCGTGACCAGCGGCATCAACGCCATTGCCCATGCCGCCGAGGGGCTGTATGCCGTGGACGGCAATCCCATCATGAGCCTGATGGCCGAAGAGGGTATCGCGGCCATCAGCCGGGCCTTGCCTCAAATCCGCCAGCAATCGGACCAGATGGCTGCTCGCAGCGATGCCCTGTACGGCGCCTGGCTGTGCGGCACCGTGCTCGGTCATGTGGGAATGGCGCTGCATCACAAGCTCTGCCACACCCTGGGCGGCAGCTTCAATTTACCGCATGCCGAGACCCACACCATCGTCTTGTCGCATGCCCTGGCCTACAACGCCAAGGCTGCGCCACAGGCCATGGTACGTATTGCACGGGCTCTGCAGGTCGATTCTGCGCCTCAAGGCATTTATGAACTGGCCTTGCACAACGGCGCGCCGGTGGCGCTCAAGGACATCGGCATGCGCGAGCAAGACCTGGACAAGGCCTGCGACATCGCCCTGCAAAACCAGTACCCCAACCCGCGCCCGCTGGAGCGGTCCGCCCTGCGGCAATTGCTGCAGAACGCTTTTGATGGCGCGCCGCCGCAAGCTTGACCTTCACTGCCTTTCACCACAACAACAGGAGACAACCATGAGCATTACCCGCAGAAACTTCACCCAAGGCCTGGCCATCGCCGCAGCCGCCGGCGCCACGCCTCTGGCATGGGCCGCCGACACGGTCAAGATCGGTTATGTGTCGCCCCAGACAGGCCCGCTGGCACCCTTTGGCGAGGCCGACAAATGGGTGATCGAGCAGATGAAGACTGCCTTCAAGGATGGCATTGTCATTGGTGGCAAAAAACACGTCGTGCAAATCGTGCTCAAGGACAGCCAGTCCAATCCCAACCGTGCGGGCGATGTCGCCAACGACCTGATCCTGAAGGACAAAGTCGCCCTGATACTCACCGCCGGCACTCCCGAAACGGCCAACCCCGTCAGCGATGCCTGTGAACTCAACGAGGTGCCCTGTATTTCCAGCGTGGTGCCGTGGCAGCCCTGGTTCTTTGGCCGCAAGGGACATCCCGCAACGGGCTTTAACTGGACTTATCACATGTTCTGGGGGCTGGAGGACGTGATCACCAGCTTCACCAACGGCTGGATGGCGGTGGCCACCAATAAAAAAGTGGGCGCCTTGTTTCCCAACGACGGCGACGGCAACGCCTGGGGCGACAAGGAGCTCGGCTTTCCCAAGCCTTTGTCCGGCATGGGCTTCAGCCTGACCGATACCGGGCGCTTTCAGAACGGCACGCAGGATTTCAGTGCGCAGATTGCTGCATTCAAGAAAGACGGCGTTGAAATCGTCACCGGCGTGGTGATCCCGCCTGATGCCAAGACCTTCCTGACGCAGGCCAGGCAGCAAGGTTTCAAGCCCAAGGTCATCACCCTGGGCAAGGCGCTTCTCTTCCCGGGCGCCATCGAGGCGCTGGGTGATCTGGGCGATGGACTGAGCACGGAAGTCTGGTGGAGCCCATCGCACCCCTTCACGTCCAGCATCACCCGGCAAAGCGCCAAGGACCTGTCCGAAGCCTATGAAACCACCACCAAGAAACAATGGACGCAGCCTATCGGCTTTACCCATGCACTGTTCGAGGTGGCTTGCGATGCGCTCAAGCGCAGCAAGTCGCTCAAGCCGGGCGATGTGCGTGACGCCGTGGCCTCAGCCAAGCTCGGCACCGTGGTGGGTGATGTGGCGTGGGGCGGCAAGGGACCGTTCAAGAACGTCAGCAAGACGCCGCTGGTGCTGGGCCAGTGGGGCAAGGGCAAAAAGTACAAGTACGAGCTGACCATCGTCAACAACGTGTCTGCGCCCAGGATTCCCTTGGGCGGCACGCTCAGGCTGCTTTGAGCGTCAAAGGAAAAGCTGTCATGCCACTGCTCGCGCTGCACTCGGTCAGCAAATCCTACGGGGCGCTCAAGGTCACCGACAGCATCTCGCTGTCGGTGCAAAAGGGCGAAACGCTGGGTATTCTGGGCCCCAACGGGGCGGGAAAAACGACGCTGTTCAACCTGATTTCGGGTGACGCGAGCGTCAACGCCGGCCGCGTGGAATATAACGGCGAAGACGTGACGGCACTCCCGCCCCACCTGCGCTGCCGGCGTGGCATGGGCCGCAGCTACCAGGTGCCGCAGCCCTTTGGCAACATGAGCGTGTTCGAAAACCTGGTCACGGCCGCCTGCTTTGGCGGCGGCCAGACCGAGCGCGCTGCCTGGGACACGGCTGTGCAGGTGCTGGATCAAACCGGCCTGATGCCGCAAGCCAACAAGCCCGCAGGTTCCCTCACGCTGCTCAACCGCAAGCGGCTCGAACTCGCACGCGCCCTGGCCACCGGCCCGCAACTGCTGCTGCTGGACGAAATCGCCGGCGGACTGACCGAGCATGAAGCCCACGAACTGGTGGAGGAACTGCAGCGCATCAAGGCCAGCGGCGTCACGATGATCTGGATCGAGCATGTGGTGCATGCGCTGCTGTCGGTGGCCGACCGCCTGTTTGTCATCAACTTCGGGCAAAAGCTGGCCGAAGGCAAACCCCACGATGTGATGAACGATCCCGAAGTGCAGCGGGTGTACATGGGAATGGAAGTCTGACATGGCCGCACTGCTTCAAACTCATCACCTAAAAGCCTATTACGGCGATGCCCAGGCCCTGTTTGGCATTGATTTCGAACTCAACGCCGGGGAGCTGGTCGCCATCATCGGCGCCAATGGCGCCGGCAAGTCCACCTTCCTGAAGTGCCTGACCGGGCTGGTCAAGGCAAAGGCCGAGGCCATCACCTGGAAAGGCCAGCCCATCGGTGGCATGCCGCCCGGGAAAATCGTTCGCCAGGGTCTGGCCATGGTGCCCGAGGGCCGGCGCTTGTTTGCCTCCCTGTCGGTGGAAGAAAACCTGTTGATGGGTGCCAACGCGCAGCGCCAGGGGCCCTGGAGCCTCGATCGCCTGTACCGGCTGTTTCCCATCCTGAACGAGAAACGCCACTTGCCGGGCACCTCGCTTTCCGGTGGCCAGCAGCAGATGGTGGCCATTGGCCGCGCGCTCATGAGCAATCCTGAGGTGCTGCTGTGCGACGAGTTGTCGCTCGGCCTGGCGCCCATCGTGATCCGGGAGATCTACAACGCGATGCCATCGATCACCGCCGAAGGCATGGCCGTGGTGATCGTCGAGCAGGATGTCTCGGTGGCACGGCAAGTGTCGCAGCGCCTGTATTGCTTTCAGGAGGGCCAGGTATCGCTGCAAGGCCTTTCAACCGATCTGAGCAAAGAGCAGATCAGCCACGCCTATTTCGGAGTTTGAATCATGGAAACCTTGTTGCAAGGCCTCCTGCTGGGAGGTCTGTATGGCTTGTTCGCGCTCGGGCTGTCGCTCATGTTTGGTGTCATGCGGCTGACGAACACCGCGCATGGCGATTTCATCATCCTGGGCTCGTTTTCCACGCTCGCGCTGGTGGGCGCGGGCTTGTCGCCAGTCATGGCCATGCTGGTGACACTGCCGCTGGCCTGGATCGTAGGCTACGCGCTGCAGCGCTATGTGCTCAATGGCACCTTGGGAAAAGACCCGCTGCCGTCACTGGTCGTCACCTTTGGTTTGTCCATCGTCACGCAGAACCTCTTGCTCGAACTGTTCTCGGCCGACCCGCGCTCGATTGAGACGAACGGGCTCAATGCCCTGGGCTGGTCGATAACGCCAGACTTGTCCGTCGGTGTCTTGCCCATGATCATCCTGGCGCTGGCCATTGCCACCACGGCAGGACTGCAATGGCTCTTCAACCACACCGCCTTGGGACGGTCGTTTCGCGCTGTCTCGGATGACCGCGAAATTGCCGAGCTCATGGGACTCAATGCGCGCAAGGTCTATGCCATGGCCACGGCGCTTGCCTTTGTACTGGTGGCATTGGCTGGTGCGCTTCAAGGCATGCGCACCACAGTGGCGCCATCGGACGGCCCTTTGCTGCTGCTGTTCGCTTTCGAGGCCGTGATCATCGGCGGCATGGGCAGCTTCTGGGGAACGCTGGCCGGTGCGCTGCTGCTGGGCGTGACACAGCAGGTGGGCTTTCGCTTCGACCCTGGCTGGGGCATCTGGGGCGGGCATTTGATGTTCCTAGCTGTGCTGGTGCTGCGTCCGCAGGGCCTGTTTCCCAAAACCCGTGGTTGAGAAAGTGAATTCCATGAACCCGTCGTACAAGGTTGTTCGCAGCATTCAAGGTGGCCAGGCGCTCCTGGCCGTGGGTCTGGCATTGGTGGGGCTGGCCGTCAGCTTGCCCTGGTGGGGCGAATCGAGCTGGATGCGTGAATTCGTCGAAATCGCCTGCTATTTCATCTTTGCCATGATGTGGAACCTCATGGCTGGCTATGGCGGCATGGTGTCGATTGGCCAACAGGCATTTTTTGGCCTGGGTGGCTATGCGATGCTGGTGCTGGGCAATTTTCTGGGCATCAACCCTTTCGTCGCGGTCCTGTTGGGCGCTTTGGCAGCGGGCCTCATTGCGATCCCGGTGTCTCGCATCGCGTTTCGCTTGCAAGGTGGGTATTTTGCGATTGGCACCTGGGTCATCGCCGAGGTGTTCCGCCTCACGATTGCCAACATTCCGGCCGTGGGCGGCGGCTCTGGCACCAGCTTGACTGCGCTGCGCGGGATCGAGAAAGCTACGCGCGAATCCGTCACCTACTGGATGGCTTTGGCCTGCGTGGTGGCGTCAATTGGTCTGGTTTACTTTTTCCTGCGAAGCAAGCAGGGACTAGCCCTGCTGGCGATTCGCGACAACGAAGTGGCGGCCCGTTCCCAGGGTGTTGCCGTGGGGCGCATGAAGCTGGCGGTCTATGCCGTGGCTGCCTTTGGCGCGGGCCTGGCCGGCGGGCTTTACTTCGTCGGGAACTTGCGCATCAGTCCCGACGCCGCCTTTAGCGTTAACTGGACAGCCTTCGCCATCTTCATGGTGGTGATTGGCGGCATTGGACGCATCGAAGGACCGCTGGTCGGGGCGCTGGTGTTCTGGGCGCTCAACAAGTTCTTCAGCGACTACGGCACCTGGTACCTGATTGGTCTGGGCTTGCTGGCGATTGTGATGACCATCTACTTCAAGCAGGGCCTGTGGGGCTATGCCCAGCAGCGCTGGGGCTGGACGCTGTTCCCGACAGCGCGCCGTCTGGTGCTGAACACCACGCTGGCCACGGGTCTGACGCCTGTGCAGCCCGCAGGGCCTTCCATTGACGGCATGCCCAGTGCCACTGTGAATTCAGGCGATCCGTTCCAGGACGGCCCCAACCCATCATCGCGCTATGCGCAGTGAACTGGCTCGGCGCGCCGAGCAGGATTTTTTCTATTTTCAACAACCATAAGAAGGGGACATGAATGTTCAACAAAACAATGATGGCCGGCGCTGTGTTGCTGGCAGCGCTGGGTGCTGCACAGGCCACCGAGGGCGGCGGGTCCATTTACCCGCACGGCGTCGAAAACTACATGGCTGGCGCCTTGCCGCCTCCGGGCGTGTACGGCATGGTGTTTGGCAACATCTACAACGCCAACCGCGTCAATGACAGCAGCGGCAACAACCTGAACGTGCCAGGCTTCAAAGTTCGCGCCAATGTGGTCGCACCGCGCCTGGTGTGGGTGACGGGCGCCAAGGTTCTGGGCGGCGATTTGCTGACCAATTTGATCGTGCCGCTGGTGGATCTGAAGGTCAGCGCGGCGGGCAACAGCCAGAGCAAGACGGGCGTGGGCGACATGACGGTCGGTCTGGGACTGGGTTACCACCACAGCGCCAACCTGCATAGCGTCGTCGCGCTGGATGCTTATCTGCCAACCGGCCGCTACACCAATGGGGATCTGGCCAACATTGGCCGGAATTACGCGGCCATCGAGCCGGTTTATGCGTTGAGTTATGTAGACCCGCAGGGATTCAATGGCGACATCAAATTGGGCTACATCTTCAATCAGCGAAACAAGGATACCGACTACCGCTCCGGGAATGAGTTCCACTTTGACTACGACGCCGGCTGGGGCTTAGGCAACGGCTGGACCGCTGGCGTGGGGGGTTATTACAAGCAGCAGACGGGACTGGACAAGCAAGCCGGTGTCGAGCTGGCCAACAGCAAGACCAGCGGCATGGCGATCGGCCCCTCCGTGAAGTACGACAGCGGCAAGGGCTGGTTTGTCACTGCCAAATGGCAGGCCGAGCGCAACGTCAAGAACGGCGCGCAAGGCAATGCGCTGTGGATTAAGGCCGTATTCCCGCTTTGAAATCTGCAGCTCATCACGGGTGATTTTTGATCTGGCTTCCTGAAGTGATCAGCTGCTCGGCTGTTTCCGGTGGAAGGCAGCGCTGAACATGAAAATTTCATGAAAGCCGGATTAATCCGCCTGTGATGGACTCCCGAACATTTGGATCGATTCCCATGAGCAATACCCAGACCACGATTGCGCACATTGTGACTTGGCGCCTTAATGGAGAAACGCCCGTGCTGCGTGCCGCGCAAGCACAAGAAGTCGTGCATGCCTTTGAAGCGGCGCGTCACGAAGTGCCCGGCCTTTTGCGCATGGAAGTTGGTGCGAACTTTATCGAGGCACCCGATGCCTGGGACGTTGCGCTTTACATGGTGTTTGCCTCCAGGGCAGATCTGGACGCCTACCAGGCCCATCCCGCCCATCTGAAGATAAAGTCTTTGGTGGGTCCCATGCGCGCTGCGCGCGGGCAAGCTGATTTCAGCATCGCAGCCTGAGCCAGCCATTTCAAGAAAGCACAGTATGTCCCCGCAAAACCTCGACAGCCTGACCCAGGCAGTGCAAGAGCGCTTCGCAGATACGCCAGAGCCGCGCCTCAAGGAGATCATGGTTGCGCTCGTGAAGCATCTGCATGCCTTTGCGCGTGACGTGCGGTTGACCGAAGCCGAATGGTTTCAAGGCATCGAGTACCTGACGGCTGCGGGACAAAAATGCACTGCGACCAGGCAGGAGTTCATCTTGCTCAGCGATGTGTTGGGCCTGTCGATGCTGACCGTCGCGATGAACAACGACAAGCCGCCAGGATGTACTGAGGCCACGGTATTCGGACCCTTTTATGTGCCTGACGCGCCACATTACGAGAATGGCGATGATGTCGCCAACGGCGCAAGCGGCCAGCCTTGCCTGGTGCGCGGCACAGTGCGGGGCCTGGGCGGCGAGGCGATTGCCCGGGCCACCATCGAAGTCTGGCAGGCCGACGATGAAGGTCATTACGACGTGCAAAAGGAAGATTTGCCCCATGCGCAGGCTCGGGGCGTTTTGTACTCCCGTGCCGATGGCAGTTTTGACTTCAAGACCATCGTCTCCGAGGCCTATCCGATTCCTACCGACGGCCCCGTGGGCGCCCTGTTGCAGGCGACACGCCGCTCTCCATGGCGGCCTGCGCATCTGCACTTCATGCTCAAGGCAGAAGGCTATGAAACGCTCATCACCCATGTGTTTCGCAAAGAGTGTGTCTATATGCAAGCCGATCCTGTGTTCGGCGTGCGCGAATCCCTGATCGCCGACTGGAAACTTCTGCCCGATGGCGCGACCTTGCTGGAGTTTGACTTTGTGCTGAACCCGACGCGTTGAAGGCAAGGGGTGTCGCATCTCGGTTTCTGGCGTATAGAACCAGTTAGTCACTTGTTAGAAGTTTGAGGCTTGCCTATCCGGTTTATTGCCAATTTCGGTGCAGACGGTTCATCCATTTACGGGTTCTGTAAAGCGCCAAAAATGGTGCTCAAGCCTGTAATTCCCCCCTGTGGCCATCAAGGCGCTTGTCGGCCCTATGCGAAGTGCCCGGGGTCAGATCGACTTTGAAACGGCTGCTTGAGCAGCCAAAGAATTTTTCTGAACCTGAACCTCAAGAAATCCCTATGAGCCAACAAACCAAACCACTGCGTAACGTGCTGTTCATCATGGCCGACCAACTGCGGTGGGACTACCTCGCGTGTGCCGGGCACCCGCACATTCGCACGCCCCACATTGACGCACTGGCCGCCCGGGGCGTGCGCTTTACCAATGCTTTTGTCCAGGGGCCGGTCTGCGGCGCGTCCCGCATGTCAACCTACACCGGTCGCTATGTGACCAGCCATGGGTCGGCGTGGAATTTTGTGCCCTTGTCCGTGGCGCAAAAGACGCTAGGCGACCACCTGCAGCCGCACGGCGTGCGCTGCGCTGTGGTGGGCAAGACCCATGTGGAAGCCGACACGGAGGGCGCGGTCCGACTGGGCATCAACCCCGACACCGACCCAGGTCGGCTGGTCATGCATGGCGGCTTCGAGCCGTATGAGCGGGACGACGGCATCTGGCCGCCCGGCTTCAAGGTAGAGGACAACCGCTATTGTGACTACCTGCGCAGCCAGGGCTACAGCGGGGACAACCCCTGGCATGACTTCGCGAATTCCTCTATGGGCGAGGACGGCAAGCTGCACTCCGGCTGGCAAATGCGATGGGCCGCAGAGTCTGCGCGCGTAGCACAAGAGCACAGCGAGACACCCTACATGACGCGCCGGGCCATGGACTTCATCACCGAGCAGGGCGAGCAGCCCTGGGTGCTGCACCTGTCCTATATCAAGCCCCATTGGCCCTACGTGGCGCCGGCCCCTTACCATGCGATGTACGGCCCCGAGGACGTCCAGCCGGCGCAGAAGACGCAAGGAGAAAAGGCTGACCCTCATCCGGTCTACCGGGGCTTCATGAACAACACCCCGAGCACCACGTTCAGCCGAGATGAAGTTCGCGAAACAGTCATCCCCACCTACATGGGCTTGATCACGCAGATCGACGACCAGATCTGCCAGCTCATGGAATTCCTTCGTGAGACAGGGCGCGACCAAGACACGCTCATCGTGTTCACCAGCGACCACGGAGACTATCTTGGCGACCACTGGATGGGCGAGAAGGAGTTGTTTCACGATGTGATCGTGAAGGTGCCCATGATCATCGTGGATCCGCGTCCGCAAGCCGATGGCACGCGGGGCCAAGCCTGCGACGCCATCGTGGAGTCCATTGACCTTGCGCCCACTTTCCTCTCGTCATTGGGCCATATGCCGCCGCGCGAGTGGCTTGAAGGTGAATCGCTCGAATCCCTCCTGCACGACCGCCAGGGCGAGTGGCAAAAAGACATGGCTGTCTGCGAGAACACCTTCGCATTCCGCGACAGCGTGCGTTTGCCGATAGGCGCGCCGGTGGACCGCTGCAACATGACCATGGTTCGCACGAATGAATGGAAGTATGTGCACATCGACGGCCTGCGGCCCATGCTGTTCGACCTCGTCAACGATCCCCAGGAGTTTCAGGACCTGGGCGCGTCGCCTGACCATGCAGGCGTGCGCGAGCAGATGCAGCGGCGCCTGCTGGACTGGCTGTTCTGCCGTCGCCGCACCATCGGCATCACGCCGGAGGGGATACAGACCTGGAACACCCGTGAGCTCAAGGCCGGCATCGACATCGGTGTCTGGTAATTCATTTTTTAAAAGTCAAACTACATAGGAGACAAACCGTGAAACTCAACCGCCTCTTGACAGCCCTGCTGGGCATGCTGGTCCTCAGCACCAGCGTCCTTGCGCAGACCTGGCCGGAAAAGCCAGTGCGCCTGCTCGTGTCATTTCCGCCCGGCGCCCCTGGCGACATCGTCGCGCGCATGATCCAGCCTGAGCTCCAGAAGGAGCTGGGCCAGCCGGTCGTGGTGGAGAACCGCCCCGGCGCAGGCGGCAATATTGGTGCCGCCGAAGTGGCGCGCGCCAGCGACCAGCACACCTTCCTGATCGGCCCTGACACCATGGTGACGATCAACCCGCACCTCTACAAGAAGATGGGCTTCAATCCTCTGGAAGATCTCAAGCCCGTCTCGCACCTGATCAGCTTCAACCAGATGCTCGTCTGCCACCCGGGCGCGCAGATCAAGACCCTGGCCGATCTGATGGCCAAGTCCAAGACTCAGCCCATGAACTATGCCTCTGGCGGTCCGGGCGTGCCCGGGCACATGGCCATGGAAATGCTGCTGGCCGCGACTGGCATGAAGATGGACCACATCCCCTACCGGGGTCCCGCACCTGCCATGCAGGACGTGATGGCCGGCCAAGTGCCCTGCGGCTTCCTGGCTGCGCCAGGGGTGGGCCCTCAGGTTCGCGGCGGCAAGCTGGTGGCACTGGGCGTGTCTGGCGCGCGCCGCTCACCCGGCTCGCCGGATGTTGCGACCCTGGCGCAACTCGGCGTGAAGGACTTTGACGCCTCCTTCTTCGAAATCCTGGCCGCGCCCAAATCCACGCCGCCAGCCGTGATTGATCGTTTGAGCAAAGCCGTCACGAAGGTTCTGCAGCAACCCGAGGTGCGCGCCAAGCTGCTGGCGGTCGACATGGAGCCGCTGGGCAACACCCCTGTTGAATCGATGCAGCGTTTGCGCATGGATCATCAGAAGTGGGGCAAAGTCGCGGCCGATATCGCGCTCCAACTGGATTGATTATTTTCTGCACTCAAACTAGGCCAATGGGATGGATGCACCTGCAGCCTCGAATTCGCCACCAGGATTCGTTGTAGATGGACACGTAGCATCATCGAATCAGCTTACGAATAAAAGGCCGTAGTTCGTGCAGCGCTTACCCAAAAATGGTGCTCAAGCCTGTAATTCTGACACGCCACCCAACGCGGAGTCGAGCATGTCGATGAACGCGCGCGTTTTGGCTGGCATGAGTTTGCGCCCCGGAAACACGGCTGACGCCGTCTGGCTGGGCAGACACCACCCCGCCAGCACGCGGCGCAGGACGCCCTGGCGCACGTCAGGCAAAGCAAAGTAGTCTGGGACGGCCGCAATGCCCGCCCCAGCGCGTGCCAGGCGGATCAGCAACTCCGGCGAGTTCGCGGTGACGCGTCCTGGTGGAGCGCCTTCCCACTGCGCATCGCCATGGCGCAGGACCCAGACTCCAGGCTCGCCATTACCTCCCAGGAGCCGCACCGCGTGGTGTTGAAGCAAGTCTTGAGGCGACTGCGGTTGGCCGAACTCTGCAAGGTAGCTGGCCGATGCGTACAGGCCGGTGGAGAGATCTGTCAACCGCCGCGCCGCAAGCAGGCTGTCATCGGGCAGGGGACCCATGCGAACTGCCAGATCAAAGCCTTCGCCGAGCAAATCGACCCGACGGGGCGACAAGTCAAGTTCCAGCGCAATGCCCGGGTGCATGGCCACAAACGCCGCAATCGAGTCCGCCAGCAGCAAGTTGGCAATGTCGCTGGGCATGGAAACACGCAGTCGCCCGCTGGGCGCCGCCTGGCGGCGCTCGCTCAAGGCGGCCACCGCATCGACTTCCAGGGCCACCTGGCGGGCGTGTTCCAGCAATTGAAGGCCGAATTCGGTCATCGTCTGGCGCCGCGTGGTGCGCAGCAACAGACGCTCGCCCAGGCGCTGCTCCAGCCCGGCTAGGCGCCGCGAGACGGTGGATTTGGGCAGTCCCATTTTTTCAGCCGCACGGCTGAAGCTCCCCAGCTCGGCCACACAGGCAAAGATGAGCAGATCGTTCGGGTCAATACCGGCGTTTGATTGTTCCATTGAAGGAACAATCATATCCATTTGAAGGACTTTTCAGGGTGATTTGTGAGGAATACAGTACATACATCGCAACCAATCAATCCGAGGCACCCCAATGAACATTTTGCAAATCAACGCCAGCGCCCGCCGTGAAGGCGCCAACTCCACCCGCGTGGCCAACACCATCGTGGCCCGCCTGCAAGCCGCCCATCCCGGCGGCCGGCTCACGCTGCGTGACTTGGCCGTCACGCCGCATCCCGTGCTCGACGAGGCTGCCCTGGGCGCGCTGTTCACCTCCGCCGACCAGCGCACGGCCGCGCAGTGCGCCCGCGTGGCGCTGGACGATGCGCTGATTGCCGAGATCCAGGCCCACGACACCATTGTGCTGGGCGTGCCGATGTACAACTTTGGCGTGCCCGTGCAGCTCAAGAGTTGGATCGACGCGATTGCGCGAGCCGGCGTGACCTTCCGCTACACCGAGACCGGCCCCGAAGGCCTGCTCAAGGGCAAGAAGGTGTACGTGGCGCTGGCCCGCGGCGGCCTCTACCGCGACACCGCCAATGACTCGCAAGTGCCTTATCTCAAGAGCGTGCTGGGCTTTCTGGGCCTGAGCGATGTGAACTTCATCTATGCAGAAGGCCTGGCCATGGGGGCGGAAGCTGCCGAAAAGGCTTTTGCGCAAGCCGATGCCGATCTCGATGCGGCGCTGGCCTGATCACCGTCCATTCATTGCATTTTTCAGGAAATTGATCATGACTAAGACGTCCCTTCTAAACAGCTTCAATCTGGCGTCCCGCCTGCTCTTTGTGGCCCTGTTCCTGCCCGCAGGCATCGGCAAGCTCACGGGCTTTGCCGGCACCGTCGGCTACATCTCTTCAGTAGGCTTGCCGCTTCCTGCTGTCGGGGCCGCACTGGCCCTGATCGTGGAAATCGTGGGCAGCCTGGCGCTGCTTGCCGGATTCGGCACGCGCTTTGCTGCGCTGGTGCTGGCGGTCTTCACCTTGGTGGCCAGTTTTTTCTTCCATGCCTTCTGGGCTGTTCCCGCTGATCAGGCGTTCGTCACGCAATTGCTGTTCTTCAAGAACATCGCCGTGGCAGGCGGTTTGCTGGCACTGGTGGCGAGTGGCGCAGGCAGCTGGAGCCTGGACGCCCGCCGCGCGTGATCCCGCACGGTTCTGACTGCCTCATCAGGCAATCCGTGCAATATCCAGGTCACGGTTCACCATTGCACGGACTGACCCACATCCCAACCCAGGAATGAACAACATGGACTCGACCAAAGCCACCGGCAACACCTGGACCCAGGAAATCGGCGGCGACGGCGCCTTTGTGCGCCATCCCACGAACTTCCATGGCCGTGTCTCCAAGGACCCCAAGGCGCTCCACGCCGCCGAATCCGGGCGCTACCACCTGATTGTCTCGCTGGCCTGCCCCTGGGCACACCGCACGCTGATCGTGCGGGCACTCAAGGGACTGGAGAAAGCCATCAGCGTCGATGTGGTGCATCCCTTCCTGACCGACAGCGGCTGGTCCTTTGACACGGCTTTCCCCGGTGCAACGGGTGACCGCGTCGGCGGACACAGCCATTTGCAGCATCTCTATCGGCAGGCATCGCCCGGCTACACCGGCATCATCACCGTGCCCGTCCTGTGGGACAAGAAGCTCGGCACCATCGTCAACAATGAGTCCGCAGAGATCATCCGGATGCTGAACGCCGAGTTTCAGGAGATGGCCGCCCAGCCTGCACTGGACCTGTATCCGCAAGCCTTGCGAGCCGCCATCGACGACACCAATGCCTGGGTTTATCCCAGCATCAACAACGGCGTGTACCGCAGCGGCTTTGCCCAAAGCCAGGCCGCTTACGACCGCGCCGTTGGTGAACTGTTCGCGGCGCTGGACCGGGTGGAAGGCATCCTGTCCAGGCAGGCCTACTTGTGCGGTGACGTTCTGACCGAGGCGGATGTGCGCCTGTTCACCACGCTGATCCGGTTTGATGCCGTGTACCACACGCATTTCAAGTGCAACCGCCGCTTGATTGCCCAGTACCCGGCCATGCTGCGCTACATGGCCGGCATCTACCAGTTGCCAGGGGTTGCCGCGACCGTCGATCTGGATCACATCCGCTTTCATTACTACCACTCGCACCGGCACATCAATCCCTCGGGCATCGTGCCCCAAGGACCAAGCATCGTGCAGCAGCTCGCTGCTGCGCACGCTTGAACCGGTTTCATACAGAAAGGCATTCCCATGAACGCAACGATAGCCAACCCCACCGTCAAGCAGTCCCGCACCGTGGAGCGCCTGGTCGCTGGCCAGGCCACTTCCGATGGCGCGGGCGTCAAGCTCACCCGGGTGCTGACGCAAAACCTTCAGCATCGGCTGGACCCTTTCCTGATGCTCGACGCCTTTGGCAGCGACCAGCCCGATGACTACATTGCCGGCTTTCCTGACCACCCGCACCGTGGCTTTGAGACGGTGACCTACATGATTGCCGGGCGCATGCTGCACCGCGACAGCGCCGGACATGAGGGCTTGCTTGAGAACGGGGGTGTTCAGTGGATGACCGCAGGCAAAGGCGTCATCCACTCTGAAATCCCGCAGCAGGAAGAAGGCGTGATGGAGGGTTTTCAGCTCTGGCTCAACCTGCACAGCAGCGAGAAGATGAATGATCCGTGGTACCGCGACTTCCAGGATGCGCAGCTCCCCAAGCTGGTGACCCCACAAGGCGTCGCGGTGACGGTGATTGCCGGCCAAAGCCATGGCGTGAAAGGGGCGGTGAGCCGGGACATCACCCAGCCGCTTTACCTTGATCTGCACTTGCCAGCAGGGGCGCAGTTTGAGCAGGCGATTCCTGCCACGCACAACGCCTTTATCTATGTGTACAGGGGTGAGGTCACTGTTTCAGGGAAAGCCGTTCCGGCGCAACGAATGGCCATCCTTGCCAATGAGACCGAAGCCGATGGCGTGTTGATCGAGGCCGGCGCCGACGCCAGGGTATTGCTGATTTCCGGCCAGCCGCTCAAGGAACCCATCGCGCAGTACGGCCCCTTCGTCATGAACTCCCAGCAGGAAATCTACCAGGCCTTGAGCGACTTTCGCGACGGCCGCCTGGGCGAATTTGCCTGATCGCGCAGCAAGGGGGAAGTCCAGCGGCTGATGTGTCTGATCAACCGTGAATATCCGCAAGCACTGCTGATCTGCGCGGAGTCATCGAGTTGATTACGGCTATCCTGAAGATCCTCTACCCACCTGAGCAGCACTGCCAAAGACGCAGGCTGCTCATTTTTTGAGCCAGACCGTGAATCATTTCGTTGACTTGTTTGCCCAGTATGGGCTGCTGGCCGTGTTTCTGGGCGTTTTCATTGAGCAGGTGGGCGCGCCCATACCGGCTTTCCCGTTCCTGCTGATGGCTGGCATGGATGGCGTTAACAACAGCATTTTTGCCGTGCTGGCCTTGGCGGTCGCAGCGGTGGCGTCCATGCTGGCGGATTTGATCTGGTTCTGGGCTGGCCGTCGTCACGGCCAGCGGGTTCTGTCGCTGCTGTGCAAAATTTCGATTTCCCCCGATTCCTGTGTTCGACAAAGTGAGTTGAGTTTCGCCCGCAGCGGCGTGGCTACCCTGGTGATTTCGAAGTTCGTGCCGGGACTCTCCACACTCGCCCCCCCCCCCATGGCTGGTGCGCTGGGCATGAGTACCCGGACCTTCGTGATTTTCAATCTGGCAGGATCGGCCTTGTGGGCGGGCAGCGGTATTGCCTTGGGCATCGTGTTTCACAGTCAGATCCAAAGTCTGCTGACGGTTCTGGGTGAACTGGGCAACGCTGCTCTTGCAGTGGT
Organism: Polaromonas hydrogenivorans; assembly: GCF_040105105.1. Lineage (GTDB taxonomy): Bacteria > Pseudomonadota > Gammaproteobacteria > Burkholderiales > Burkholderiaceae_C > Polaromonas > Polaromonas hydrogenivorans. The sequence goes on along the minus strand of NZ_CP157676.1, from coordinate 264,442 downwards.
CGGAATCTTGTTCAGTCTCTACATCGCGTTGCGGGTTTATCGGCGTCTGAGTCTGTCACGCCTGAAGGCCAAGCTGCCACAAATACAGCCTGCTGAGCTGGCGCAACTGATGCGCGACGGTGCGCAAGTGGTCGTTTTGGATGTCCGTGCCGCAGGGGCGGGCCTTCCCTTGGGGGAGGGGATAGCGGGCGCTCGGCACGTTGAACTCGCCATGCTGGACGGTGACTGCCTCATGGATTGGCCTGCCGATGCGCAAGTCGTCACTTAGGAATCGAGTAGAAATAACTTGAACAAATCCAGTATTTTTACTATTGTTGGATCATGAGCGACATGAGCACAATAGAAGCCAAATATCAAGCGCTGTCGAGTCGACTGGACGAGGCTGCCTTGCGTGTGTGGGCAGCGGCGGAAGCGCGCAGCCTTGGGCGCGGCGGGGTCAGCACGGTTGCCAAGGCCATTGGCATGTCGAGAACAACAATACACGCAGGGCTATCGGAACTCAAAGCGGCTGCGCCAGTGCTGTCGCCGATGAGTAAAGCGCGTAGTCGCCCACGCGTTCGGGCCACCGGCGGGGGGCGCAAGAAGCTGGCAGACAAGGATGCCAGCTTGCTCGGCGACCTTGACGCCCTGGTCGAGCCCACCTCGCGCGGCGACCCGATGTCACCCCTGCGCTGGACCTGCAAGAGCACGCACCGTCTGGCTGCCGAACTCAAGGAAAAGGGCCATCAGGTGAGTCAGCGAACGATCTGCGATTTGCTCGGCCAGATGCACTTCAGCCTGCAATCGACACGCAAGACGCGAGAAGGCGGCAAGCATGAGGATCGGGACGCGCAGTTCTCGCACATCGCCAAAACGGTGGCCGCCTACCAGGCGGTGGGAGATCCGGTCATTTCGGTTGATACCAAGAAGAAAGAGCTGATCGGTGACTTCAAAAATGCCGGCCGGGAATGGCAGCCTGCAGGCACTCCAGAGGAAGTCAGGGTTTATGACTTCATTGACTCTGAGTTGGGCAAGGTCGCGCCTTATGGTGTCTATGACGTGACACACAACAACGGCTGGGTGAACGTGGGCATTGATCACGATACCGCCGAGTTTGCCGTGCAGAGCATCAGACGCTGGTGGCTTGAGATGGGGCAAGCCGTGTACCCCAAAGCGCGTCGCTTGCTCATCACCGCCGATTGCGGTGGCAGCAATGGTTACCGGGTACGCCTGTGGCGCAAAGAGCTGCAAAGGTTAGCCGACGAGCAGCAACTGTCGATTCAAGTCTGTCACTTCCCGCCAGGCACCAGCAAATGGAACAAGATTGAACACCGCATGTTCTGCCACATCACCGCCAATTGGCGAGGTCGCCCGCTGATCAGTCGGGAGGTGGTGGTGAACTTGATTGCAAGCACGACCACCCTCCAGGGACTGCATATCAAGGCTGCGCTTGATGAAAACACTTACGCAGCGGGCATAAAAGTCTCCGATGAAGAACTCGCCGCACTGGTGATTGAACGCGATGAATTTCACGGTGAATGGAACTACCGATTGCGGCCGCACGATCAGCACGTCCAAATGTAATTGTCCAAGTTATTTTTGCTCGATTCCTTACTGTGCCTGCCCGAACGATGCCTCGGCGGTCAAGGCGGCCCAATCACTGCACAAGCGTGGCCGCAAGGCCCACGTGCTCAATGGCGGCATTGAGGGGTGGATTCAGGCCGGACTCCCGTTGGAAATCCTCAAGCCCGAAAGCCAGGCGCATGCTTAACACCGTATGACCGTGCGTTCGAAGTTATGAAAAGTAAAGGTCAAAATGATTGATCGAGGAAGCAAGCCATGCCCCTGAAAATTCAGGTGAACGAGCGGGTTTGCGTTTTCGGCGATTTTTGAAACGATGCCATTTGACGCATGCGCACTCAAGAATGCTCGAACTATCGCGAGGCCTTCATGTCGCGACTCTATTTTTGTCGGCCAGACAGCTCTATTTTTGATTTCAAGAGGCTCTGCATGAAAGTCGAACGCACGGAGTTTTTCGGATCGGACGGCCACAAGCTTGCCGCCCGGATTGATTCACCAGACGGTCCTGTTCATGCCTTTGCCTTGTTTGCGCACTGCTTTACCTGTGGCAAGGACGTTGTTGCCGCGAGCCGGATCGCCCAGGCCTTGACCGACCATGGCATTGCTGTGCTGCGCTTCGATTTCACGGGACTGGGCGCGAGCGAGGGTGAGTTCGCCAACACCAACTTCTCCTCCAACCTGGCCGATCTGATCGGCGCGGCGAATCACTTGCGCGAATCCTACCTCGCGCCGGCGCTCCTGATCGGCCATAGCCTGGGCGGTGCCGCTGTGCTCGCGGCCGCGGCGGACATGCCGGAGGTGCGCGCCATCGTGACCATCGGCGCGCCCAGTGATCCCTCGCATGTCAGCGGGCTTTTTCGCGACCATCTGGAGGAGATAGAGGATAAAGGCGAGGCCCAAGTGCAACTCTCCGGGCGGCCGTTTCGGATCAAGCGCCAGTTCCTGGTGGATGCCGCAGAACAAAATCTGGCCGAAAAAATCGCTCACCTGCGCAAGGCGCTGTTGGTCATGCACTCGCCGGTTGACAAGACCGTGGACATCGCCAATGCGATGCAGATTTTTACCGCTGCCAGGCATCCGAAGAGCTTTATCTCGCTCGACGATGCCGACCACCTGCTCTCGCGCAAGAGCGATGCCATTTATGTCGCGAAAATGATCGCAGCCTGGAGTGGCCGGTATATTGACGCCATGTTGAAGGAGTCAGCGAAAACGGATTGATGCCTCGAGGCTTTCGAATTTCGCGATGCTGCCGGCGATTTCTACAGGCGCAAACCCCCAAGAGTTCCCATGTCCAAAGTTCTTGTCCTTTACTACTCAACCTATGGCCATATCGAGACCATGGCGCAAGCAGTGGCTGAAGGCGCACGCGCTGCGGGTGCCACCGTTGACATCAAGCGGGTACCTGAAACCGTTCCGCTGGAAATTGCCAAGGGCGCGCATTTCAAACTCGAACAGGCCGCCCCCATCGCGACCATTGACGAACTCCCCCAGTACGACGCCATCATTGTGGGGACGCCAACTCGCTTTGGACGCATGCCGGCGCAAATGGCCAGCTTCCTGGACCAGGCCGGTGGTTTGTGGATGAGTGGCGCCCTGCACGGCAAGGTAGGCGGCGCCTTCACCTCCACGGCCACCCAGCATGGCGGGCAGGAAGTGACGCTGTTTTCCGTCATCACCAACTTGCTGCACTTTGGAATGATCATTGTGGGCCTGCCCTATAGCCACCAAGGCCAGATGACGCTGGACGAGATCGTGGGCGGCAGCCCGTACGGGGCGACCACCATCGCGGGCGGCCAGGGCCAGCGCCAGCCCAGCGCCATCGAGCTCGATGGCGCGCGTTTCCAGGGCAAACTCATCGCTGAAACGGCCAACAAGTTGTTCGGGGCCTGAGCGCATCTGAACGATTGAACGCATGCGATGCCAGTTCTCAATGCTGGCATCCCAAAGACGCATGCATCCGGAATGACTCTGCGCCACTACAGATGCATGATGAGTCCAATTAACGTTCAAATAATTTGAATGGTTTCGTCAATTCACAGCAACGGCAAAAGCCCCTTGGGCTCCTAAAGTAGAGGCATTGCAGCAGCCCCTTGAAAGGAGCACCTCATGATCACCCTCAGAGTTTCCAGCGACCGCGGCTACGCCGACCACGGCTGGCTCAAGTCTTTTCATTCCTTTTCCTTTGCAGGCTATTACGACCCTGATTACATGGGCTTTGGCAACCTGCGCGTCATCAATGAAGACCGCATTGCCGCCGGCCGGGGCTTTGGCACGCACAGCCACCAGAACATGGAAATCATCAGCTATGTGCTCAGCGGCGAGCTGGCGCACCAGGACAGCATGGGCAACGTCAAGGGCATCCCGCCCGGCGACGTGCAGCGCATGAGCGCGGGCACCGGCGTGCAGCACAGCGAGTTCAACCATGCCCAAGGCCAGACCACGCATTTCCTGCAGATCTGGATCGTGCCCAACATGACCGGGATTCCTCCCAGCTACGAGCAGAAAACGTTTCCCGAGCTGGACAAGCGCGGCGCGCTGCGCCTGGTGGCCTCGCCCGATGGCGCGCAGGGTTCGGTGCTGGTGCATGCCGACGCAAAGATGTATGCGGGCCTGTTCGATGGCAGCGAAGCCGCCACGCTGGCGCTTGACCCCCGCCGCAAGATCTATGTGCATCTGATTCGCGGGCAGCTTGAGGTCAACGGGCAGGTGCTGCATCAAGGCGATGCGGCCAAGCTCGAATCAGAAAACCAGTTGCAACTGGCCCATGGCCAAGCGGCCGAAGTGCTGGTGTTTGATCTGGCGCCCTGAGGCGCCGGCAGCTTGCGTGCGGGGATGGGCGTCAGGTTTTGGTACTTGCCTGTCCTCGCTTTTTAATTCATCATTTTTCCGTTTACTTTTTTGAACAAGGGAGTTCCCATGCTTGACTCACTAAAAAATCCTCTATTGCTCATCGGCCGGCTGTTGATTGCCTTGATGTTTTTGCCCGCCGGCTGGGGCAAGCTGACGGGCTTTGCCGGCAGTGTCGCCTACACCGCCTCCGGCGGCATTCCCATGCCCGAGGTCGCCACAGCCGTAGCCCTGGTCGTCGAGATCGTCGGTTCACTGGCATTGATTTTTGGTCTGGGCACACGCTGGGCTGCCTTGGCGCTGGCCTTTTTCACACTCGTGGCCAGCTTTTTCTTTCACAACTACTGGGGCGTTCCGGCCGAGCAGGCCATGGTGCAGCAACTGATGTTCTTCAAGAACATGGCCATCGTGGGCGGCTTGCTCATACTGGCAGCATCGGGTGCAGGCGACTGGAGCCTTGACGCCAAGCGCGGCAACTAAAAATCGCTTTCTGATACGTCCTGATCATGTCGCTCGACAGTGCTGAGGCCCTGTTGGGCGACATTTTTTTGCGAATACTTTCAGTACCCTTGATCCAGGTCTTTGTTCGCTGACCTTCGATGGCAAAGCGTGCCACGCCATGATTCAGCCGCGCTGTTGGCTGCTTCTCCGCAGCATCCATGCCAACCCTGCAAGGATGACCAGCAGGCCGACGATCAGGCCACTGCGCGCCAGCCAGAGCAGACTGGACGTCGCACCGCCCGCCCGCAGCGCCTTGACCTGGCCGGCCGTCACCTTGACGTCGGGGTTGCCGTACTGCTGGGTCAGGTAGGAGGCGAGGGTGGCGATCTGCACGTCGGACATCACGTCACGAAAGCCCTGCATCTTGACCTCGGGCGTTTCGCCCACGCGCTCGACGCCGTCGAGCAGCACCATCACCAGGTTGTTGCTGTTGCTGCGCCCGACGGCCGTGTTGTGAAACAGCGGCGGCAGCGCGCCATCAAAACTGCCCTGGCCGCTGGCCTGGTGGCAGGTGGCGCAGTGCGCGTCGTAGAGCTGCGCGCCGCTGAGCTGGTCGCGGTCCTTGGGCCAGGCCACGCCGCGCACGCTGCCCAGGTCATTGGATGCGCTGCCCCAGCCATGGGCCGGCTTGGTGTCGGCGGCATCGGGCAGGGCGGGCACGTTCTTGACATAGACGGCGATGGCGCGCAGGTCTTCGGGCGTGAGATGCTTCAGGCAGTGGTCCACCGCTTCGGCCATCGGACCGGCGGCCTGGGCCTTGTTGGCGACTCGGCCCAGTCGCATGTAGACGGCGATTTCCTGCACGCTCCAGCCGCCCACGCCGCTGTTGGCGTCAGACGTGATGTTGGGCGCAAACCAGCTTCCCACGTAGCCGCCGCCCAGCTCACGCCGGCTGTCTTCGGCCATCAGGCTGTTGCGCGGGCTGTGGCAGGCGCTGCAGTGCCCCAAGCCGCGCGTCAGGTAGGCGCCGCGGTTCCATTCGACGCTTTTGCTGGCGTCGGCGGAAAAGGGCTTGCTGTCAAGGAACAGCAGGTTCCACGCGGCCATCGACAGGCGGAGGTTGAAGGGAAAGGGCAGCGCCGTGGCCTGCGCCGGCGCGGCATCGACCGGCGCCACGCCCTGCATGAAGTAGGCGTACATGGCCTGCGCATCCTTGTCGCTTACCTTCGCGTACGAGGTGTAGGGCATGGCAGGGTACAGATGCTGGCCGTCGGCGCGAATGCCCTGGCGCAGCGCGTCCCTGAATTGCTGCTCGGTGTAGTGGCCGATGCCGTGCGTCCTGGATGGCGTGATGTTGGTCGCCACGATGGCGCCAATCGGCGTGGGCAGCGCCAGGCCGCCGGCCATGGACTTGCCGCCGGGGGCGGTGTGGCAGGCCACGCAATCGCCGGCGATGGCCAGATACTTGCCCCGCTGGACCAGCTCGGACGGGTTGGCCGCGCCGGTGGTTGTGGGCGCTGCGGGAGCTTCGGGGGTGGCCGCCAGCGCGCCCAGGCTGAGCAGTCCCAGCGCCAGGGCGCTGAAGCGTGCGGCAATGCGCCAGGAAAAGCGGGTTTTGTCGATCATGATGAGCCACTTTTGCTTAACTGGACTTAGAAGACGCCGGCCTGGCCACGCCGGCCTTGCCCTGCTCGGCCAGGATGTACTGCGCCGTGCGCAGCGCCACCGCAAGGGCGTTTTCGGTCGAGTTGCAGGTGCCCGAAGTCGGGAGCACGCCGGTGCTGGCCAGGAACAAGTTGTCGTGCCCGTGCGCGCGGCCCCACTGGTCGCAGACCGAGGTGGCCGGATCGCTGCCCATGCTGAGCGTGCCGCAGATGTGCTGGTTGTTGGCAAACACGCCTTCCTTGCTGGGCCGCAGGTTGGTGCCGCCCATGAGTTCGGCCACACGCTTGAAGTCCTGCGTGGAGCGCTCGTGACCCTTGCGGGTGTACTCGTCAATCGCGTAGTGGGCCTGCGGCTTGGGAATGCCCATGGTGTCCTTGTCCGCGCTCAGGGTGATGCGGTTCTCGGGGCGCGGCAGCACTTCGAGCACGTTCTTGAGGTTCATCTCGCGGGCGGCCGAGTGGCGAAGCCGTTTTTCGAACTCGATGCCGTAGACGCCGGCGCTGATCAGGTTGGCGCTGGCGCTGTCCACGCGGGAGATGTTGGTGAAGTCGAGCCGGTACGGTGCGTGCTGGGCGCGAAAGGCGCCATCGCGCATGGTGTTGATGGAGCTCGGGCTTTGCGGGCCGCGGCCCAGCCAGACGTCCTCGTCCGCGTCGAAGGTGAGCGAGGTGCTGGGGTGGTCCATCAGGTGGCGTCCGACCATGTCGTGGTGGTTGGCCAGGCCGCGCGGGAACTTGTCGCTGCTCGAGAGCAGCAGCAGGCGGGGGCTTTCAATGCCGTTGGCCGCCAGGATGAAGGTCTTGCCCCTCACGCGGTGGGATTGCTTGCCGGGGTCGTAGTACAGCGCCGCCGTCACGCGGCCCTGGCCGTCGTGTTCGAGCTGGTAGACATTGGCGTTGGCCAGCAGCTTGACGCCAGCCGCCTCGGCTGAGCCGGCCGCCAGACCGCCGTGGTATTGCGCATCAATCGGGCAGATCGGCTGGCAGCTGTTGTTGCCGCAGCACGCGGGCCGGCCGTCATAGCCGCGGCTGTTGCGCGCTGTGGTGTTGCTCACCACCTGGTACGTCGGCGCCAGCCGTTCGCGCAGGCGGCGCATGGCCCAGGCCTCGGCCACCGGCTCCATGGGGAAGGGCTTGCTGCGCGGCGAGCCGGTGTTGGGCGCGCCCGACACGCCCATGATGTCCTCGGCCTCCTGGTAGAAGGGCTCGAGGTCGTTGTAGCTCAAGGGCCAGTCCACGCCCACGCCGTAGAGGCTTTTGATCTCAAAGTCGCTGGGCACGTTGCGCCAGGCCTGGGCCGCCCAGTGCCAGCTGCTGCCGCCGACCATGCGGATGTACTCGGCCGGGTAGGGGTAGGGCCCGGCCTGGACCAGGTAGCCGTTGTCCCTGGGCAGGTAGATGGGGTGCGGCGCGGAGTCTACCGACGGATAGGGCGACATCCAGTCGCTGCGGCGCGGCGAGTTGCGAAAGCGCGCCACGATCTCGTCGCGGGTAACGCGCGGGCCGGCCTCCAGGATCAGCACGGAGGCGCCGGCCTGGGCCAGCTTGCGCGCGGTGAGCGAGCCGATGATGCCCGAGCCGATGACCACAAAATCTGCGGATAGGGTGTCGTCAGCCATGGGGATTGCCCTGCGTGGGTTGCTTTGCCCAGCTACCGTAGGCGCCATAGGCGTAGGTGGGAGGTTTGAGAAAGTCCTGCACGATCTGGGCATTGAGCGCGTCTTCGTACGCGAGGGCGCGGGATTTTTCTCCGCTGCCGACAATTCCCATGAACCATGCCCTGGCGATGTCCTGCGCCACAATTGCCAGTGCCGACTTCTCGTCGGTGAGCACCTTGTGCAGATCCGCCGGATCGATTTTTCGCTCATTGATCAGCGTGAGCAGCGCCTGCGCGGCGGCCGCAAAGCCAGCGTCGTTCGCCACCAGGGCGTCATAGAGCCGTTTGGCTTGCGTGGTGTCCAGCGTCTGGCGGCCTGCGAGGATGGCGGAAACGCCCAGGAACGCGCCTTGCTCGGCATTGGCCACGGGTTGCCCCAAGGCCCAGGGGATCAGTGAGGCGGCATAGGCGCCCAGCAGCCCGGCCAGAACGATGCGTCGCCGGGGATCGCGCGGCGCCGGGCCGTGGGGCAAGGGGCAGAGGCTGTGCTTCATATCGCGGCTCCTTTTCGCTTGAATGAGCGCCGGCGCCTCGGTGTGCCGGAAGGTTGATCCTTGAAGCCTGCTGGCCGACTGTATGCCGTTGTGGCATGAACTTTTCGTACCTGACCGGCAGGCAGGCGGTTCGCCATCCTAAACCCTTGCCAGAAAACATGCTGCACCCTGCCAGGTAAAAGGTCGATCTTCATTCGGAATCAGAAGAATCACAAATCTCGAATTCGCTCACGTGATTCGTTGACCGGCTTGGGGAAACACGGCGAGCGCTGAGCGAGCCACATCCGCTCATGATGGCATAGGCCCGGTCAGTCACAACCGTTCCCCCTGAAGCCGGTCGTGCAGCCGGCCGTAAAATCGTCGACCGGACAAGCGGTTCGGCAACCGGCGGTCGATCGCATGAACTTCGCCTGAGCGCACAACCTCCATGACACCAACAAGCAGATGGGCTGAATTCAAAAGGTTCATGCGCGAAGAGCTGCACCAACTGATGACGATCAAGCCCAGCGACCGGCTGTGGCAGATGCCCTTCGCCGCTGCGCTGGCGACCGGCCTGCCGCTGCTGGTTGGCGCGTTTTTCAACCGCATGAATTACGGCCTGGTCTCATCGCTCGGCGGGCTGGTGTTTTTGTACCTGCCTGCCACGGCGCTGTATCACCGCATGGTGACGCTGATGGCCTGTGCGTTTGCCATGGCTGCCTGCTACACGCTGGGGGTGATCAGCCACTTCTTTCCCCTGCTGATGATGCCGGTGCTGATCTTCATTGCCATCCTGGTGACCATGGTCTGCCGGTTTTACGCGCTGGGCCCGCCCAGCAGCCTGTTCTTCATCATGGCCGCGGCGATCGGCGCCTACACACCGCTGCAGGTGTTGCAGGTGCCGCTCATGGTCGGGCTGATCAGCATGGGGGCGCTGCTGGCCTTCTTGATTGCGTTCTTCTACAGTATTTATACGCTGCGCTTTCGGGAGCCGACACCCGCGTTGCCCCTGCCGTCGCCAAGTTTTGACTTCGTGGTGTTTGACTCGGTCGTCATCGGTATCTTCGTGGGCATCTCGCTGGCCCTGGCGCAGGCACTGCAATTGCACAAAGCCTATTGGGTGCCGGTGAGCTGCCTGGCGGTGATTCAAGGCGCGTCGCTGCGCGTGGTGTGGACCAAACAGCTGCACCGCGTGGTCGGTACCGGCGCCGGCCTGCTGGTGGCCTGGGGCCTGCTGCTGCTGCCGCTGGACAAATGGACGATTTCCCTGGCGGTCATGGTGCTGACTTTCGTGATCGAGATGACGGTGGTGCGGCACTACGCCTTCGCCGTCACTTTCATCACGCCCCTGACGATCTTGCTGGTGGAAGCTGCCACGCTGGGGCAAACACCACCGGCGCCGCTGATCCAGGCGCGGTTTTTCGACACCTTGCTCGGCTGTCTGGTGGGACTGGTCGGCGGCATCTGCCTGCACAGCCCAGGCTTTCGAGACCTGGTGGGCGGCCAGATGCGGCGGCTGATTCCGTCCCGCTTTGTGCGATGAGGCGCCCGACGGCCAGGGCCCTTCCATCGCCTTATCCCATCATCACATCGCCCTTACCAAACATCTTTTGACCCGCCGCGCCACCCTGCTGGGCGGTATCAGCCTGCTGGCGCTGCCCGCGACACGCCTTGCCGGCTCGCCCAAGCTGTGATTGGCACTCTTGGTCAATTTCAGGTAAACCCCAACAACCTGGTCTTCTTTGGCCGGGTTCCAGGTACGCGTGTCATGGAGCATGAATGGACTGCATTTGCGCGACCAGTGTTGAAGTTCCACCCTTCTCGATGTTGAGTATCGAGTGCGCCAGGCCAGTCAGATGGTCATGTAGCCACTGAAGGGTTTATGCAGGATTAACGTACCACAACACCGTAAGCCGCCATGAAGGCGGCGACAGCGCGTTTGACCGTCGCGTTGATTTCTTCCGTGGTGACCTCCTTCAGGACTTGAAACAGGAAGCGGTCAAACCACTCTGCTTCCATCAGCCCCCGCAGATGAAAGGCTGCGACCCGGGCATCGGCTTGCCGCAATTTACCAGCATTCATGGCCTGCTGCAGAAATTGAGCAATATCCGCCTCACTGCGCACCGGACCCAGTTCGTAGCTCTTTTTGCCCAGGTCCGAGCGTCCAGCCTCGGCAACGATGAGACGGCGCATGGCCTGCACCTGCGGGGAGTAAATCAGCGTCAGAAATCGGCGCCCGAAAAGCTCCAGTGCCAGGGTGATGTCCTCCACCGTCGAGTCCAGCGCCTCCAGCGTGGCCTGGAACTCGGCCTCTGTGGCCTCAAAGACCACCGCCGAAAACAATTCTTCCTTGGACGAAAAGTAGTTGTAGAGCGTGGCCTTGGAATAACCCAGGCGCTCGCAGATCGTGGACATGGTTGTCCGTTCAAACCCCGTTTCCTGGAACACCTCGGCGGCGGCCTGCAGGATGGCCTGCCGTCTTGTCTCGCTTTTTGCGCGCATGTCAACTTCTTTATTTTCGAACCTATGAGTTCAGTTTAGCTTGATCGGCCGGAAAACAAAGCCAAACTAAACCGATCAGTTCATTTAAGAGGATATTCATGCTTCGGCGCAGTATGCTGTCTCCGCAAGACTTGCACCGGCTGACCTTGCCCCTCGCGGCAAAACGCAGCGAGGTTTGCGTCAAGCCAGTGCAAGCTGCCCCCCGCTATTCGCCGGGCCAGCATCAATGCCTCAGTCGCGCAGCCGCTCGGCCACAAACTGTCGAAACAAACCCATCGACGGCGCTTCGGTGCGCCCGGCCAGCGTGATAAACGCAAAGCGCGCGCCGCTGGTCAGCTGGGGGGCAGTCACCAGTTCGGCGAGCTGTCCCGCCTCGATGCCGGTGCGCGCGGCGGCCAGGATGCCGAGGTAGATGGCGTCCGAGGCCTTGACCACCTCGATCAGGCTGGCAATGCTGTCGCAGCGCAGGCTCACCGCCTGCTGCGGATCAGCCCGCTGCCCGAAGAGGTTAACCAGCATACGCGCGACTTCCGCGCTCAGCGGCGTGCAGGCCAGCGGATAGCGCAGGATGTCGTCGAAAAGCATTGGCTTGCCCGCCTTCAGCAAGGGGTGGCCGCTGCGGCAGACAAAGCCGGCGCGCAGCTCGGCCAGCGGCTCGATGGCCAGATCGGGCGCTGGCGCGATGCGGCGAATGTCGATCACCAGCGCGTCAAGCGTGCGCTGGCGTAGCTGCATCAGCTGCAGCTCCGTTGCGCCCGGCGACATGCTGACCTGCACCCCGGGATGGTGCCGGGCCATGTGGAGCAGGAACGGCGTCATCAGCATCACGCCCGGCCCCGAACCCAGGCCGATGCGGATGGCGCCCAGGTCGCCTTGCTTGAGCAGCGCGGCGCTGCGGCGCAACTCGGCCGCCTCCAGCACCATGCGCCGGGCGCGCAGCGCCACGGCCTGGCCCAGCGGCGTGAGCTCGTTGCGCTTGCCCACGCGGTCGATCAGGCGCGCGCCCAAGTCGTCCTCCAGGGTCTGAATGCTGCGGCTCAGGGCCGACTGCGTGAGGTGCTGCTGCTCGGCGGCGCGGCTGAAGGAGCCCGTGTCGGCCACGGCCAGCAGGTGTTCAAGGTGTCGCAGATTCATGCTGGTCGCTTGGTGAATGAGCAAAATGAATAGTAATCACAAGAATAATGTATTGGACAAATGAATCCAGGCTGCCTAGTGTCGCGTCATGAGGTAGTTGTCGGGTAAAGCCGTTTGAGCTTGACGCGGGCATCCTTGGTCGTGAATTGCCAGTTGACTTTGGCCTGAAGATTGTCGCGGCGGCTCTGCCAGGCAGCGACTTCGCTTCGCACCGTCTCGATGCTGTCGATGCGCCGGTCCAGGCACTGGCCCACCATGACGTTGATCTCGATCTCGGCCATGTTCAGCCAGCTGCCATGCTTGGGTGTGTAGACAAACTCGAAGCGGTCCCACAGCGCCTTGGCCTGCTCGGGGGCAAACGCCTCATACAGTGAGCCCGGCGTGTGCGTGTTCAGGTTGTCCATCACCAGGGTGATGCGCTCGGCGTCAAGGTAGCTGGCCGCGATGTCCTGCAGAAACACGGCCCAGTCCAGTTTGGTTCGGCGCTCTGTGACTTTGGTCAGGCGCCGCCCGGCCAGCGGCTCGCTGGCCATGAACACGTTGCACACGCCGCAGCGTTCGTATTCGTAGTCATGGCGCTCGGGCCGGCCGGGCGCCGCCGCAATGGGCTCGCGGGTCTCGCGAATCAACTGCCGGGGCGTCTCATCCATGCACACCACGGGGTGCTTCGCATCGTAGGGCCGGCTGTAGATGTCGAGCACCTTTTCCATGGCGGCCACGAATGCGGCGCTGGCCTGCGGGGCAATCACCCAGCCGACTTTCCTCCAGGGCTTGAGCTCGTTTTTTTGAGCGCCCGCCGTACCGTCTCATGAGACACGCTGTCCACCAATTCGAGCTCGACCAACCGATCGGCCAGCAGCCGCAGCGACCAGCGGGCCTGGCCTTCGGGCGGCGCCGAGCAGCTCAGGGCCAGCAACTGTGCTTCCAGGCGGCCATCGATCTTCAGGTCGTACTCGCACTGCGAGGGTTGGCGGTTCAGGGTCAGGTCCAGGCCTTCGAGGACAAACTTCTTCTTGATCCGATCGACCTTGCGCTCGCTCACGCACAGCATGGCCGCGATGTCGCAGGTGCGGGGCCGCTCGGTGCGCTCCCCGGACTGGTCGCAGTTGAGCAGTATCAAGGCATTGATAACCTTGGACGCCGCGTGCGTGCCTTTGCCTGCGATGGCTTGCAACTCGGCTCTTTCCTGCTCCGACAAGGTGACTTTGTAATGTTCCATCCCTCATTGTCTGCGTCAATTTACTCATGACGCGACACTAGCATGCCTTAAGTGCTTTTTCCGCACCCCATTCCCAGGAGACAAATCCATGAACGCATTCAAGACATTCGGCGCCGCGCTGGCAGGCCTGCTGCTGGCCATCGGTGGCGCCCTCGCCCAGAGCTACCCGAGCAAGCCGGTCAACCTGATGGTGCCCTACCCTGCGGGCGGCCCATCCGATTCGATCGCGCGCATCTTCACCGTGCCGCTGGGCAAGGAGTTGGGCCAGCCGGTGCTGGTGGAAAACCTGGGCGGCGTCGCCGGCGCGCTGGCCGCGCAAAAGGTGCTGGCGGCGCCCGCCGACGGCCACTACCTGTTCCAGGGTTCACCTAACGAGGTGATCTTGTCGGCGCTGGGCAATGCGGCCGTCAAATTCAAAGCCGAAGACTTCCGCCTGGTGCATCCGGTGGCCGAGGCGGTGATGGTGTTCGTCGTGCGCAAGGACCTGCCGGTCAGCAATGTCGATGAATTGATCGCGCTGGCGCGCAAGTCGGGCGACAAGCCGCTGACCTACGGCAGCGTAGGCATTGGCTCGCTGTACCACCTGATCCTTGAAAACGTGCAGCAGATCGCGGGCATCACGCTGACGCATGCACCGTACAAGGGCAATGCGCCCTTGCTGCAGGACATCGGCGGCGGGCAGGTCGATTTCGCCGTGTTGGTGTACAGCGCCGGCATGGGCGCGCTGGCCGAGCAGGGGCGGCTCAAGGTGATCGGCCAGCTCGGCGGGCAGCGTTCCGAGCTGCTCAAGAATGTGCCAACCGCCAGCGAAGGCAAGGAGCTGAAGAATTTTTCGTACAAGATCTGGAGCGGCCTGATGGTGGCGAAAAACACGCCTGAAAACGTGGTGCAGAGGCTGCATAAGGCGATAGGCGCGACACTACAGGACCCTTCGGTGCGCTCGCAGTTGGCCGCGCAGACGCAACTGGCATCGCCGCCCATGTCGCTGGCCGAGTCAAGCAAGTTCTTCGAAGCCGAGACGTCGCGCTACCGCACCATTGCCAAGTCGATCAACCTGCAACCGCAGTGAGCCCGGCCCATGCACACGCTGCTTAAACAACTCCATGCGCAGGCCGATGCCTTCATCGCCCTGCGGCAAGACATCCACCGCCATCCCGAACTGGCCTTTGACGAACACCGCACCTCGGCCCTGGTAGCCGACAAGCTGCAGGGCTGGGGCTACGCGGTCGAGCGCGGCCTGGGCGGCACCGGCGTGGTGGGGCGGCTGGTGCGCGGCAGCGGCAAGCGCCAGCTCGGGCTGCGCGCCGACATGGATGCGCTGCCGATCATTGAAGCCACCGGCCTGCCGCACGCCAGTTGCCACGAGGGCGTGATGCACGCCTGCGGCCACGACGGCCACACGGCGATGCTGCTGGCCGCCGCCCAGCACCTGGCGGAGCACGGGGACTTTACCGGCACGCTGAACCTGATCTTCCAGCCAGCCGAAGAAGGCGGCGGCGGCGCGCTGCGCATGATGGAGGGCGGCCTGTTCGACAAATACCCGTGCGACGCGGTCTTCGCGATGCACAACATGCCCGGCGTGCCGCAGGGCCGGCTGGTGCTGCGCGAAGGCGCGGCCATGGCCTCGTCGGACTATGCCACTGTCACGCTGACCGGCGTGGGCGGCCATGGCGCCATGCCGCACCGCGCGGTTGACCCCGTCGTGGCGGCCGCCAGCATTGTCATGGCGCTGCAGACCATCGTCTCGCGCAACATCGACCCGCTGCAGATGGCTGTGGTCACCGTGGGCGCCCTGCACGCCGGCAAGGCCAACAACGTGATCCCGCAAGCCGCGACACTGGAGATCAGCGTGCGTGCGCTGGACCGCGAGGTGCGCAGCAAGCTGGAGCAGCGCATCAAGGCGCTGATCACCGCACAGGCCGAAAGCTTTGGCGTCACGGCACAGATCGACTGGCGGCCCGGCTATGCGGTACTGGTCAATACGCCCGGGGAAACCGCTTTTGCCCGCGAGGTCGCCCTGGAACTGGTCGGCGCCGAGCAGGTGACCCTGCAGGGCCCTGCCTTGTCCGGCAGTGAAGACTTCGCCTTCATGCTCGAGCGCGTGCCCGGCAGCTATTTGCTGATCGGCAACGGCGAAGGCGACAGCGCCGGCGCCTGCATGGTGCACAACCCCGGCTACGACTTCAACGACGCCAGCCTGCCCCTGGGCGCGGCCTACTGGGCGCTGCTGGCGCAACGCTTTCTGGTCTGAGCCAGTCGCAGTGCCTTGAAAAAAACGGCACCCGAGCGCGCCGTTTTGTTTGGTGCGCCCAGCATGGGCGCGCTCTGGCTCTGACAATCATCCAGAGCGGAATCACCCTGAATTTCATTCACAGCATTCAAGGAACTCAGCGAGTTTTTGCTACTTAATTCATAGCTTCTTGCGCAGACTACGCCCGCACCATTGGCATATTCGATGCTAAATATTCGTTTGCTGGCTAAAACGAATGCTAGCGGTAGTTTGTGGAACCAAGTAGTGCCCAGCCAGTCCAAGTGACAGGAGGGTTCACATCATGTCTGCTCGTCTTGCATGTCCTCCTGCACCGGGATCCCTGGAGGCTTTTGCGGTGCAGTTCGACCCTTTGTTCCAGACGCTGGCCCAACGCCAGGGCTTTCGCACCTATCTGACTGGATTGCTGCTGCCGCGCGACCGGTCCAAGACGCTGACGGCGCTGGTCGGCGCCGAGCCCTTGGTCCAAGCTCAGATAGCCGAAGTGCAGCGGCTGCAGTTTTTGGGCTCGTTAACAAATAACTTTTTCAATTAACCATGATCAGATATTCTCTGGCGTATGGCAATTGATTCAGTGGTCAAGCAACGGTGGGAAGTGATGCGCGAGGCGCTCGACGAGCGGCAAAGGCGCCTGCTGGTGGGCGTTGAGGCAAAGGTTCTGGGGCGCGGCGGCGTGGCTGCCGTCGCGCTGGCCACAGGCGTGTCGCGCACCACCATCAGGGCCGGACTCAGTGAAATCGAGGCGATAGGGCAGACGGGGCAAGCCGCACAGCAGACGCACGCACTGCCAGGTCGCACGCGCCAGGCCGGCGCAGGGCGCAAAAAGATCGAGCTCAAGGATGCAACGCTGCTGCCAGACCTGCTGGCGCTCGTGGACGCAACGACCCGCGGGGACCCGGAGTCGCCTCTACGTTGGACTTGCAAGAGTTTGCGTAATTTGGCCGACGAACTCAAAGCCAAAGGGCACGCAGTGAGCCACGTGGTGGTGGGCAAACTCCTCAAGAGCCAGAACTACAGTTTGCAGTCCAACGTCAAGGCCATCGAAGGCAACCAGAGTCCTGATCGCAACGCCCAGTTCGAGCACATCAACAGCCGGGTCGCTGCGGCCCTGGAGGCCGGCGTGCCGGTGATCTCGGTGGACACGAAGAAAAAGGAACTGGTCGGCGCGTACAAGAACGCCGGGCAGCAGTGGCTGCCCGGTGGCGAACCCGTCAAAGTGAAGGTTCATGACTTCATTGACAAGGAGCTCGGGCGGGCCAATCCTTACGGGGTCTATGACATCGGCGCGGACGAAGCCTGGGTGGGCGTTGGCACCGACCATGACACCTCAGCCTTTGCCGTGCAGACGATCCGGCGTTGGTGGCTGAGCATGGGGCAAGAACGCTACCCGCAAGCCCGACGGCTGCTCATCACTGCTGACGGCGGCGGCAGCAATGGGCATCGCGTGCGGCTTTGGAAGCTCGAATTGAGCCGCCTGGCGCAGGAGACGGGACTGGACATTGAAGTGCATCACTTCCCGCCGGGCACGAGCAAGTGGAACAAGATCGAGCACCGACTGTTCTCGTTCATCACGATGAACTGGCGCGGGCGCCCCTTGATCAGTCACGAGGTCATTGTCAGCCTGATTGCCGGCACCAAAACACGCAGCGGCCTGAGCGTTCGCGCCGAACTCGACAGCGCCGAGTACCCCAAAGGGCAGGTGGTCTGCGATGAAGACTTCGCCGCCATCAAGCTCGAGCGGCATGAGTTTCATGGAGATTGGAACTACTGCATTCGCTCTGACCTAAACTGACCAACTTATTTGTTAACGCGCCCTTTCCTGTCCGAGGCCACCTGGGACGCCGAGGCGATCAATGCGCAGCGCCTGGCGCTGCTGGCAGATGAACCGGCCACTGCTCCGTCGGCGCACGGTGTGCTGGTGATCGATGACACGGGTGACCGCAAGGAGGGCAGTGCCACCGATCACGTGGCGCGCCAGTATCTGGGCTCGGTCGGGAAAATCGACAACGGCATCGTGGCCGTGACCACGCTGTGGGCCGACGAGGCGCATTACTACCCGCTGCATGTAGCGCCGTACACGCCGGCAGCGCGACTGGCTGATGGCAAGCACGATGCGGCGTTTCGCACCAAACCGGAAATTGCGCTGGCCTTGGTCGAGCAGGCGCAGGCCGCACACATCCCGTTCAGCGCCATCGTATCGGACTGCTTTTATGGCGACAACAATGCCCTTGAAGAGGCTCTGCTGAAGCGCTGCCTGCCCCATGTACTGGCGCGCCGCGGCGCGCTCGGGCGCGGCTGGGCGCCGGTCGAGGCGGACCATTCATTTACTCACCAGTCAGTAATATAGGAGACAGAAGGATGGCGGAAAAATGACTTCACCAGGGCTGGGTCGTTCGCGATGTTTTGCATCTGCGCATCCACGCGGCACTGCAGGTTTTCACCCGCCTTCAGCGGTGAGCGCGCCACACCCGTACGCTTGGCGTGGCTCCATACCAGTTCGTCTGGATTGAGGTCTGGGGCATAACCGGGCAAGAAGTGAAGCGTCAGTTTCCCGTGAGTGCTGGCCACATACTCCTTGACGCACGCTGACTTGTGGGCAGGCAGTCCATCGACCACCAGACGCACTGGTTTTTTGCGCCGGCGCATCAATTTCTTGAGCAACTGGGCGAACAATTCCCCCGTCAAACCGCCTTTGTAAGTGGCAAACCAGAAAGCACCTTTGGCGCTGATGGCCGATGCTGCACTGATGCTCTGGCGTTGCCCTGGGCGCTCAACCACCGGGGTTTGCCCACGGGGTGCCCAGGTCTTGCCATGCACTGCATCGGCCCGAAAGCCGGACTCGTCCCAGAACAAAATGTCGGCCCCGCTGCCTCGGGCTTCATTCGCAATGGCCGGGTATGTCTGGCTTTTCCAGCGCGCTACCGCGTCAGGGTCGCGCTGGTAAGCGCGCTCCAAGGGTTTTTGCGCTGTCAACCCCAAGCGCGCCAGTAGCGCCCCAATGCTGGCCAGCGAAAGGGATACTTCAAAGCGCTCCAGCACAAGCTCTTGCACGATTTGGCGCGTCCATAGTCCGAAGTCAAAACCGTACTGGTCGGGGCGCTTGCCATTGACCCAGCGAAAAACCTGGCGTTCTTGCGCGGGGGTGAGCTTGCGCGGTCGCCCCGTCCCTTTGCTCGAACGCAGTGCCCGCAGTCCTCGTCCGCGCCCCTTGACCATCGCACGGCACTTGTAGCCCCACGAACGATGCATACCCAGCGATGCGGCTACATCGCCAGGATGCTCGCCTTCGTTCATGCGTTGCACCGCCAGAACCCGCATTTCCTCCAGCGTGTTGTGGGCCAATTTGCGTCCGTCTCGTTTCATGCCACGTAGGAGAAATATCGAACGACACAGTTCCCAAATTTGTACGCTTAATTACTGACTGGTGAGTAAGGATGCGGCGCAGGCGCTGCCGCTGCGCGCCTGGCGCAAAGTGGTTCGCCGCTTTCGGGACGGCCACACCGAGCGCTGGTGGGCCGCCGAGCTCACGCTGTTCGGCTATGGCCCGGACAGGCCGGTGCGCGCAGTGTGCGCCACGACCGATCGGTGTGAGTTGCCGGCCCTGTCGACCTGGTATCTCACCACCAACTTGTCGCGCGAGCAGGCGCCGCTAGGCGAGGTCGTGCGTTTGTACGGATTGGGGTTCTAAGCCGGAACCGCCGATTTTTCCGGCAAGCGCGCAAAGCCAGCACTGGTGCGGGTTGACGCTAAACAGTTGTTTTCCGGCGCGGCCTGCCATCGGTCGAAAACGGTACTCTTAACCGGGAAAAACATGTACAACAAACCGTGTCGGATAGGTTGAGTGGGCGGAAACACGGGCTGTGATGTTTTCCGGCAGAATTTTCGGCGGTTCCGGCTTAGACCCCCGGATTGCGCAACTGGGTGGAGCAAAGCTACAAACAAATGAAGGACGAGCTCGGCTGGGCCGACTTCATGGTCCGAAGCGACCGGGCGATCCGCCGCCACTGGACGCTGGTGTGCTGCGCGTTTGCCTTTTGCTGGTGGCACGCTGCCGGACAAAACCACGCCAGCGACTCGTCCACGCACCTTGCGGATACGCCGGTAACGCCACCTGGGGCGGGGGAAAAAAACCGGCAGCGTCAAGGCGCTGCCGTGCTGGCCACGCCTGCTGCGCGCGGTGCGCGCCTGGCTGACCCCGGCGTACTGGCTTGCGCGCTGCTGGGCCGCCTTTGCAGACACTGCCCCGCCAGCCGAGTTCGCCGCGCTGCTCGGCGCCCTGAACGCCGGCCACGGGATTAACCTCTACCTTCGGCTTTAACAAACTACCGCTAGAAACCCTAAGACCATTTCGTCATCTCATACCAATCCCGTGTCATGAAATTACCGAAGCCGAAGGCAGTATTGCCCAGTTTCGGGAGCACAGGGAACGGATAGCGCCAGGGATTTGCGTGAAGGCATTCCAGGCCTCGCAGCAGGCGTCGACTATTTGCTCATAACCGTCGTAGCAGCGGTTGGCCAGGTGCCGGTCGCGCAGTTGCTCCCACACCTGCTCGGCCGGGTTGAGCTCGGGTGAGCCTGCGGGCAGCGGCAACAAGGAAACGTTTGGGAACTGCGGCAGTTTGGGCGTGGTGTGCCATCCCGCGCGGTCCAGCACCAGCACGGCGTGGCGTCCCGCAGGCACCGCCTCGCTCAGGGCCTGCAGGTGATGGGCCATCGCCTCGGTATTGGCCTGCGGCATGACCAGACCGACCGCGCTACTCTGCTGTGGACAGACGGCACCAAAGATGTAGGCCGATTCGGACTGCTGCTGGCGCACCACCCGGGGGCGCGTTCCCTTGCGCGCCCACAGGCGCGTTTGCGTGCCGCGCTGGCCAATGCGCATTTCATCTTGAAACCAGATGTCCACTTGCTCAGGCGCAATGCCTTGCGGCAGCGTTGCCTCGACTTCCTGGACGAAGTTTTTTTTTGAATTCGGCTTGTGCCACCGGATCGGCGTAGGGACTGACGGCGCGTGCTGAAATCCATACCAGCCCCAGGCGTTTGAGCAAGTCATACACACCGTTCAGGCTATAGGCCACGCCAAACTGCCGGGCCAGCAACTGGCGTATGTCTTCCCCCCGAACCCGGCCGCCGCCGCGTTCGCGCTGAAGTTGCTCGACCGCCTGGCGAAACGCCTCTTCGTGCTCTTTGGCAAGGCGCTGCGTACTCCAGTCGTGCGGCAGACCGGCCAGACGGGCCACGCCGCCGGCGGTAAACCATTGCACCCAGCGCATGACCGCGTGGCGGGTCACGCGCAGTGCAGCCGCCACTTCGAGATAGCTCTTGCCCTCCTTGAGGTGCGCCAGCGCGATCAGGCGCAGTCGCCGGCGCCCATCCTTTTCTTTGCGGGCCAGACGGTCAAAATCATAGGGCTGGAACTGATCAATGATTTGCTGAGATAACATTTTCGCAACCTCCATCAAGAGCCAATATCGTTCAGACTTCGATCGCTGGCATTGGTTCTTTATCCATCGGGATTGGTATCAGGCAAGTGGCTCAATGCTCATAGGTGCGCCATGACCAATACGACCCCAACGCCAAACCGCTTGCACAGTCTGGGGCGCTTCGCTGCTTACTTCGCTTTGACGGCTGGCTTGCGTGGGGCCTTCACCGCTTGTACTGGAGCGGCAACCGGTGCGGCTTGCACTTTCAGTGCAGTACGTTGATCCTTCAAGGCCTGGATTTCGTCAGCAATCTTGGCCTTGCGCTCGTTCAGCTTGGCCAGGCTCGCGTTGATCTTCGCCAGGGCCTTTGCAGTTGGGGAGACAGGGGCTGTCTTGGCAGGAGCTGATTGAGCGACTGGTTTGGCCACAGGCTGGGCTGCAGATTTAGCAACAGGCTCGGCATTAGGTTTAGCTGCAGGTTTAGCAACAGGTTTGGCTGCCGGTTTGGCCAGAGGTGTAGCGGCCGGTTTGACCGATGGGGCCAGCGCCTTTTTTGCCGGTGCTGCTTGAGCCTTCGGAGCGGTCTTCTTTGCAGTTGCCATGATTGAATTTTCCTTATGGTTAGTTCGGCAAGAACGATTTCAACAACACCCCTACTGAGCCGCTTGGTACGAGTGCCGGCTCGCATTATCCGGCGATAGCGTTGCCGCCGATACGTATTTGGACCAGGCACCGACCTTGCGCTGACCCCTCCTCAAGTCATTGAGAGTTGAACTGGGCATTCGCGCAGCTGTCGAAGGAGTGCGCCTGGGCCTTGTCGACAACTGGCTGGGGCATGTCGGTGCCGTTCATGTCAAACACCGGCGCACGCTGATGGCGCTGCCAGAGGCTGCCATGCCGGGTTGTTCATGAGTGAGTGCGGATGCATTGGAAAGGGCGGTGCGCGAGACGCTGCACGGCCTGGCCGATCATCGGGTGCGCGGTATCGCCTGGAGCCAGGTGGTGCATGGCCGGATGGCTGTCAAAAGCCGTAGGTGGCGCGGCAGTTGGCGCAGGGCATACCCGGCGCCTTCGTGTGAAATCAATACGACAACCCGGACAACCCGGACAACACGCTGGCGCATTACGCGAGCACCGGCCCCGAGATCTGGAACGACACCGAGGGCCTGGCCACCCATTTCGTCTGCGGCATGGGCACCTGCGGCACCCTCAGCGGCACCGGCCGCTACCTGAAGGAACAAAACGCCATGGTCCGGGTGATCGGCGTCGATCCGCAGGGCTCGATCTTTCATGACCTGTGCCGCCGCCTGTCTACAAGCTCGAAGGCATAGGCGAAGACTTCACCCCCAAGGCGCTGGACTGGAGCGTGATCGACGATGTGATCCAGGTCAGCGACAAGGACAGCTTGGTGACGGCGCGCCAGCTTGCCCGCGCCGAGGGCCTGTTCGCCGGCGGCTCCTCGGGCGCCGCAATGCTGGCGGCGCTGCAGGTGGCTTCAACGCTGGGTCCGAACGACCAGGTGGTGGTGGTGCTGCCCGATGGCGGCCGCCAATACCTGGGCAAGCTCTACAACGATGACTGGATGCGGGTGCATGGCTCCCAGGAGGCCCCGCCACCGCTTCGAGTCAGCTGCTGCGCTGGCGCAGGGAGTATTTCATCAGCCTGGCAAGGCGAATTCCCATTAAAAACCTAACCGGGATGGGAGCGAGCTGACACAAGCCCAATCTGTGTTAGCTCACGGGTGAATGCATTCAAATCGCGAGTGGCAGCGTCCAACGCTTGTCTTGCGTTTGGTTCACGACGCGCAAGAGCCATCATGGCCTGAGATACGCGTGATATTGCAGCGGCGCGCTTTTCAGCAGTTCGAACTTTTAGTGTTTCGTTCACTTTGGACTCTCGTTGCAGGTTGACGAATTGTCAATATTCGTTGATCGCTGTAACAGCTTATGTGTGTTTTTGAACTCTCGGTAGATAGGGCAAACCCCATGGATGCTGGCTGGTTTTGAAAATCATCTAGCCGTCGAGTCCGCTTGAACGTCAATCGGCAGTGACGCTGCAGCCCAGCGTCACGGCGCCTGCCGAGGCGTCGGCTCATCGCTCGGCAATGTAATGCGACATGCGCGCGCTTTCACCCGGTGCCAAAAAGGCGCGCACCTCGGCCTCCAGCGTGTGATCGGCCACGGTGGCGCGGGCGCGCTGGTGCAGGTAGTCGGCCCAGGAGGTCACGATGAAGCGCTCGACATACCGGAACTCCTCGCCCAGGTCCTTGTACACGCGCCAGAACGTGGCGCCATCGCGCCGGCGCGGCGCCTTCATGCGGCCGATGGTGTCGAGAAAGGCGCGATCCTCTCCGGCGCGGATGCGGTAGGCCACCTCCACCGCGACGGGGCCGGCTTCAAGACTGGGCTCGGCCTGCACGAACAACTCTTGCCAGGGCGTGCCCTGCGTCACTTCCGGGGCCGCTCCCACGCGCAGCGCAAACGGGCGCGCCAGCAGCAAGCCGGCGGCCATCAGCAGGCCGGCCGCGCTAAGGGCCATGCTCAGCCCTGCGATGTCGGACACGGCCCCCCAGAACGCCGAGCCAATGGCAAAGGAGCCCAGCGAGGCCACGATATGCAGCGCCACCGCGCGCGAACGCACCCAGGGCGGCGCGCTCGCCTGCGTGGCGGTGTTGAAGGTGGACATCGCCGCCATCCACGCCGCGCCGCCCAGCGCCATGGCGCCATAGACCAGCAGCGGCACACGGACCCAGGCAGCAAGCAGCATGACGGCGGAAAACGCCACGCAGCTCGCGCCCACGACGGCGTCCAGGCCGAAACGCGCGCGCAGCCGGCCAATCACCAGCGCAGCGGCGATCGCGCCCAGCCCCAGGCACCCCATCAACAGGCCAAAGCCTTGCGCGCCGCTGCCCAGCTGGCGCTGCGCAATCACCGGCAGCAGCGCCCACAGTGCCGAGCCCGCTGCACTGTAGGCCATGGCCCGCACCAGCTGCGCCAGGATCATGCGCGAGTGCCAGGCAAAACGCAGGCCGCTGAGCGTGCCGCCCCACAGACGCTCGGCCGGCAGGCGCGAGGGCGGGTGCGCGCGGGGCGGCCAGCGGCGGATCGACTCCCACATCACCAGCGTCGTGAAGACCGCAGCGGCAAACACCCAGCCCGCGCCCAGGCGGGCAAACAGCAAACCGGCCAGCGTCGGGCCGATGGCGCGCGCCGCGTTGTAGGCAATGCTGACAGCGGTAATGGCCTGCGGCCATTCTTCGCGGGGCACCGGGTCCACCACCGACGAGTTCCAGGCCGGCGTCAGGACTGCCGTGCAGCAGCCGCACACAAACACCAGAAAAAGGACCGATGCCGGCCCGGCCCAGCCGCCCAGCGCCACCCCAGCCAGCAGCGCACAGGCGGCCACTTGCGCCAGCAGCGCGCCCGAGATCAGGCGCCGCCGATCGGTGGTGTCGGCCAGCACGCCCGCGGGCAGCGCCAGCAGGAACATGGGCAGGAAGACTGCGGTCTGCACCAGCGCGGCCAGAAAGGACGAGCCGGTGAGCTCGACCATGAGCCAGGCAGCGGCCATCGACTGCATGCCGTTGCCGATGAAGAAAACGCCGCCGCACAGCCACAGGCCGCGAAAGGCGGGCTGGCGCAGCGGGCTCCAGAGGGAGGGGGTAAGTGGCATCAAGGAGATTGTTTCGTAAAGTCAGCAAGTCGTACATCAACGATCGCGCATGGCCCAGTTGCCGTGAGAGCGACTGATGACTTTAGTTGAAAAAGTCACTGGATACGGTCAACGGACGTTGAAGCTGGCCATGCGCTGCGACCGGCTATAACGGCCGTTGCCGGTGCCTACGGCCATGTCAAATCAGGAAAGCTGCGTGCCATTGCGGTTTCCAGCGCCCAGCGTGCCACCGCGCTGCCGGATGTCCCCACGTTTGTGGAAAGCGGCGTGCCTGACTTCGTTGTCAACTCATGGGTCGGAATATTGGCCCCTGCCAAGACACCCTCGGCCATCGTGACCCGCCTCAACGCCGAACTCAATGCGATCTTGAATGACGCTACAGTTCGGGAAAAGCTGCGCTTGATGGGAATTGAAGCAACTCCCGGAAGTGCAGAGCAATTCAACAGCGAAATCAAGCGCGATCTGGCTCGCTACGGACAGGTGGTCAAGTCTGCCAGCATCCGGATCGAATAAACCACACTCCGAACGCAAAGGCAGCCCATGGACTTGCAACTGACGCAGCAGCATATTCTCATCACCGGGGGCAGCAAGGGCATCGGCCTGGCTTGTGCCCAAGGCTTTTTGAGAGAGGGCGCCAGGGTCAGCCTGGTGTCGCGAAGCCAGGCCAACCTGGACCTGGCCAAGCAGCAACTGATTCGCGAGTATCCCGGCGCACAAGGGCGCATCGGGCTATTTGCCGCAGATCTTCAAGTCGCCGGGCAAGCCGGCCAGGCGCTTGTCCAGGCTGAGCGGCTGCATGGTGATGTCGACGTGCTGGTCAATTGCGCCGGAGCGGCGCGCCGCACGTCGCCTGACGAACTGAATGCCCAAGCCTGGCATGACGCGATGAACGCGAAGTTTTTCACCTATGTGCACATGATTGATCTCGTGATCAAGAAAATGGGGCAACGAGGTCGTGGCGCCATCGTGAACGTTGTCGGGGCAGGGGGGAAAGTGGCAAGCCCCATTCATTTGCCCGGGGGCGCAGCGAATGCCGCGCTGATGCTGATCAGTTCCGGCCTGGCGGCTGCTTACGGTTCCCGGGGGGTTCGAATCAATGCCGTGAATCCTGGCGCCACCGTGACCGATCGCTTGCAGTCCGGACTGCAGGCCTTGGCCAGACTGGAGCAGATCACGGTCGAGGAGGCTTTGAGCCGGGCTACCCGCAATGTCCCCCTGGGAAGGCTGGCACAGCCGGAGGAAATCGCCAACGCCGTCTTGTTCCTGGCATCGCCCTGCGCCAGCTACGTCACAGGTGCCATTCTGAGCATGGACGGTGCGGCGACGCCCATGGTCGTATGAATCTGCAAAATTACCGGTCCGTGGATTCGACCGGTAAACGAAACACTTGGAGCCAGTAAAAGATCAAGGACTCCGGGTGAGGAAGTCCTTTATTTGACTTATGAGTCAACGCTGTACCAGCAGAGCCTGACTATTGCATGGCCTCAGGTTTTGACACTTATCATCGGGTAGGGTATCGAGAAAACCGCCGGGGCAGATGCTTTCTCGTCGTTCATGGGCTCGAAAGATTGCAAGTCTGTTTGGAGATTTCCAGGGTGCAGTCAATCTTCAGTTGGATTGCTTTCGTCTACACCTTGTCAGCCCACCCGCATGGCTGTGACCCTGCAGCCGTTACAGCCTCAAGGAATGAGCCGCTCAGCGCGCAATTGGGCAAACAAATCAAAAAACGATTCTTCTGTTGCCTGGTAAGCCGCAAAGCCCAGCTTGCGGCTTTTGGCCATGTCGGTCATCACCTCCAGCGGACGGCCCAGGTCAAGATCGGTGTGCCAGGGCGAGGCCAGGCGCTCCAGCGACGCTTCGGCAAGGCCGTGCTGCTGCGCCATCTGGCGCCACAGCGCATGATCACTGGCCATGATCACTTCAAGCGGTTGAGTAGTGCCGGTAAAACCTGCCGCCTGCACGCCAAACCAGTCCGCAAGCCGGCCCCATAGCCAGCTCCAGCGAAACAAGTCGCCATTGACGATATTGAACGCCTCGTTGCGCGCTGCATCCGTGTCGGCCGCCCAGACCAGCTGCTTGGCCAGCATGCGTGCGTCCGTGACGTCAGACAGGCCGTTCCATTGCGCCTGCGAGCCTGGAAACTGGAACGGGCGTCCGCTTTGCTTGCAGATCGAGGCATAGACGGCGAGCGTGGTGCCCAGGTTCATCGCATTGCCGACAGCCTTGCCAATCACCGTGTGGGGGCGGTGAATGCTCCAG
Source organism: Polaromonas hydrogenivorans (assembly GCF_040105105.1). Lineage (GTDB taxonomy): Bacteria > Pseudomonadota > Gammaproteobacteria > Burkholderiales > Burkholderiaceae_C > Polaromonas > Polaromonas hydrogenivorans. Next base: position 237,322 of record NZ_CP157676.1, on the reverse strand, counting down.
GTAAAACGACCCTGCTCAGCTGCAGCATAGACTTCGTCTTCCTGCGCGTAATAAAAATTCTCGATGGGTAACCGCGGCTGGGTTTCGCGCAGCGGCGTGTCAGGCAGCGTGCCGGATGTGGCATACGCATCGAACGGACCCAGGTAATGCTTCAAACCGGTGACCAGCGCCACATGCCGCAGCGTTTTTTTCGGTGCCAGCGCGGCCAGCACATGGCGCACCATCGCGGAGTTGACCTCAATGTTCTGGGCCTCCGTCGCCTTGCGCATCCAGGTCGTGATAAACACATGGGTCGGTGCCACGTTGGCCAGCGCCGTTGCCAGGCTGGCCGGCTCGAGCAGATTAGCGGCGATGGGGCGCAAGCCAGGCACTTCATCGTTTGGCCGACGTGCCAGCCCATGGACGATCCATCCGTTGGCCAGCAGTTCGCGTGCGACGCTGCTGCCGCCGATGCCGCTGGCGCCAACCACTAAAGCGGTTCTCTGCATAATCTTTCTCCCAAAAGGCCTTGAGTACAGCACAGGGAAATGATCAGCATCCGATGAAGGGTGTTGGTGCCGATACCAAATTGATCCAGGCTGCCGGAAACCGCTGATCCATCCGTACACCCGAAAAACCCAGGCTCAGCGCGGGATCTGGCTGGCTTGGCATGGGTCAGGTGAAATCGGCAGCCTGGATCAAATCCACATTGGCGCCAACACACTCACCATGCTGGCAACAGTTTTATGTGAATGAACGATCTCACTCAACTGCCCTGATTTAACACGGTTCGTCGCAAGCTTACAAAACCGTGTCAGCCTTGTCGTCAAACGCACCGCCCGAGCGCCTTGTGTGCCCTCCCTTAAACTATGCCGGCCATCTCCAAGCCTTGCGTTGGCGACGCTTCAGCGTGTACCTCTGCTATCGACGAACTCTGATCAAAGGACACCCTTGCAGCCCATCATCTCTATCAAACAACTGAGCAAAACCTACGCCTCGGGCTTTGAGGCGCTCAAGTCAATTGACCTCGACATCCAGCGTGGGGAAATCTTCGCCTTGCTGGGCCCCAATGGTGCCGGCAAAACCACCTTGATCAATATCATTTGCGGCATCGTGACGCCCGGATCTGGCAGCGTGACGGCCGACGGTCATGACATCGTCCTTGATTTTCGGGCAGCACGCGCCAAGATCGGTCTGGTGCCTCAGGAGCTTTCCACTGACGCCTTCGAAACAGTATGGAGTACGGTCAGCTTTAGCCGGGGCCTGTTCGGCAAGCCGGACAACCCTGCCTACCTGGAAAAAGTGCTGAGGCAACTCTCGCTGTGGGACAAAAAGGACAGCAAAATCATGACGCTCTCGGGCGGCATGAAGCGCCGGGTGTTGATCGCTAAGGCGCTGTCGCACGAACCGCAGATCCTGTTTCTCGACGAACCTACTGCCGGCGTCGATGTAGAGCTGCGGCGCGACATGTGGGACATGGTGCGCGAGCTGCGCACCAGCGGCGTCACCATTATCCTGACCACGCACTACATCGAGGAGGCCGAGCAGATGGCCGACCGCATTGGCATCATCCGCAAGGGCGAGCTGATTCTGGTGGAGGACAAGGCGGTGCTGATGCGCAAGCTTGGTAAAAAGCAACTGACGCTGCAGCTGCAAACGTCACTGCATCAGATGCCGCCGGCGCTGGCCGGCTTGTCTCTGGAGCTTGCTCAGGGCGGCCACGCGCTGGTGTATTCCTTCGATGCACAGACTGAGGAAACCGGCATTGCAGCGCTGCTCAAGCAGCTGGGCGAACTTGGCATTGACTTCAAGGACCTGCACTCGAGCGAGCGTTCGCTCGAAGAGATATTTGTCAGCCTCGTCCATGCCGGCCCGTCGGCCACGCCGCCGCAAAAGGAGGCCGCATGAACTGGCACGCCGTGCGCGCCATTTACCGCTTCGAGATGGCGCGCACCTTTCGCACGTTGACGCAATCGATCGTTTCGCCGGTGCTTTCAACGTCGCTTTACTTCGTGGTCTTCGGCGCGGCCATCGGCTCGCGCATGGGCGAGATCGACGGCGTGAGCTACGGCGCCTTCATCATTCCAGGGATGATCATGCTGTCGCTGCTCAACGAGAGCATTTCCAACGCTTCGTTTGGCATCTACATGCCCAAATGGTCGGGCACGATTTACGAACTGCTGTCAGCGCCGGTGTCATTTGTGGAAGTGGTGATTGGCTACGTTGGCGCGGCAGCCAGCAAGTCGGTACTGCTGGGCCTGTTGATCCTGGCGACCTCGCGCCTGTTCGTGCCGTACGAGATCGTGCACCCGTATTGGATGCTGTGCTTTTTGCTACTGACCGCGGTGACTTTCAGCCTGTTCGGCTTCATCGTCGGACTATGGGCGGATGACTTTCAGAAACTGCAAGTCATCCCGTTGATGGTCATCACACCGCTCACTTTTCTGGGAGGTGCGTTCTACTCAATCAACATGTTGCCGCCGGTGTGGCAACGTATCACCTTGTTCAACCCAGTGGTGTATTTGATCAGCGGCTTTCGCTGGAGTTTTTATGGTGTTGCCGATGTGCATGTCGGCATCAGCATTGGCGCCATCGCCGGGTTTTTGCTGCTGTGCATGGCTGCCGTGTGGTGGATTTTTCACACTGGCTGGAAGCTGAAGGTCTGAGGCGCTTGTTTTGTCGGGGTGCGCTGCTTACAAAATCGACACTGTGCTGCAAGCTGCACTATATGACACCAGTTCGCTCACGTTCAGCGCGACGGCTTCGTCGGGCGGCTTTGACACCATGTCAGGCTCGGGCGGAAACTGGCGAACGCCTGGCGCCACGTAGTAGCCCGAGCGTTCGCGCGCCCGCACCAGGCCTTTGGCTTCCAGCAGGTAATAAGCCTCGAACACGGTGGACGGACTGACACCACGGCTGGCGCTGGCTTGCCGCACCGACGGCAGGCGGTCACCGCAGCGCAAGACGCCGGTCTGGATGGAAGTGGCAATTTCGCTGGCCAGTGCTTCATAGCGCTTCATGGTTGTTCTCGTTGCAGGACCGTGCAGCGTCCAGGGCCGGTCTGCGAGAAAACCGGCAGATGATTAATTGATACAGATGGCCGTAATCGATGGCATCTGTACTGATTTTTTGACTTGTTTCTGAATTACATCAGAGTTCTTTGAAGCGACCAAAGTCAGTGAAGTTTTCATCTGATTCGGTTTTTTTAGCCCTGGCTGATGCTTAACCAGGTGATCTGTAGCAGCTACGATAGTTGCCTGCTCATGAAATAGAGCCCGGCGTTGCCTTGCAAACGGTTGCCCAAGAAAGAGTGCAATGATTCCATCTGCTTGCAGCTGACCACCTTCATTTCAATGTTTGCCTGGCCGAGCAGGGCAGGGCGCTTATGGCGTGGGCGCTGACTGGGTTTGTAGCGGGCGCGCACGGTTTGTGGCGAATGCCTTGCCGAATCCCGTTGCGCCAGCTTTATCAGTCCTTGAATTACGCTACGCTCGATTTTCCCGGTTTTTCACATCCCGACCATGATTTACGCCATTGCCACCCTTTTCGTTTTTCAGCTGATCGGTGAAGTTGCCGTCCAGGCGCTGGGCTTGCCGCTGCCCGGTCCGCTGGTCGGCATGCTGCTGCTGTTCGTGGCGCTGCTGTTGTACGGCCGCGTGCCCGACGCGCTCAGCCGCACCACCGGCACCTTGCTGCAGCACATGATGCTGCTGTTCATTCCGGCGGTCACCGGCGTGATGATGCATTTTGGCCGGGTCGCGTCGGAATGGCAGCCGTTCCTGGCGGCCTGCGTCGGGGGCGCGGCGGTGACGCTGGTCGTGACCGCGTTCACCTTGCGCTGGATGCTCAGGCTGCAGAAAAAGCAAACGCCATGATCTCCAGCCTGTCCGGTATCTGGGTGTTCCTGGCCAAATCGCCGCTGCTGTGGCTCACGCTCACGCTGCTGGTTTACCTGGCAGCGGTGTGGCTGTACCGGCGCAGCGGCGCCAGCCCTTTTTTGATTCCCGTGCTGACGGCGGTGAGCAGCCTCATCGGCATCCTGATGCTGTCGGGCACACCGTATCCGACCTATTTCGAGGGCGCCAAGTTCATCCACTTCCTGATCGGTCCGGCCACGGTGGCGCTGGCCATTCCGCTGTATGGCCAGCTGGAGCGGCTCAAGCAGATCTGGCTGCCGGTCGGCGTGGCGCTGCTGGCCGGCTCGGTGGCGGCGATTTTGTCGGCGACGCTGATTGCCTGGGCGCTGGGCGGTTCGCTGGAAACGCTGATGTCGCTGGCGCCCAAGTCCGCCACGATGCCGATTGCCATGGCGGTGGCCGAACGCTTGGGCGGGCTGCCATCACTGGCCGCCGCCGCCGTCGCCGTGACCGGCATTACCGGCACGATCATGGCCCGGCCGTTGCTCAACGCGCTGCGCATCGACGACCCGGCCGTGCGCGGCTTTGCCGTCGGCATCACGGCTCACGCCATCGGCACCGCACGCGCGCTGCAGGTGCATGAAACCGCCGGCGCGTTTGCAGCGCTGGCAATGGGCTTGAACGGCATCGCCACGGCGCTGCTGATGCCGCTGGTTGTCGGGCTGCTGAAGATGATGGGGGTAGTGCCGTAGTTGGGCAGTATCACAAAATTTGTATTGGTTATAAGTTACGCAGTTCGAACCAAGTCGTACTGGGGCCGAGCGATGTAGGCACGATCGGCATCGCGAATGATTTGGGTTTTCGCTGCAAACCAGCTGATGCCGGTGTAAAAGCAATGCGCCTGCAGGTGCAGGAAAGCACGTAGCGCCAATCCGATAGGGCTGCGCTAACAGGCTGAAATACTGACTGCGCCAGCGCAGCAACTGGCTCGAAGTGGTTTGTTTTTGCGATTATTTTTCATATTTGAAATATCACAGTGCCTTTTGACGTTGCAGCTGGCGACTTGAACGGTCCTTATCGCCTTTTTTATCCACTTATTGCCCCTGCAGACGGATTTGTCCCAACGTGCGCATGCGCGTCAAGTTGTACGCGGCCATCGTCAGCACAAACATCTGGTCCACGCGCTCAAGCCCGCGCACCATCACCTGGCGAATCTGGCCCACGGTTTTAGCCCAGCCAAACCCCTGCTCGATGAGCTTTCTCTTTTGCTGCGAGACCGCATAACCTTCGCTTTAGGCAATTGCATCGGGCACCGCCGAGCGCCGCCCTGAAGTGTTCTGCGCCACATGGGGCACAACGCCCATCGACAGGCACGCTTCGATGAACTCCTGCGCGTCATACCCCTTGTCCGCGCCCAGCGTGATTGCGGTTTGCGCATCCGGCAGGGCTTGCCGGGCATCGTCAATCATGACTTCCGCCGCTTCGCGCTCGGCGTAGCCGTCTGCCCGGGTCACCATGGCGCTGGCAATCAACCCGTGGCGGTTATCACTCAGCGTGTGGCCCATGAAGCGCAACTCGCTGCCCGTCTTGCCCTTGCGGTACAGCCTGGCGTCGGCATCGGTGCTTGACTCGTGCGTCTCGTTCGAGCGCGTCTGTCCCTTGAAGCTGCCGCCTCCCTGGTCGCCGTCGCTGCCGTCCTTGCGCACAAAGCTCTTGTGGCTCGCCCAGGCCTGAATAAGCGTGCCGTCCACGCTGAAGTGCTCGCCCGAGAGCCAGCCGTGCTCGTCGGCGCTTTGCAGCACATGGTTGAACAGTTCAATCACTGCATTATGCTCAAGCAAGCGCTCGCGGTTTTTCGTGAACACCGTGGGCACCCACACCGCATCTTCCATCGCCAGGCCGATGAACCAGCGGTACAAAAGGTTGTACTGGACTTGCTCCATGAGTTGGCGCTCCGAACGGATGCTGTAGAACACCTGCAAAAGCATGGCGCGCAGCAGTTTCTCGGGCGCGATGCTGGGCCACCCGCCCAAGATGCTCGCCTCGTACATTCCGGCAAACAGCGCATCCATTTTCACCAGTGCCTCGTTGACCATCTGGCGTATCGGGCGCAGCGGATGGTTGCCCGGGACAAAGTCTTCCAGGCGATGCAGCGTGAACGGGCTTTCGGTGAAGGTATCGGCTCCGCGCATGAGATTTGGTTTGACTTCTATCGGGTGAAAAGGGCTGCCTCAGATTATCGAGCGGGCAGAAAATCAGCAGACTTCGCTTCGAGGTATTTCAGCGTCCTGCTAAGGGCACTCTGCAAAACTCCATCCGTTGCCTGAAAGTCGTAAGGGCGTTGTGGCATCCTTTCGATCCATGGAATAAACCAGTATTGAGCTGAAACCTGAACACCAAAAGACTCGAAAGCGCGAGTTTTTGGAGCAGATGGAGCGCCTTGTTCCCTGGGCTAAGCTGGTCGCGCTTAGCAGGGCGTATTACTCCGAGGGTCACACTGGTAGGCTATCCTGTCCATTGGAGACGATGCTGCGTACGAATTTCTTGCACGTATGGACCCGGTTAAGCACGCGACGAGTACCATTTTTGCGTGGAATGATGTGCCGGGGCACTATCCAGGGAGTTGCATGCCAAGATGGTGTGCATCAATCGCATAACACCACTCTCTTGATTGAGCCCGGACTCTAGCATGGGATACGGGATACGGGATACGGGCGACGGCCGGACAAAATACGTGCCTGCCGCGCCTCAGTCGCGCAGCCGCTCAGCCACAAACTGGCGAAACAAACCCATCGACGGCGCTTCGGTGCGCCCGGCCAGCGTGATGAACGCAAAGCGCGCGCCGCTGGTCAGCTGGGGGGTAGTCACCAGTTCGGCGAGCTGTCCCGCCTCGATGCCGGTGCGCGCGGCGGCCAGGATGCCGAGGTAGATGGCGTCCGAGGCTTTGACCGCTTCGATCAGGCTGATGATGTCGTCGCAGCGCAGGCTCACCGCTTGCTGCGGATCAGCCCGCGGCCCGAAGAGGTTGACCAGCATATGCGCGACTTCCGCGCTCAGCGGCGTAGAGGCCAGCGGGTAGCGCAGCATGTCGTCAAAAGACACCGGCCTGCCGGGCTGTAGCAAGGGATGACCGCTGCGGCAGACAAAGCCGGCGCGCAGCTCGGCCAGCGGCTCGATGGCCAGATCGGGCGCTGGCGCGATGCGGCGAATGTCGATCACCAGCGCGTCAAGCGTGCGCTGGCGTAGCTGCATCAGCTGCAGCTCCGTTGCGCCCGGCGACATGCTGACCTGCACCCCGGGATGGTGCCGGGCCATGTGGAGCAGGAACGGCGTCATCAGCATCACGCCCGGCCCCGAACCCAGGCCGATGCGGATGGCGCCCAGGTCGCCTTGCTTGAGCAGCGCGGCGCTGCGGCGCAACTCGGCCGCCTCCAGCACCATGCGCCGGGCGCGCAGCGCCACGGCCTGGCCCAGCGGCGTGAGCTCGTTGCGCTTGCCCACGCGGTCGATCAGGCGCGCGCCCAAGTCGTCCTCCAGGGTCTGAATGCTGCGGCTCAGGGCCGACTGCGTGAGGTGCTGCTGCTCGGCGGCGCGGCTGAAAGAGCCGGTGTCGGCCACGGCCAGCAGGTGTTCCAGATGTCGGAGGTTCATGATTCCTGCATTGAATGAGTAATATGAATAGTAATCACAAAAATAATGCATTGGACACATTAATTCGGACTGTCTAGCATCCTTGAAGTGCATCCCTGCGCACTCATTCCAAGGAGACATCCCATGAACGCATTCAAGACATTCAGTGCCCTGCTGGCAGGCCTGTTGCTGGCCACCGGAGGCGCCCTCGCCCAGACTTACCCGAGCAAGCCGGTCAACCTGATGGTGCCCTACCCGGCCGGCGGCCCGTCGGACTCGATTGCCCGCATCTTCACCGTGCCGCTTGCCAGGGAACTCGGCCAGCCGGTCTTGGTGGAAAACCTGGGCGGCGTGGCCGGGGCGCTGGCAGCGCAAAAAGTGCTGGCGGCGCCCGCCGACGGCCACTACCTGTTCCAGGGTTCACCTAACGAGGTGATCTTGTCGGCGCTGGCCAATGCGGCCGTCAAATTCAAGGCCGAAGACTTCCGCCTGGTGCATCCGGTGGCCGAGGCGGTGATGGTGTTCGTCGTGCGCAAGGACCTGCCGGTCAGCAATGTCGATGAATTGATCGCGCTGGCGCGCAAGTCGGGCGACAAGCCGCTGACCTACGGCAGCGTAGGCATTGGCTCGCTGTACCACCTGATCCTTGAAAACGTGCAGCAGATCGCGGGCATCACGCTGACGCATGCACCGTACAAGGGCAATGCGCCCTTGCTGCAGGACATCGGCGGCGGGCAGGTCGATTTCGCCGTGTTGGTGTACAGCGCCGGCATGGGCGCGCTGGCCGAGCAGGGGCGGCTCAAGGTGATCGGCCAGCTCGGCGGGCAGCGGTCCGAGCTGCTCAAGAATGTGCCAACCGCCAGCGAAGGCAAGGAGTTGAAGAATTTCTCGTACAAGATCTGGAGCGGCCTGATGGTGGCGAAAAACACGCCTGAAAACGTGGTTCAGCGGCTTCACAAGGCGATAGGCGCGACACTGCAGGACCCTTCGGTGCGCTCGCAGCTGGCCGCGCAGACGCAACTGGCATCGCCACCGATGTCGCTGGCTGAGTCGGCAAAGTTCTTCGAGGCCGAGACATCGCGCTACCGCACCATTGCCAAGTCGATCAACCTGCAACCCCAGTGAGCCCGGCCCATGCACACGCTTCTTGAACAGCTTCACGCGCAGGCCGATGCGTTCATCGGTCTGCGGCGCGACATCCACCGCCACCCCGAACTGGCGTTCGACGAGCACCGCACCTCGGCCCTGGTGGCTGAAAAGCTGCAAAGCTGGGGCTACGCGGTCGAGCGCGGCCTGGGCGGCACCGGCGTGGTGGGGCGGCTGGTGCGCGGCAGCGGCAAGCGCCAGCTCGGGCTGCGCGCCGACATGGACGCGTTGCCGATCCATGAAGCCACCGGCCTGCCGCACGCCAGTTGCCACGCGGGCGTGATGCACGCCTGCGGCCACGACGGCCACACGGCGATGCTGCTGGCAGCCGCGCAGTACCTTGCGCAGCAGGGGGACTTTTGCGGCACGCTGAACCTGATCTTCCAGCCGGCCGAAGAAGGCGGCGGCGGTGCGCTGCGGATGATGGACGACGGCCTGTTCGACAAATACCCCTGCGACGCGGTCTTCGCGATGCACAACATGCCCGGCGTGCCGCAGGGCCGGCTGGTGCTGCGCGAAGGCGCGGCCATGGCCTCGTCGGACTACGCCAGCGTCACGCTGACCGGCGTGGGTGGCCATGGCGCCATGCCGCACCGCGCGGTTGACCCCGTCGTGGCGGCCGCCAGCATTGTCATGGCGCTGCAGACCATCGTCTCGCGCAACATCGATCCGCTGCAGATGGCCGTGGTCACCGTGGGCGCCCTGCACGCCGGCAAGGCCAACAACGTGATCCCGCAAGCCGCGAAACTGGAGATCAGCGTGCGTGCGCTGGACCGCGAGGTGCGCAGCAAGCTGGAGCAGCGCATCAAGACGCTGATCACCGCGCAGGCCGAAAGCTTTGGCATCACGGCGCAGATCGACTGGCGGCCCGGCTATGCGGTGCTGGTCAATACGCCCGGGGAAACCGCATTCGCCCGCGAGGTAGCCCTGGAACTGGTCGGAACGGACCAGGTGACGTTGCAGGGTCCGGCCCTGCCCGGCAGCGAAGACTTTTCCTTTATGCTCGAACGCGTGCCCGGCAGCTACCTGTTCATCGGCAACGGCGATGGTGACAGCGCCGGCGCCTGCATGGTGCACAACCCGGCTTACGATTTCAACGATGACAACCTGGCTCTGGGCGCGGCCTACTGGGCGCTGCTGGCGCAACGCTTTCTGGTCTGAGCCAGCCGCCTTTGAAAGAACGGCGCCCGAGCGCACCGTTTTGTTTGGTGCGCCCAGCGTGGGCGCGCTCTGGTTCTGGCATCCTCTAGCCGGCCAGGCGCCGCGGAGGTTGGTAGCCGACCAGTGGGACTGTACAAATTAAATCCGCTCAAGAATGACGGCAATGCCCTGGCCCACGCCGATGCACATGGTGCACAGCGCATAACGCCCACCGCTCTGGTGCAGCCGGTTGACCGCCGTGGTGGCCAGGCGCGCGCCGCTGGCGCCCAGCGGATGGCCCAGCGCAATCGCGCCGCCCCAGGCGTTGACGCGCTCGTCGTCGTCTCTCAAGCCCAGCATGCGCAGCACGGCCAGGCCCTGCGCGGCAAACGCCTCGTTGAGTTCGATCACGTCCATCTGGGCGATGGTCAGGCCGGTCAGCGCCAGCACCTTTTGCGTCGCCGGCGCCGGGCCGATGCCCATGATGCGCGGCGCCACGCCGGCCGTCGCCATGCCGACGACGCGGGCTCTGGGCGTCAAGCCGTTTTTGGCGGCAGTCGCTTCATCGGCCAGCAGCAGCGCGCAGGCGCCGTCGTTCACGCCGCTGGCGTTGCCGGCGGTGATGGTGCCGTCCGGACGCACGATGGGCTTGAGTTTTGCCAGCACATCCATCGAGGTGGCGCGCGGATGCTCATCCTTGCCAACCACGACAGCCTCGCCCTTTTTCTGGGCAATGCTGACCGGCGTGATTTCGGCGTCAAAAAAACCGGCCTGTTGCGCTGCAACGGCCCTGAGCTGGCTGCTCAGCGCCATCTGGTCCTGGTCCTGGCGGCTGATGCGGTAGTCAGTCGCCACGTTCTCGGCGGTCTCGGGCATCGAATCGACGCCGTACTGCGCCTTCATCAGCTTGTTGACGAAGCGCCAGCCAATCGTCGTGTCATAGACCGTATTGCTGCGGCTGAAGGCGCTCTCGGCCTTGGGCATGACAAACGGCGCGCGGCTCATGCTCTCGACGCCGCCGGCGATCATCAGGCTAGCCTCGCCCGACTTGATGGCGCGCGCGGCCGTGCCCAAAGCATCCAAACCCGAGCCGCACAGGCGGTTGACCGTGCCGCCGGGCACTTCCAGCGGCAGCCCGGCCAGCAAAGCGCTCATGCGCGCCACATTGCGGTTGTCTTCACCGGCCTGGTTGGCGCAGCCGTAGATCACGTCGGCAACCATCTGCCAGTCCACATTCGGGTTGCGGGCCATCAGCGCCCTGATGGGAATGGCGCCCAGGTCGTCGGCGCGAACGCTCGAGAGGGCGCCGCCGTAGCGGCCGAAGGGGGTGCGGATGGCGTCGCAGATAAAGGCTTGGGTCATGAGGGTCATTAGCTTGTCTCTTTGGGTAAGGTCGATACGGTGAAAAAGATGATCCAGCTCAGGCGGCAATCGGCAGGCCAAGCAGCTTTTCGAGTTCGGCATGCGCCAGCCCATCGACCTTGTCGATGAGCCTGAGGCCGTCCGGCGTGCATTCGAGCGTCGCCAGTTCGGAGTAGATGCGCTTGACGCAGCCAATGCCGGTGAGCGGATAGCTGCACTGCGTCACCACCTTGCTCTCGCCTTTTTTGGTCAGCAAATCCATCATGACCCAGGTCTGCTTGGCGCCAATCGCCAGGTCCATCGCGCCGCCCACGGCCGGAATCGAGCCGGGCTCGCCGGTGCTCCAGTTGGCCAGATCACCCGTGCTTGATACCTGGAACGCGCCCAGCACGCAGATGTCAAGGTGGCCGCCGCGCATCATCGCAAAGCTGTCGGCGTGGTGAAAGTAGGCGCCGCCCGCAAGCAGCGTGACGGGCTGCTTGCCGGCGTTGATGAGGTCGTAGTCTTCCTCGCCTTCGGCGGGTGCCGGTCCCATGCCGAGGATGCCGTTTTCACTGTGCAGGATGACCTCGCGCCCGGCCGGGATGTGGTTGGCGACCAGCGTCGGCATGCCGATGCCCAGGTTGACGTAGGCGCCATCAAAGATGTCTTGGGCGACGCGCTTGGCCAGCTCGTCTTTGGTGCGTTTGGTGTAGTGGCTCATGGGTATTTCTCCAGCTTAGGCGGCGGCTTGCTTGAAACCACCGGCTTCGGTGGCAACGTGGTCAATCTTGACGATCCTGGACACATGGATGCCCGGCGTCACGATAGCTTCAGGGTCGAGCGCGCCCAACTCCACGATCTCATGCACCGTCGCGACCGTGTGCCTGGCCGCCGTGGCCATCACCGGACCGAAATTGCGGGCCGCCTTGCGGTAGACCAGGTTGCCCCAGCGGTCGCCGCTTTCGGCCTTGACCAAGGCCACGTCGCCATGGATCGGGTATTCCAGCACATACGGCTTGCCGTTGATGACGCGGGTTTCCTTGGCGCTGCCGTCGGCATTCCTGGCCAGTTCAGTGCCAAAGCCGGTGGGCGTGAAAAAGGCGCCAACACCGGCGCCGGCGGCGCGCAGGCGCTCGGCCAGGTTGCCCTGAGGCACCAGTTCGAGCTCGATCCGGCCGCTGCGGTACAGCGCGTCGAACACATGGCTGTCGGCCTGGCGTGGGAAACTGCAAATGATCTTGCGAACGCGCCCGGCCTTGAGCAGCGCTGCCAGCCCGGTGTCGCCGTTGCCGGCGTTGTTATTGACCACCGTCAGATCCCGCGCGCCGTGCTCGATCAGACCGTCAATGAGTTCGTTGGGTATGCCGGCGGTGCCGAAGCCGCCAATCAGGACGGTGGCGCCGTCTGGCGTATCTGCCAAGGCCTCGGCCACAGAGGCGGCAATTTTATTGATCATTGATTAACTCCTAAAAAACGGGTTTCAAATGGAAAAAAAAGGGTTCGCTATTTGTTCGATATGACACCAACAGCATTTCTCTGCGGCTTCACTCCCATCATGCGAACTACAGCAGGAAAAAAGCATGGAACTTCTGCGATAGGCCATCATCAAGGCTGCGCCTGCGCTGAAGAAGCTAGTGGCTTGTGCAGCAGCAAATAGGCGACCGCGCCAATGACCACGCCCCAGAACGCCGACCCCAAGCCCCAGAACGTCATGCCCGAGGCGGTGGCCAAAAAGGTGATGATCGAGGCCTCCCGGTGATCATCGGCATAGACTGCACCAAAAAGACTGCCCCCGATTGCTCCGACCAAGGCCAGTCCGGCCAGCACAGCAATCAACTCTTTGGGCAACGCTGCAAAAAACAATATGATGGTGCCCGCAAAGCAGCCGCCCACTAGGTAAAACACACCGTTGGCAATGCCTGCCACGTAGCGTTTCTGGGGGTCTTCATGGGCGTCCTTGCCCGTGCATAGCGCCGCCGTGATGGCCGCAATCACAATCGTGATGCCGCCAAAAAATGCCACGCCCATTGAAGCGAGGCTGGTCGTGACAATGATGCTGCGGGCTGGTGTGTCATACCCTGAAGTGCGCAAAATCGCCATGCCCGGCAAGAACTGCCCGGTCACGCTGACCAGCACCAGCGGCAGCGCCAGGCTCAAAGTGGAGCCCCAGGTCCACTCGGGCGTGATGAACACCGGACTGGCCAGGGTCCACGTCACATTGGCCAGGCTCACAATGTCCAGGGCAACAGCCAAGGCTAGACTCGTCACCAGCAAAATGACCAGGCAATAACGTGGCAACAAGCGCCTGAACAGCAAATAAATGCCGATCATGCAAAAGGTGATGAGAGGCATCGATTTGACCGATTGAAACGCACCCACCCCAAACTGGAACAAAATTCCCGCCATCATGGCGCTGGCAATACCTTTAGGAATGTAGTGCATCAATTTATCAAAATAGCCTGAAACCCCGATCGCAAAAATAATCACGGCAGACACCAGGTAAGCCCCGACGGCCTGCTCCAGCGAGATGCTGGGGAACAAGGTCACCAGCAAGGCCGTGCCCGGTGCAGACCAGGCCGTGATGATTGGCACCTTGAGCCACCAGCTCAGCAAGATGCCAGACAGGCCTGCCCCGATTGAAATGGCCCACACCCAGGACGACATCATTTCCGCGGAGACATGGGCACTTTGGGCGGCCTGGAAAAATATCACCAGCGGACCGGCATAGGAAATCAGCACGGCCAGGAATCCAGCCGTGACGGCTGACAGGGAAAAGTCTTTTTTCATCAAGCTGCCTTCGAACAGAAATACCGCTGCAAAAACCTATATCCGGATGCATCGACGGAGGTTTTTTCGTTTCGTGATGCAGCCGCGCGCCATGGCGCGGCGTCGGGACTCCGCTTGTCGCATCCCTTGGTTCGCAAGAATCGGGCGCTTACTTCTTCGCCATCACCGAAGCCGCACTGCGGGGCAACGGATCTGGCGCCACCACGCTCACGTTTTCGTGGCTGGCCGAGGCGGACCGGCGGTGGTTGATCATCGATGCGGCAATCATCGCGATCACGGCGGGAATGGCAATGGCCATGAAGTTCTGCTCCAGCGGCAGCGACATACCCACCAGCGTGCCGATCACGATCGGCGCCAGGATGGCGCCGCTGCGGCCCACGCCCGACGCCCAGCCGATGCCGGTCGAGCGAATCGCCATCGGGTAGAACTGGCCGGCATAAGCATAGGTGACGATCTGCGTGCCAATCGTCGAGGCACCGGCCAGCCCGACCAGCAGGAACAGCACCTCGGTCGGCACCTTGTAGCCCAGCAGCGTGATCGACACCGCCGCCAGCGCATACATGCCCACCAGCACATACTTGATGTGGAAGCGGTCGGCCAGCCAGCCGCCGCCGACCGCGCCGATCATGGCGCCGAAGTTGAGCACCAGCACGAAGGTTAGCGCAGAACCCAGGCTGTAGCCGGCGCTCGCCATCAGCTTGGTCAGCCACGAGCTGAGGGCATAGACCATGAACAGGCACATGAAGAAGGTGACCCAGAACATCACGGTGCTGAATCCCCGGCCGTCCTGGAACAGCTTGCCGATGGGCGCGCCTTCGGCCTTGTCGGCCGAGGGCAGCGCGAAGCGGTCATCGGATTGGGGCCGGTAGCCAGGCGACATCTGCGAGACGATGCTCTTCAGTTCTTCGAGCCGGTTTTCCTTGATCAGGAAGGGCATCGACTCGGGCATCGACTTCAGGATGAACGGGATCAGGATCACCGGCAAACCGGCGGCCAGGAAAACGGACGACCAGCCGTAGGCTTCGATCAGGCCCTTGCCCAGCAAGGCGGCCAGCATGCCGCCCACGGCATAGCCGCTGAACATCAGCGTGACCATGGTGGCGCGAATCTTCTTCGGTGAATACTCGGTCATCTGCGCCACGACATTGGGCATGACGCCGCCGATGCCCAGGCCCGCCAGGAAGCGCATCGCGCTGAACGCATACGGGTCGTGGGTAAAGCCCGCTGCGGCGGTGAACACGCTGAACAGGAAGATGCAGATCGCGATGGCCTTGCGCCGGCCGATCTTGTCGGCGATGGTGCCCAGAAAAATGGCGCCGAACATCATGCCGAACAGGGCCGAGCTGACCATGAAGCCGGCGTTCTGGGCCGTGACCCCCATCTCCTTCATGATCGACGGCAGCGCGATGCCGGCCACCGCCAGGTCATAGCCGTCGAAGATGATGATCAGGGCGCACCACAACAGCACCTTGCCGTGAAAGCCATTGAATCTGGCCTCGTCGGACAGCTGGTGAACGTCAATTTGTCGCATGGTAGTTGTCTCGCTTTGATGGATAGGAGAGGATTCTTGGCGTCCTGCTTGAGGTGAGGAAAAAGTGGCGAAAAATGGCCTCAGCCGAGGTCGCCGCCGCCCACCGGTAGGGTGACGCCGGTGATGTAGGACGCCTCGTCGGAGGCGAGGAACAGGATGGCGCTGACCTGCTCGTCAATCGTGCCGTAGCGCTTCATCAGGCTCGAAGCAATGGTCTGATCGACGATTTGCTGGTACCAGACTTTTTCCTGCCCGGTCTGCTCGGCGGTGTTGCGCGGAATGCGGCGCGGCGGCGCCTCGGTGCCGCCCGTGGCCACCGCATTGACACGCACGCCACGCTCGGCCGTTTCCAGCGCCAGGCAGGCCGTCAGGGCATTGACGCCGCCTTTGGCCGCACCGTAAGGCACGCGGTTGACGCCGCGCGTGGCAATCGACGACACGTTGACAATCGCGCCGCTGGCCTGCGCCAGCATGTGCGGCAAAGCCGCATGGCAGCACCACAGGGTCGGGAACAGCGAGCGGCGCACTTCGGCCTCGATCTCGTCCACCTGGTAATGCTCGAAAGGCTTGGCCCAGATGGTGCCGCCGACGTTGTTGATGAGGATGTCGACACGGTTGAACCGTGCCAGACACTCGGCCACCATGGCTTGTGCCCCGGCGAAGGTTTCGAGGTCGGCCTGGAAAGCAACTGCCTTGCCGCCGCTGCCAGTTATTTCGGCCAGCACCTCGTTGATGATTTCGGCGCGGTCCACCGCCAGCACCGTGCCGCCTTCGGCCGCGACGCTCAGCGCCACGCTGCGTCCAATTCCTTGCGCGGCACCGGTGACGATAACCACCTTGCCCGCGAAGCGCGCGACGCGGCTCATGCTGCTACCGCCGCTGTCTCGTTGGCCGACGAGAACTTCTCAAACAGGAAGTTCTTCGGCGTGACGCCCACGCCCGCCATCCACTTGCGCACGCCTTCCACCATCGGCGGCGGACCGCAGACGTACACGTCGACGTTGCCATCGCGCAGGTCGCCTGGCGACAAGTGTTCGGTCACATAGCCGAGCTTTGCATGGCCGCTTTCGCGATCCACCACGCAGGTGAAGAAGTTGAAATTCGGCAGGGCCGATTTCAACTCGGCCAGGGTACCGAGCTCGACCAGGTCTTCGTTGCTGTTGACGCCGTAGCCCAGCAAAATCGGCTGCTCGGTCGGGTTGTCCTTCAACCACAGCAGCATCGACAGGAACGGCGCCAGGCCAGTGCCGCCGGCGAGCATCAGGATCGGCCGCACCGCCGGGCGCAGGTAAAAGCTGCCGTAGGGGCCGCTGAACATCATGAAGTCGTCCGTCTGCGCCTTGCTGCGCATGTAGGTGCTCATCATGCCGTTGGGCACATCCCGGATCAGAAACGCGAGTTCGGTACGGTTCGGTGCCGAGCTGAACGAGAACGAGCGAGTCTCCTTACTGCCCGGCACAAGCAGGTTCACGTACTGCCCAGGCAAAAAGGCAATCGGCCGCTCGGCCTGCAGCGTGAACGATACCGTGGTCGACGAGTCGCGTGCGATCCGGGCCATCCGGCCCGCATAGGTGCTGACTTCGGTCTTGCACGCCGCCGACGAAGCAGGGATGCGGACCACGCAGTCCGATGTCGGCTTCATCTGGCAAGTGAGCACGTAGCCTTGAGCGGCTTCGTCGTCGGCCAGCGCATCCTCGATGTAGTCGCCCATCGTGAACGTGCCGCTCTCGCAATGGCACTTGCAGGTGCCGCAGGCGCCGTCGCGGCAGTCGAGCGGGATGTTGATCTTGGCACGGTAGGCGGCGTCGGCGACGAGCTCATTGGCTTCGCAGGGAATGATCCGCGTCACCCCGTCCTCGAACTGCAGCGCGATGTTGTAAGACATGTTGTTCCTTTACTCGGCCGCCGGCCTAGATATGATAAATGTCGAGCATGTGATGGATGTAGTCGTTCTTCAGAACGATGTACTTGCGCTTGATCAGCGGCTTCGCTCCGGAGGTGTCGAGCGTGTAGTCGGAGCTGCCGAAGTAAACATCCACCACGTTGTAGCGAAAGCTGTGCGTCACCCAGTTGAAGTGCAGCTCGCAGCGGGTCTCGTCCTGCGACAGCACTTCAAGGTTGGTGATTGCGTGGCCGGTGCGGGTATCGGGCGTGGTGGCACTCGAGCGGTCGGTCTCGATGCGAAAGACCCGATCCTCAAGCCCTTGCCGGCTGGGGTAATAGATCAGCGAGACCTCGTTGGTCGGGTCGTTGGTGAGCTTGCTGTCGTCGTCCCAGGACGGCATGAAGAACTCGACATCGGCGGCGTAAAACGCCAGCCAGTCGGCCCAGCGCTGTTCGTCAAGCGCGCGAGCTTCCTGGTACAGGAAGGTTTGAATGGCTTCGTAGGACAGCATCATTGGCCTCCGCTGGATTGCTCGGCCACGTAGGCCTTTTTCATGGTCTCGAGCCAGAACTCATGCTGCCCGATGTACAGGCCTTCGTCTTCGGTCTTGATGCAGCTCAACTCGGGCTTCAGGCCAATCAGGTTGGCGGTATCGTCGGGGCCCTTGACCCAGTGCATTGCGCCGCGGCTCAGGTCGTTCCACTTCACCGCGCGCGCCGCGTAGCCCTGCTGGCAGGAGCGGAACTCTTCCAGATCGTCTGGCGTGGCCATGCCGGTGGCATTGAAGAAATCTTCGTACTGGCGCAGGCGGCGCTCGCGCGCCTCGGCGGGCTCACCCTTCGGTGCGATGCAGTAGATCGTGATTTCGCTCTTGTTGACCGAGATCGGCCGGACGATGCGGATCTGCGAGCTGAACTGGTCCATCAGGTAGACGTTCGGGTAGAGGCACAGATTGCGCGACTTGCTCAGCATCCAGTCGGCCCGTGCCTGGCCGAACTTCTCGATCCATTCAGCGCGCTTGGAATACAACGGCCGGTCTTCCGGGTTTGACCAGTTGGTCCACAGCACCATGTGACCGTACTTGAACGAATACGAGCCACCCCCCATCTGCGCCCATTTGCCAGCGTTCATCGCCTTGACGGTGTCGACCTTGCCGTCGGCGCTGCGCCGGTTTGTCGTCGCGGCGTAGTTCCAGTGCACCGACGAAACGTGGTAGCCATCGGCACCGTTCTCGGCGGTCAGCTTCCAGTTGCCGTCAAAGGTATAAGTGGACGCGCCGCGCAGCACCTCGATGCCTTCGGGCGACTGATCGACGATCATGTCGATGATCTTGGCCGCTTCGCCCAGGTGTTCTTTCAAGGGCAACACATCGGGGTTGACACTGCCGAACAGGAAGCCGCGGTAGCTCTCGAAAGCGCCGAGCTTCTTCATGTCGTGGCTGCCCTCGCAGTTGAAGCTCGGCGGGTAGCCTGCGTCGGGCGAGTTGTCCTTGACCTTGAGCAGCTTGCCGCTGTTGTTGAAGGTCCAGCCATGGAAAGGGCAGGTGAAGCTGGACTTGTTGCCCTTCTTGTGCCGGCACAGGATCGCACCGCGGTGCGTGCAGGTGTTGGCCAGCGCGTTGAGCTTGCCGTCCTTGCTGCGCGTGATCACGACTGGCTGGCGGCCAATGAAAACCGTCAGGAAATCGTTGATGTTCGGAATCTGGCTCTCGTGTGCGAGGTAGACCCAGTTGCCCTCATAGATGTATTTCATCTCGAGATCAAACAACTGCTCGTCGGTGAACGCGGCGCGGTCCAGCCGATAGCGGTGCTCGACCGGATCATCCTCCAGCATGGCCTCAAGCCGCTTGAGATTTGCCGAATTGTCTAGGTGAATCTGAATCATGTTGATCTCCTGTTCGCTGTCGAAATCAAGGGTACGCCGGAGTAGGCGTTTGATGCAATCAATCGTCGAGGGATGAGTTGGTTCGTGGTGCTGAAGCAGAGTCCTGCCTCAGCTCTCGTTCAAATTGCTTTGGTGCATCGTTAAGCTAAGTGTGAACTTCAGGCTTGCGCCGTCACACGCGCCATGCGGGCGGCAGGCGACGTTTCGTCTTCGTTCAGAGCCTTTTGCATCACGAAGTTGAAGCGCGAACGGGTGAATGGCGCCGTGATGCCCAGGGACTCGTAGCCAGTGGGGGCAACGTTCTTTTCCAGCTCCACGATCAGGCCGTCGCGGGTGGCAAAGGCAAAGTCGTCGTCGATGTAGGTGTCGCCCGGAATGTTGATTTGCGTGGTCAGCGTACGCAGGCCAGGCGCCACCACCAGGAAGTGGATGTGGGCAGGTCGCTTGCCGTGCCGGCCCAGCGCTTCGAACAGCTCGGAAGTCGGGCTGTTCGGCGGAATTCCGTAGCCCGGTGGCAGGAAGCTGCGGAAACGGTAGTGGCCTTGCGCATCGGTCTCGATGCGGCGGCGCAACTCGTAAGGTTTCATGCCGGGGAAGAAGTGCGAGTAGCCGCCCACTTCGTTGGCGTGCCACACATCCATCATGGCGTTGGCCACAGGCTGGCCGTCGGTGTCCAGCACCTGGCCTTCCATCACAAAGATCTCACCCTTGGGCTCGCCCTCGTCCACGCGGGTTTCCCACTGGGTGGTGGGCGCGCCGGCGACGAACAGCGGGCCTTCGATGGCGCGCGGCGTACCCGCTGCACGGCCAGCCTTCTGGTCGGCTTCATCCATGCGGATGTCGATCAGTCGGTCAAAACCCAGGCCAGCGGTGATCAGGCCAACCTGGCCGCTTTGGCCCAGGCGGCTCAGCCAGTCCATGGCCTTCCAGAACTCGTCAGGCGTGACGTCCATCTCGTCAATCGTCTTGAACAGATCGGTCACGATGCGCTGGGTCAAGGCGCGCGCGCGCGGATTGCCTGCAGCAATCTGCTTGGTGTTGACCAGTTCTAACAACTGGGCCTGGTTGAGTTCAGCCATGGTGGGATCTCCTTAGGGTGGTTTTATGGTGGGAAGGGAAAGGGGAAAGGATTTGTGCGCCGGACGCACTCAGTCCAGCTTGATGCCGCGCTCGGCGATCAGCTTGCTCCAGCGGGCCGATTCGCGCGCCAGGTGTGCGGCCAGTTCGTCGGGCGTCGAACCGACGGGCTCGGCACCGATGGTTTCGAAGCGCGCCAGCACGTCGGGCTGCTTCATGGCGTCGATCAGCGCGGCACGCAGCTTGGCAATCACCGGTTTGGGCGTGGCGGCCGGCACAAACACCGCGAACCAGGGCGACACTTCGTAGCCGGGCAAACCGGCTTCGGCCAGCGTGGGCACGCTGGGCATGGCGCTGGAGCGCTTGGCCGTGGTCACGCCCAGCGCGCGCAGCTTGCCGGACTGGATGTGGGGCCGGGCCGAGGTGATGCTGTCAAACATGTAGTTGACCTGGCCGCCCAGCAAATCGGCCACGGCCGGACCGCTGCCCTTGTAAGGGACGTGCAGCATGTCGATTTTTGCCAGCGAAGTGAACACTTCCCCCGCCAAATGAATCGAGGTACCGTTGCCTGCCGAAGCATAGGTCAGCTTGCCGGGCTCCTTTTTGGCTGCGGCAATCACGTCGGCGACCGTCTTGATGCCGGGCTGCGTGGCGTTGGTGACCAGCACATTGGGCACCACGGCCAGCAGGCTCACCGGGGCAAAGTCCTTGACCGGGTCGTAGCTGAGCTTGCCGTACAGCGGCTTGTTGGTCGCCATGCCGATGGAGGTGATCATCATGGTGTAGCCGTCGGCGGGCGCCTTGGCGACAAAATCGGCACCGATGTTGCCGCCCGCGCCGGGCTTGTTCTCTATGACGAAAGGCTGGCCCAGCGCCTTGGCGGCCTTCTCGCCGAGCGTGCGGGCAATCGCGTCCATGGCGCCGCCCGGTGGAAAGGGAACCACCCAGCGGACCGGCTTGGCTGGCCAGTCGCCGCCGGCAGCCTGCGCGTGGGCAGCCGGCGCGGCGGCCAAGGTGATGCCTGCGGCCAGCAGGGTGAGCAGTTGAGTTTTCAAAGCGTGTCTCCGTGATTTTGTTGTGCGATGCGGTATCAAGTTCAGGCAATGGCCGAGGGGTGGGCTGCCAGCGGTGTCACGTCGATCTTCATGAACGGGAACAGTGGCAAATCCTGCAGCAACTGGTGCAACTCGTCGTTCGACGACACATCGAAAATGCTGTAGTTGGCATATTCGCCGACCACGCGCCAGATGCTCTTCCAGCGGCCGTCGCGCTGCAGGTCTTGCGAATAGGCCTTTTCTCTAGCCTTGATCTCGTTGGCCTCGTCGGCGGGCAGATCGCGTGGGATGTTCACATCCATACGAACCAGGAATAGCATGTCGTTGTTCCTTAAATAGTGGCGGCACGTTGGCCGAGGTCGATATGGACTGATGTCAGTCCGGTGCGGGCGCGGTCGAAGCGGTTCAGCTGGGCCATGTCCACCTCGACGCCAAAGCCGGGGCCGTCGGGCAACTGCAGCTCAAAGTCGCGGATTTCCATGCGTTCGGTGACGATGTCATCCACCAGCAACTGCGGGCCGAACAGCTCGCAGCCGTGGTGCTGCGTGCCCAGCGTGGCGAACACATGGGCGGAGGCGGCGCTGCCGATGGAGGTCTCCAGCATGGTGCCGCCGTACCAGCCGATGTCGGCCGCATCAGCCACGGCCGCCACCTGGCGCGTGCGCAGCAGGCCGCCGTGCTTGGCCACCTTGAGCGAGAACACATGGCAGGCCTGGGCGCGCGCCAGCAGCATGGCGTCCTGCGGCGTGCAGACGGTTTCATCGGCCATGATGCTGGCACGGTCGCCCAGCGTGGCGCTCAATGTCTTGAGCGCTTCCAGGTTCCACTTGGCCACGGGCTGCTCGATCAGGGTGACGCCGGCATCAATCAGCTGCGGCAGGTAACGGCGCGCGGTGTTGCCGTCCCAGGCCTGGTTGATATCGACTGTCAGCGTCGCCCGGCCGGCAAGGCCGCGCGCGATTTGCGACACATGGGCGACATCTTGTTCCGGGCTTCGGGCGCCGATCTTCATCTTGAAGATGCGGTGGCGCTTTTGCTCCAGGCGCAACTGGGCTTCTTCGAGGTCGCGCGCCACATCGCCGCTGGCCAGCGTCCAGGCCAGCGGCAGGCTCTGGTGGCGCTTGCCGCCCAGCAGTTGCCAGGCCGGCAGACTCAATGAGCGCGCCACGGCATCGATCAGCGCCATTTCCACCGCGCTCTTGGCAAAGGCGTTGCCCTTGCAGGCGCTGTCCATGCGGCTCAGCGCGGCTTCGAAGCAGGCGCCGTCCTGGCCCAGCAGCGCAGGCGCGAGGTAGGCGTTGATGGCATGCTGGATGCTTTCGGGCGACTCTTCGTTCCAAGACGGCCCGCCAATGGTGGCGGCTTCGCCGAAACCGCAGGCGCCATTGGCCAGCCAGAGCTGCACAATGACAGGGCTTTGGCGGCTGATCGAGCCAAACGACAGTTTGTGCGGGCGGATGGTGGGAATATCCAGAATCCGCGCTTCGATGCGCTCAATCGGAAAACGGCTGGTCATTGATGTCCCCCTTGCTTAGGTAGTGAAAACAGCTGAAGATTAAGGGCAAACCATTCCCGCTTTCAATGATTTATTTGGAACAAATCGTTCGATGGATTTAAACAATCAACGTACGATACGACCATGGAAATCCGCCAGCTCCGCTACTTTCTCGACATTGCCCAGACCGAGCACCTGACGCAATCGGCGCAGAACCTGTTCGTGACCCAGTCCACGCTGTCGCACGGCCTGCGCCAGCTGGAGCAGGAACTGGATGTGGCCCTGTTCAACCGGCTCGGGCGCGGCCTGAAGCTGTCGCAGGCCGGGGCCGAATTTCGCGTCTATGCCACCCGCGCCCTGAAAGAAATCGAGGCCGGCCGCATGGCGCTGGCCGACCTGAGCGGGCTGCAGTCCGGCAAGCTGACGGTGGGCGCCTTCCCCACCTTTTTAAACACGGTGGTGCCCGCCACCGTGGCCAGCTTCACTCAGTCGCACCCTGGCGTGATGGTCGAGGTTCGCGACTTGCGCGCCGGCTCGATCGAGGCTTTGCTGCTGCGCGGCGAACTAGACCTGGGCATTGCCTTTCACCCGACCGAACACGAGGAGATCGAGACCGAGCCGCTGTTCGACGAGCGCATGCTGCTGGTGGTCGGACCTTTGCATCCGTTGGCAGGGCGACGCAGCCTGGCCATGAAAACGCTGGCGGGCATGCCGCTGGCGCTGTTGCCGCGCAGCTTTGCCACGCGCCGGCTCATTGACGCCAGCCTGCGTCAGGCCGACGTGGCGCCGACGGTCAGGGTGGAAATGGATTCGGTGGAAGCCTTGCTGGGCGTGTGCCGCCACAGCGACCTGGCGAGCATCGTGCCCGAACGCGCTGCGCGGCAGGCGCCGGACCTGCACACCATCGCACTGACCGAGCCGCAAATGGTGCGACATGCGGGTATCTTGTGGCGGCGTGGCGCCTCGCGCAGCGCGGCAGCGCGGGCCTTTGCGGCCCTGTTGCTCACGCCCCCTCTGCGCTGAGGCGGCGGGCGGGTCTTATACCAATCCCAAGATATAGAGAACCAAAGCCAGGGATCGGAGTCTGAGCAGTCTTGGCTCTCGCAGGAGGTTACGAAAATGTTATCTCAGCACATCATTGATCAGTTGCGGCCCTATGACTTTGACCGTCTGGCCCACAAAGAAAAGGATGGGCGCCGCCGACTGCGCCTGATCGCGCTGGCGCACCTCAAGGACGGCAAGAGCTATACCGAAGTGGCGGCTGCATTGCGCGTGACCCGCCACGCCGTCATGCGCTGGGTGCAATGGTTTAGCGCCGGCGGCGTGGCCCGTCTGGCCGGTCTGCCGCATGACTGGAGCACGCAGCGCCTTGCCAAAGAGCAAGAAGAGGCATTTCGCCAGGCGGTCGAGCAACTCCAGCGCGAACGCGGCGGCGGGCGGGTGCGGGGTGAAGACATACGCCAGTTGCTGGCCGGGCAGTTTGGCGTGGCCTACAGTCTGAACGGTGTGTATGACTTGCTCAAACGCCTGGGGCTGGTATGGATTTCAGCGCGCGCCGTCAGTCCCTACGCCGATCCGGTGGCACAAGCCGAATTCAAAAAAAAACTTCGTCCAGGAAGTCGAGGCAACGCTGCCGCAAGGCATTGCGCCTGAGCAGGTGGACATCTGGTTTCAAGATGAAATGCGCATCGGCCAGCGCGGCACGCAAACGCGCCTGTGGGCACGCAAGGGCACGCGCCCCCGGGTGGTGCGCCAGCAGCAGTCCGAATCGGCGTACATCTTTGGCGCCGTCTGTCCACGGCAGGATAGCGCCATCGGTCTGGTCATGCCGCAGGCCAATACCGAGGCGATGGCCCATCACCTGCAGGCCCTGAGCGAGGCGGTGCCTGCGGGACGCCACGCCGTGCTGGTGCTGGACCGGGCGGGATGGCATACAACGCCCAAGCTGCCGCAGTTCCCGAACGTTTCCTTGTTGCCGCTGCCCGCAGGCTCACCCGAACTCAACCCGGCCGAGCAGGTGTGGCAGCAACTGCGCGACCGGCACCTGGCCAACCGCTGCTACGACGGGTATGAGCAGATTGTGGACGCCTGCTGCGACGCCTGGAATGCCTTCACGCAAATCCCTGGCGCCATCCGCTCTTTGTGCTCCCGCAGCTGGGCAGTGCTGCCTTCGGCTTCGGTTATCTCATGACACGGGATTGGTATTACAGGGCCTGCCAGAAATCAAGCAGCAGTCGGGCAAAGGCCTCGGGCTGCTCGACCGCGCTCAGATGCGCCGCGTCCAGGCTGCGCAGCTGCGCGCCCGCAATGCCTTGGGCAATCGCCCGCGACATGGCCGGCGGCGTGGCTTCGTCACGGCTACCGGCTATCACCAGCGTTGGGCAGGTGATGCGGGCGTTGCCGGCATCCAGGTCGATATTTGCCACTGCGGTGCAGGCGGCGGCGTAGGGCGCGGGTGCAGTCGCTTCAAGCACTGCGCGCAAGGCGGCCACGCGGTCGCTGCCACCGTTGACATCAGCGCGGAATTCCGGCGTGAACCAGCGCTGCATGGCGCCCTCGGCAATGGGCGCCACGCCTTGGGCCAGCACGGTGTCGATGCGGGTTTGCCACATGGCACGGGCCGCATCGTCGTAATGGCTGGCCGAGTTGGCAATGCTCAAGCTGCGTACCGATTGCGGATGGCGAGCGCCGAGCGCCTGGGCGGTCATGCCGCCCAGGGACAGGCCGACGAAATGCACGGGGTCAGTGGATTGCGTCCGAATCAGGTCGGCTGCGTCGTTGGCCAAGTCGTCAATGGTGTAAGCACCAGCACCAGCACCAGCGGCAGCGGCGGAACGGCCATGGCCTCGGTGGTCATAACGCAGTACCGTGTAGCGATCCTGCAGCGCGGCGGCAACGCCGTCCCACATGGTCAGGTCGCAACCCAGGGCGTGGCTCAGCACCACCAAGGGCCCTTGGCCTTGTTTCACAAAATGAAGTTGCGACATGCGTGCGCTCCAGCTGGTTTTAAAAGGTCGGTATTGTGCCTGTCTTGTCCGTCACGTGCACCACGCGGCCAGCGGCCATTTGCATAAAAATGTTCGTAAACATTCGGTGAACCCATAATGGCGTCAAGGAAAAAATTGCAGTGGTGTGGCCTGGGGACAATTTTTCGCTAATGGGGCGAGCTTTGCGTGCAAAGCCAGATTCAGCCGCAGTGATCGAACGCAAACGGCTCACCTCAACCGCCATCATGGCATGATCGATACTTGCCAGGCAGGCAGGGCGTGTGCTTGAAAAAATCCACCGCCGTCCTTCTTGACCCGATGAACCGCACCAGCACCGAATGCGGTTCGCTGCCGTCTTCGGTGGCAACAGCGGTTTGCTCTTCGCAGATATGCAGCACCATGATGGGTGTGTCCTCAAGAACGCCAGGTCTTGCGCTGCCATAACGCAGCCGGATGTCGTTTTCCATATCAATGCGCTTTGGTAACGCCCTGGAGCCATTGCAGGAAGTCGGCCTGCATGGCTGCGCTGATCTCGTGATCGATGGGGTAGAGGCGCGTCAGGTGAGCCACACCCAGTTCGTCGAGCAGCCGATCCGAGCGTTGCGCCCACGTCACCGGCAGCTTGCTGTCGCATTCACCATGACCGATGAAGCCGCGCAGCTTGGCCAGACGCTCTGTGCCCGCCAGATGCGGTTCAAGCTCGGGCAGGATGCGGCCGGACAGGACACCAAAGCCAGCCACGCACTCCGGGGCGCTCAGTGCCACGCTGGCGCTGAGAATGCCGCCCTGGCTGAAGCCGGAAATCACCGTCTTTTGCGGGTCAATGTCGTAAGCCGACTGCAACTGCGCCAGGAAACGGATCAAGGGGTCACTTCAGGAAACGGAAAATAAAGCACGTTAAGGTGGTGACATTGGCCGCAGTGGCCTGAACTTGCCAGCGCCGACTTTGCCACTGCTTTTCCACAGGTAGTCGCCCGTCAGGTTGATGTGCTCCCAGCCCAGTGGCGACAGGTATTGCAGCAGCGCATCGTCCACGGGCTTTGCATGACCACGCAATGCGTTGACGGCCCGCTCCAGATACACGGTATTCCAGAGCACGATGGCCGCCGTGATGAGGTTCAGGCCACTGGCGCGGTAGCGCTGCTGCTGAAAGCTGCGATCGCGGATTTCCCCCAGCCGGTAGAAGAACACTGCCCTGGCCAGGGCGTTGCGCGCCTCGCCCTTGTTGAGCCCGACCTGAACGCGCCGGCGCAGCTCCACGCTTTGCAGCCAGTCAAGGATGAACAGCGTGCGCTCGATGCGTCCGAGTTCGCGCAGGGCAACGGCCAGGCCGTTCTGGCGCGGATAGCTGCCGAGCTTTCTGAGCATCAGCGAGGCCGTCACCGTGCCCTGCTTGATCGAGGCGGCCAGCCGCAGAATCTCATCCCAGTGGGCACGAATATGTTTGATGTTCAGCCTGTCGCTGCTGATCATCGGCCCAAGCGCGTCATAGCTGGCATCGCCCTTGGGGATGAACAGGCGGGTGTCGCCCAGGTCCCGGATGCGCGGCGCGAAGCGAAAGCCCAGCAGTTGCATGAGTGCAAACACATGATCGGTAAAGCCCGCCGTGTCGGTGTAATGCTCCTCGACCGCCAGGTCGGACTCGTGGTACAGCAGGCCGTCGAGCACATAGGTGGAGTCGCGCACGCCGACGTTGATCACCTTGGCGCTGAAAGGCGCGTACTGGTCGGAGATGTGCGTGTAGAGCGTGCGTCCCGGATCGCTGCCGTACTTCGGGTTGATGTGCCCGGTGCTTTCGGCCCGGCCGCCCGCCTTGAAGCGCTGGCCATCCGAGGAGGACGTGGTGCCGTCGCCCCAGTTCCCGGCAAATGGTTGGCGCAGCTGCGCGTTGACGAGTTCGCCCAGGGCCGATGAATACGTTTCGTCCCGGATGTGCCAGGCCTGCAGCCAGGACAGCCTAGCGTAGGTCGTGCCGGGACAGGACTCGGCCATTTTGCTCAATCCAAGGTTGATCCCGTCGGCCAGGATCGTCGTGAGCAGCAAGGCCTTGTCCGGGGCGGTGCCCCCGGTCTTGAGGTGCGTGAAGTGCCGGGTGAAACCCGTCCACTCATCGACCTCCATGAGCAACTCGGTGATCTTGACGCGCGGCAGCAGCGCTGCTGCCTGGTCGATCAGGGCCTGGGCGGCATCAGGCACCGCCGCGTCCAGCGGCGTGACCTTCAGGCCCGACGCGGTGGTAATGGTGGCGTCCGGCAGCTCATTGGCTCCGGCCAAGCGGTTGACTCTGGCAAGCTGCTGCTCCAGCAGCGACAAGCGGCTCTGCAGGTACTGGTCGCAATCGGTGTCAACGGCCAGCGGCAGCTGGCTGGCCAGCTTCATCGCGGCGAACTTCCCGGCGGGCACCAGGTAGTCCTCGAAATCCTTGAACTGGCGCGAGCCCTGCACCCAGACATCGCCCGAGCGCAATGCGTTCTTGAGTTCGGACAGCGCGCACAGCTCGTAGTAGCGCCGGTCGATGCCCTCGTCAGTCAGAACCAGCCTGGCCCAGCGCGGCTTGACGAACGCGGTCGGCGCGCCGGCAGGCACCTTGCGGGCGTTGTCGGCATTCATGCCGCGCAGCACGTCGATGGCGTCGAGCACGCCCTTGGCGGCCGGCGCCGCCCGCAGTTTCAGAACCTCCAGGAATTGAGGCGCATAACGGCGCAGCGTGGCATAGCTCTCGCCAATGCGGTGCAGGAAATCGAACTGCGCCGGCTGCGCGAGCTTTTGCGCTTCCCCGACGCTGGCCGTGAACGCGTCCCAGGACAGGACGGATTCGATGGCCGCGAAGGGATCGGCGCCGCTTTGTTTGGCTTCGAGCAGCGCCTGGCCGACGCGCCCGTACAGGCGCACCTTGTCGTTGATCGCCTTGCCCGAGGCCTGGAACTGCTGCTGGTGTTTGTTCTTGGCCGCGTTGAACAGCTTGCCGATGATGCGGTCGTGCAGGTCGATGATCTCATCGGTGACGGTGGCCATGCCTTCGATGGCCAGCGCCACCAGGGTGGCATAGCGCCGCTGCACCTCGAATCTGGCCAAGTCGGCGGGCGTCATCTGGCCGCCCTCGCGGGCGATCTTGAGCAGCCGGTTCTGGTGGAGCAGCCGCTCGATGCCCTGCGGCAGGTCCAGCGCCTGCCAGGCCTTGAGGCGCTCGATGTGTTCAAGCATGTGCCGTGAGTTCGGCTTGGCCGGCGACTGGCGCAGCCACGCCAGCCAGGTTCCCTTGCTGCCCTCCTTGCGCTGGAGCAGCTCGTCCAGGCGGTGGCGGTGGACGGCCGACAGGGGGTCCGTCAGTGCGGTGTAAATGTGCCGATTCGCGCGGGTGATCGCTTCTGCGCTGGCGCGCTCGATGGCGTTTATGACAGGCAGGATGATGCTCTGCCGCCGGAGATTTTCGACCAGCGCACTGGCCAGCACGATTCCCTTGTCGGTCTGCAAGGCCAACTCGGTCAGCTTATGCACCTCTCGTTTGTAATCGCTCATGGTGAAGGACTTGAATCCGAACATCGCTTGGAGCTCGACCAGATGCTCCCGCCTGGTTTGCTCGCGCTGCCCGTACTCATCCCAGCTTTCCAGCGGCACTTTGAGCTGCGCCGCCACCATACGCAACAAGGGCGCAAACGGTGGTTCATCGACACCCAGGACCATGCCAGGAAATCGCAAATAGCAAAGCTGGACAGCAAAGCCAAGCCGATTCGCAGACCCGCGATGCTGGCCAATGATCGACAGGTCGGTTTCGCTGAGCGTGTAGTGCCGAATCAGTTCATCCTTGGCCTCAGGCAATGCAAGAAGGCTGTCGCGCTCAGTGGTGGACAGAATCGAACGACGTGGCATGGGGGGTATTCTTGTAAACGGAGGATTGCGAGAAGCCTTGTTGTCTGACGCGTGCTGCACGCAGAATCAAGGATCTTCCGTTCTCACAAATATTTCTCGAAATGATATTCTTAAACTTCACCGAAATGATGAGTTTTGAGAAAGATAGAACATGGAACAACTCAGTCAATGTCCGGCATGCTGATCGGCTATGCGCGCGTCTCCACGCTGGACCAACACCTTGATCTTCAGCTCGACGCCTTGACCAAGGCGGGCTGCCACAGGCTCTTTGACGACAAGATGAGCGGCAGCCGGGCCGAGCGGCCCGGTCTGGCCAAGGCGCTGGAAATGCTGCGCGAGGGCGACACCCTTGTCGTGTGGAAACTCGACCGGCTTGGCCGCAGCGTCAAGCGCCTGGTGGATCTGGTCGGCCAGTTGCACCAGCAGGGCGTGCATTTCAAGAGCCTGACCGACGCCATCGACACCGGTACCCCGTCAGGCCGATTCTTCTTTCACGTCATGGCCAGCCTGGCCGAGATGGAGAGGGAACTGACAGGAGAGCGCACCCGCGCAGGGTTGGAAGTGGCCCGCCAGTTGGGCCGCAAGGGCGGGCGCAAGCGGAAAATGACCGACAGCAAGATCGAATCAGCCAAGAAGCTGCTGGCCAATGGTGTGCCGCCACGCGACGTGGCCAAGAACCTGGGCGTGTCCGTGCCCACTCTGTACCGCTGGATTCCAGCGTGCTCGCAGGCTTAACGTGCTTTATTTTCCGTTTCCTGAAGTGACCCCTATCAGCGAACCGACCCAGGCGGTCACCAGCCAGCGCCCAGCGTCGCCCCACGAGCCGCCCAGAGCGGACAGATTGGGCAGGCGCCACCAGATAAGGTGAACAAGCGCTGCCACGGCCCAGAATGCAGCAAGGGAACTGCGTTTTCGCGCGCCTTGGCCGGTTGTCAGGAAGAACAGACTGACGACAATCGTCAGCACGATCGAGCGCAAGAAGATGAAATCAAAACTCATGGAAACCTTAGTACGGCCTATGCTGTATTGGCAAATATGCTTGCGCTATTTGACCGCCTCCCACCACGCAGAAAATGCCTGTGCACGCCCATCCAGATGGATGGGGCGGCCGATTTCCGGTGTCCACAAGGCGTAGCTGCGCCCGTGGCTGGCAGCAGTGATTCGCTTGAAAGGGTCGTCCCAGTCATGCGGGGAGATCGAGAAGCGGCCGACATGTCCAGGCGTTAACGCCCGGGTCCGCAGATCCTCTGCCGCTTGTGCGGCCTGCTCGGGGTTCATGTGGACGTTTGCCCAGCGCGGATCATATTGCCCGGCATCCAGCGCAGCCCAGTCAAACGGGCCATAACGCCTGCCGACTTCGGCGAAGTGCGGTGCGTAGCCCGAGTCGCCGCTGAAGAAGATTCGTCGTTGCGGGGATACCAGCGCGAAGCCTACCCACAAGGCTTTGTCGCGGGTGAAGGTGCGACCGGAGAAATGGCGAGCCGGGGTGACGTGGATTTTGAGTTCTGGCACCTGTTCAATGGCGTCATACCAGTCGGCCTCGTGCACAGACCGCATGTCGTAGCCCCAGGCCTCAAAATGCGCGCCTACGCCCAGGCCCGCCACTACCTGCTTGACCTTGGGCTGTAGCGCCTGGATGCTCGGATAATCCAGGTGGTCGTAGTGGTCATGGGTAATTAGCAGA
Organism: Polaromonas hydrogenivorans; assembly: GCF_040105105.1. Classification (GTDB taxonomy): domain Bacteria; phylum Pseudomonadota; class Gammaproteobacteria; order Burkholderiales; family Burkholderiaceae_C; genus Polaromonas; species Polaromonas hydrogenivorans. The sequence continues at coordinate 205,971 of NZ_CP157676.1, read as the reverse complement.
AAGTCGATCTCCGGCATGTCGTCTGCGCCATAAAGACTGGTGCCATCGAAGGCCACATTCGCCAGCGGTAGGGGCGCGGCGTTGGTGCTAAATACCGGGTCGATCAGGATGCGCTGCCCGCCTAGCTGAACGAAGTAGGACGAGTGGCCCAGCCAGACCACCAGATCCTGCGCAGCATCGAGCGCCTTGAGATCGGTTTTGAAGTCAGGAATCAATCCTGGCGGGCGGGCGTTTCCTTTCTCCCCAAAGATGGTCTTCATCCACATCGCGAACTTGGATTGATCCGTCGTGCTCAGCGGCGAGTCGATCTGGTTGTGAAATACGCCATTGGCAAAGTTGGGCGACTGTGCAATGCGGGAAAGCCGCTCGCCCTGCGGTAGACCGCCAAACAGGGGATGCTGCAAGTAGGCAACGCTGGCAATGCTGACCAGGACAGCGGCGATGGCAAGGGCTAGGAGCACACGGGAAAAGATTTTGAACATTTGGATAGCAGAGCAGTGGCAAAAACCCAATGGAGGGGGCAGTTTTGCCCTGTCCATTCGGCTTGCGTGGATGGGTTGATGACTACAGGGCCAGACTGGCGCAGTCGATGACGAAGCGGTACTTCACATCGCCTTTGAGCATGCGCCCGTACGCTTCGTTGACCTCATCGGCACGGATCATCTCGATGTCAGCGACGATGCCGTGCGCGGCGCAGAAATCGAGCATCTCCTGCGTTTCGGGAATGCCGCCGATCGCCGAGCCGGCCAGGCTGCGGCGCTTGATGATGAGGTTGAAAACCCCGGGTGAAGGGTGCGGCGAAGCCGGCGCACCGACCAGGGTCATGGTTCCATCGCGCTTGAGCAGGGTCAGGAAAGCATCCAGATCGTGCGGCGCGGCGACAGTGTTGAGAATGAAGTCCAGGCTCCTGGCGTGTTTGGCCATTTCATCGGCGTTGCGAGAAACCACCACCTCATCGGCGCCCAGTGCCTTTGCCGCGTCGCGCTTGGATTCTGACGTGGTGAAGGCCACCACATGCGCGCCCATGGCATGCGCCAGCTTGATGCCCATGTGGCCCAGGCCGCCAATGCCGACGACGCCCACTTTCTTGCCTGGCCCCGCCTTCCAGTGCCGCAGCGGCGAATAGGTGGTGATGCCCGCGCACAGCAGCGGAGCGACCGCCGCCAGCTGTGCCTCGGGATGGCGGATGCGCAGCACGTAGCGCTCGTGCACGACGATGTGCTGCGAGTAGCCGCCCAGCGTATGGCCGGGCGCGTCCGGCGTCGGGCCGTTGTACGTGCCGACCATGTGGTCGCAATAGTTTTCCAGCCCTTCGGCGCAGTCCTCGCAATGCTGGCAGCTATCGACGATGCAGCCGACGCCGACCAGATCGCCTATCTCGAAGCCCGCCACATGCGCGCCCAGGGCCGACACGCGGCCGACAATCTCGTGCCCCGGCACGCAGGGGTAGAGTGTTCCGGCCCACTCGGCGCGCACTTGGTGAATGTCCGAATGGCACACGCCGCAGTAAGCGATGTCGATCTGCACGTCGTGCGCGCCCGGGGCGCGCCGGGTGATGTTCATGGGTTCAAGAGGCTGATCGCTGGCTTGGGCGCCATAGGCATGGGTGGTCATGGTAGTTCTCCTTCTAGGCAGGGATTGATGGGCTTTACTTTGAAAATCAGCGATAAGCTGCAGGTTTGTCGCCGTCTGTGTCGGGTTGGCTTACGCCGAGATTTTCATTGCCATGGAGCGCGGGATTTTTGACGACATCGGCCACAAAGCGCCCAAGGCTTGCGCGCGACGTTTCTGTCCCCTTGTAAACCTCGCCTTTTTTCGTCAGCTCAAACTCTTGTGTCGATTTGTCAGTCAACCAGACCGGCCGCAAAATGGTGTAATTTAGTGATGATTGTTCAATCACTTCAGCCATTCTTAAGTTGGCGGGCCGCGTATGCCCGACCATTTTTTTATCCCACGCGTTAAACGGTTCGGGCAATTCGTCATAAATTCCCCCGGCGCAAATGGCGATGATTCGATGGACATCCATTTCTTGCATTGCCTTCACAACATTTTCCGTTGTGCCGCCAAGGTCCATGCCACCCATTGTGCTGACAACAACGTCCTGCCCTTTGATGGCCGCTTTTAAGTCATCAATGTTTCTGGCGTCACCCTCAAAGGTATTCACACGGCTGCTGTTGAAATCTTGCAACCGATTTGCACGGCGCAAGAAGAGTGTCAACCTGACATCTTCTTGCTCAAGCAAGCGAGGGATGATCTGCCTGGCTGTGGAGCCATTGGCGCCTATGAGAATCACATTTTTCATTCGGGGCTATTCCTTGTTGACTTTGTATCTGAGCCAAACCGTGCTGTCCTTCAGGGGTTTTACCTCGATCAGTGAAAATGAACGCGGCTGAGCTTTGGAGAGGGGTTCTTTTGCTATGAACAGGCTCGGGGTGTCTGGCGAGGCATCGGCAATGGGTGCCATCAAGATGCTGACTTCATCTACTAAACCACTTTGCAGATACGACCAGTTCAGCACGCCGCCGCCGCCGATCATGACGCGGTCCATGCCAAAAAGGGCGGTCAGCTTGTGCAGGACCAAGGCGTTATCCAGCTCGTGTTTCCCTGCAATGATGTAAGAGATGTCCAGCCGCCTCAACAAGTCCTTGTACGCATTGCTGGCTTTTTCGGTAAGCACAGCAATCACATGCGAATTGATATTCGCGTAATCAACATGGTTTTCCTTCCAGCCCAGTCGGCCGGTCGGATCGATCGAAACGTAGTACATGGACGCATTTGCCTGAGCCACAAAGTCTCCTTCAGGAACCTTGTCTGCCATTTCGTTCACGTCAGGCTTGCGGTAATGCGTCACGTTGTCGTCGGTTGTGACGCGGCCATTCAGGTAGCCCTGGAAATTAAATACTTGTTGATCAGCATGCAAGGCCAGTTGTTCATACTGAAGGGCGGCGCTGTGGAATTGAGGAAGATCGATGGTGTTGATCTTTCCATCCAGCGATGTGAGCGTATGAATAATGACGTAAGGTTTTTTCAACACGATTTACCTTTCATCAATTGGAAATCTTCTGACTGGAAAACACCACCCGGACAGCGCCCCGACCCAGCGCCTGGGCCAGGCTCACGGGATCGTCCACGCGGCCGAGGCGCGTGTACGCGTAGGGCGAGTCGAATCTCAAGTAGAACAGGACAAGGGTGCTCGAGCCGTACAGCATGAGGTCGCCACTGTGGATGGTTCCCGGCCGACTTGCTTGCGCCGGCAGCGCTTTGGCGAGTTCGGCATGCTTTTCGTTGCCGTTGAGTTCGGCCATGTCCAGCGTCAGCGGCAGCTGCGCGGCCAATTCACGGGCAGCTGCGTTGTCGCTCAAGGTGATGGCGAAGCGACGTTCGCCGACGGTCATCCACATGCGTGATCCTTTCGGTTTTTCAGATGCCGCTGCAGCAGCAGCGTGTGACACTGGAGCCGGCTGCTGGCCAGCTTCGCAACCGCCGAGCACGAGCAGGCCAAGCAGCAAACTCAGGGTTCGGCGATGTCCGATCGCCATGGCAAAGGGACGCTGACTGCTGATACGGGCGCTGAAGCTGCGCATGGTCATGGCTTTCTCCTTGGCTCTTCAAATGGCTCAGGCGGCCTGTGATGCTTGCGAGCGCGCCGTCCAGAGCGTCACCAGGGAAGCCACCAGCAGCATGCCCGCGCTTGCGGCAAACGCGCCTTGGTAGCCGCTGGCGTCGAACAGCAAGCCGCCGACGGTCGAGCCCAGCGCAATGGCCAGCTGGACCACGGCGACCATCAGTCCGCCGCCGGCTTCGGCGTCGCGGGGCAGCGTTCTGGCCAGCCAGGCCCACCAGCCCACCGGCGCGGCCGTGGCCACCAAACCCCACAGGCCCAGCAGTGCCGCCACGGCGGCGGCCTTGCTGCCAAGGACGGTAAGCGCCAGCGCGATCAGCGCCATCAGGATCGGAATGGCCGTCAGCGTGCTGTAGAAGTTCCACTTCAGCAGCCTGCCGATGAGCGTGGTGCCGACCAAGCCGGCGATGCCCAGCGTCAGCAGCATCAGCGACAGCGTGGCCACGTCAACGTTCGTCACCGTTTCCAAGAACGGCCGGAGGTAGGTGAACAGCGTGAACTGACCCATGAAGAACATGCCCACAGCGAGCATGCCCAGGGCGACCGCCCGGTGCTTGAGCAGCTGGACGGCATTGCCGGCATCCGGCCGCCGTGGCTGAGCCGGCATGGAGGGCAGGCTGATCCACTGCCAGACCAACGCGATGAGCGCCACCGGCACGAGGGCGAAGAACGCACCACGCCATCCGATGATCGAGCCCAGGTAGCTGCCCAAGGGCGCGGCAACCACCGCCGCCAGTGCATTGCCGCCGTTGAAGATGGCCATGGCACGCGGCACTTGATGGGCTGGCACCAGCCGCATCGCCGTGGCTGCCGACAGGGACCAGAATCCGCCGACGACCACCCCGATCAGCGCGCGGCCCAGCATGTACACCCCATAATTGGGCGCCAGCGCGACCATTGCCCCGGAAATCGCCATCAGCCCTGTCAGCCCCAGCAAAAGCGTCCTGCGGTTCATGTCGCCGGCCAGCTTGGCAACGAACAGGCTCATGAGCACCGCAAAGGCGCCGGAAATGGCAATGCCCTGGCCGACCCGCCCTTCGCTGACACTGAGATCGGCGGCGATGGGGGTCAGGAGGCTGACGGGCATGAACTCCGAGGCAATCAACGTGAAAACGCACAGCGTCATCGCCAGCACCGCGCCCCAGTGGGCGGCCGGCGCCTGGCCTGCGCGCCCGGCGCAATCGCTGCCCAGGCGGGCGTCAAGCGCCTGGACTGTCATCAAACGCCTGCCTGCACGAGATGCTTGCTGAAAAACGCCGTCAGCTTGTCAAACGGAATCAGGTTCACGCGGTCATACAGGTCCACGTGACCGGCGCCCGCAACGATGTGCAGTTCCTTGGGCTGGGCGGCCAGCTGGTAGGCTTGCAGGCTGAACTCTTTGGAGTGCGCCTGGTCGCCCATGATGAACAGCATCGGGCGCGGCGAGATCGTCTCGATGTCATTGAACGGATAGAAGTTCATGAACTTGACGTTGCTGGCCAGCGTGGGGTGGGTGGTGGTGGCTGCCGAGCCGCCCTTGGGCGTGTACTGGCCGCGCGGTGTGCGGTAGAAATCGTAGAACTCGCGCTGGATGGGGTGGGTGTCCGCCGCCAGCTGGTGCACCGTGCCACCCGTGTACTGAACGGCGCCGCCAGCGAACTCCGCATCGCGCTGCCCGGCGGCCGCTGCAATGATCTGCTTGCGCTGTGCCAGCGTCTGCGAGTGGTTAAGCGCGTTGCGGCTGGCCGCGCCCATGTCGTACATGCTGACCGTGGCAATGGCTTTCATGCGCGGGTCGATCTTGGCCGCACTGATGACAAAGCTGCCGCTGCCGCAAATGCCGATGGCGCCGATCTGCTCTTTGTCCACGAACGCCTGGCTGCCGAGGTAGTCAACGCCCGCACTGAAGGTCTCGGCGTACAGGTCGGGCGAGACGGCGTTGCGCGGCTGGCCTTCGCTTGCGCCCCAGAACGCCAGGTCCACGGACAGGGCCACAAAGCCCTGCTCGGCCATCTTGGTGGCATACAGGTTCGCGCTTTGCTCCTTCACCGCGCCCATGGGGTGGCCCACCACGATGGCCCGATGGCGCTGATTCCTGTCCAGCCCCCGGGGAGTGAAGAGCGTGCCGGCAACGCGCATCTGGTACTGGTTCTTGAAGGTGACCTGCCGCACGGTGACCTGGTCGCTGGTGTAGAAATTGTCCGCGCCCGGCGCCCGGGCTGGCTCTGTCCGGGAACCTGCCGCCCAGGCCGCGCCGCCCGTGGCCGAGAGCATGCCCGCTGCAGCTGCGCCGGTTCCGGCCATTTTCAGAAATTCGCGTCGATCGGCGGCGTTGCCGAGCTGCTCTGCTGTTACGCCGAAGCTTTCGTTTGATAAAGTTTTCATGGTCGATGTTCCTTTAAAGATGTGGGGGTGGGAAGGGCACTCACTGCATTGCCGGATGGTTGCCTTTTCACCATTGCTGAAGTTTGCCCGGCAAGGGGAGGATTGACTAGATAATGAATGCTTAATGCATCTATCACCATTTCTAATCAATCCCATGTGAAACGGACGACCCCATGGCACGGCGCAACCTCAACGACCTGCTCGCTTTCGTCACCGTTGCGCGGGAAGGCAGCTTCACCAAGGCCGCCGGCACGCTGGGCGTGACGCAGTCGGCGCTCAGCCAGGCCATCCGCGGGCTCGAAGAGCGCCTGCAGATACGGCTGCTCACGCGCACCACGCGCAGCGTCGCGCCCACCTCGGCCGGCGAGCGGCTCATGAAGGCCATCGGCCACCGCTTCGACGAGATCGAGGCCGAGCTTGAGGCGCTGACCGAGCTGCGCGACAAGCCCGCCGGCACCGTGCGCATCACCTGCGGCGACAACATTCTGCACACCGTGCTGCTGCCCAAGCTCATGCCGCTGCTGCGCGAGTACCCGGACATCAAGCTCGAGTTCGACATGAACTATGGTTTCCGCGACATCGTGGCCGACCGGTTCGATGCCGGCGTGCGCATGGGCAACACCATCGACAAAGACATGATTGCCGTGCCCATCGGCCCGTCGCTGCAGATGGCGGTGGTCGCTTCTCCCGATTATTTTGCCGCCCACCCCGCGCCCAAAACGCCAGCGGACCTGACCGCGCACCAGTGCATCAACCAGCGCATGCCCACATCGGGCGGGCTGTACGTCTGGGACTTCGAGCGCCGCGGCAAGCAGGTCAATGTGCGGGTTGATGGGCCGCTGATCTTCAACACCGCGCCGCCCCAGGTCGATGCGGCGCTGGCCGGGCTGGGCATTGCACTGCTGCCCGAGGACGAGCTGATGCCCCACATCGAGTCGGGCCGGCTGGTGCGCGTGCTGCAGGACTGGTGCCCTAAATTTGCCGGCTATCACCTGTACTACCCCAGCAAGCGCCAGCCCTCGCCCGCCTTTTCGCTGGTGGTCAAGGCGCTGCGCTTCAGTGGGCCGCGACAGCCGTAGGGGCGGCATGCCAGTAAGCCTGCCTGCCATTCCAAACGTTTTTGGTCGGATCACGAGACCGATTCAGCCCCAATGAGACCGCCACGGTTGTCGGATGCTTGCCTTCATTCATTTGTTTGACGGCCACAATGCACATTTCTTCGAGCGTGTTATGCGCCATTTCCCCTCCATCCCGTTTCATACCTGTCTGGAAAAACTGCAAGCAAAAAAGATTTCAGGATTTTTTCGTCAAATTACTGACTTATGGGTAATGCAAGGCGAGCTTCGTAGATCAGAGACGCATCAGAATCGACTTGGTTTGCGTGTAGGCGCACGGGCAATAGGCCAGAAGCGGTCTTCCAATTTGCTGATTTTCAGCGAGCCTCTGGATCCAATGGCGCTTTGTAATTCTTCCTACCGACTCGCATTGCTAATTTTTTGCAACACGCCTCTGGGAATCGTCAAACGACTCAATGAGATCCCGCGTTCAATCTCTACCTCACATCAGCCCGTCAAGCCAGAGCGCCCATGCGCATAACAGCGGCAATCTGCTGCAGCACTGCCGGCAACTCCGCCACACTGCGCACCACATGGTGGGCTCCAGCTTTTTTCAGCTTGGCTTCAGCAACGGCCACTCGTGCGTTCACTTCTGCCTGCGGTGCCTGGGCAAAGTCCTCAGGCGAGTAGCCTACTTCATTGCCCGACAGGCTCAGGCCTACAGTCCACATACCAGCGTTCAAGCCTTCTTCGATGCCGGGCACGGTGTCGTCCACCTTCACGCAGGCACGCACGTCGCTGATGCCCAGCGCCAGCACATTGGCCAGTGCCATGTACGGGCCGGGGCGGCCACCGGCCAACAGTTCGTCGCCTGCCACCACATGGTCAGGAGCAATCCCGGCGGCGGCGGCTTGGGGCAGCAACTGGTTGAGCACTTCGCGCGGGTAGCCGGAGCAGGAACCCACTTTCAAGCCCTGGGCGCGCAGCCAGGTCAGCAACTCGGGCGCGCCGGCAATAGGGGCGGAAAACTCGCCCACCTTGGCGATTTGCATGGGCATGAAGCGGGCGTAGATGGCGTCTACATCGGCATCGGTGGGTGAGCGGCCAAAGGCGGTCTGCCATTGCGCGGCAATGCTGGCTTCTTGCAGTAGTTGGTGGATGTGGTCCCACTTGGACAGGCCCATGGGCCCACGGGCTTGCGCCAAGGTGAGGGTGATGCCAAAGGTGGCGAAGGCTTCCACAAAGATTTGCGTGGGCGCCACCGAGCCAAAGTCCACCAGCGTGCCGGCCCAGTCAAAGATGACGGCCTGCAGCGGCGACAAGTCGGTGCCAGCAGAGGCTGCGGCGGAAGGCGTGGCGGGGAAAGGGGCTTGGATGCTGTTCATGGTGTGCGGTTTCCGTGTGGGGTTTCAATGAGAGATGGATGCCATCGCTGATGAGCCCACGCCCAAGGGCGGCAGGCGGGTGAGTGGCATCGGGGGTTTGTGGGTTGCTGATGGGGTTTACACCGCCAGTGATCTAATGAAGTTGCGTCCGCGCGGACCGCTGGCGGCGTGTATGACCATGGCGTCCCATTGGTCGGGTGCAACGCCATAGTGCGCGGGATCGGTGGCCACACCCAGTTGCTGCAGCCAGGCACGCAGGCGGGCGCTGGCTTCTGCGCCAGTGGCCGCGCCAAAGATGGAGCACAAAGTGGCATCCACTTCGGCATCGGCGCCCAGCGCCATCTCCAGCACCAGCGGCAGGCTGAACGAGCAGGCAATGCCATGCGGCACGCCGTGGCGCAGCGTGAGGCCATACGACAGCGAATGCGCCAGTGCCGTCTTGGTGTTCGAAAACGCCAGGCCGGCCAGCAGCGCGGCCTGTGCCATCTCAGCACGCAGTTGCACATTGCCCAGGTCACGCATCAGCGCGGGCAAGATGGCCAGCGTGCCTCGAGCGGCCTGCACCGCAAAATTTATCGACATCGGGTTGCGGTGGACGTTCCAGATCGATTCCAGTGCGTGCGACAGCGCATCCAGCCCAGAGGCCAGCGTGGCGCCGGTGGGTAAGCTCGTCATGAGTTCGGCATCGATGATGGCGGCCTCAGGCCAGGTAAAGGGCTGGTGCAGCGAATGCTTGCGGCCACCGGCCTGGTCCCAGATGGTGGCCCAGGGTGTGACTTCGCTGCCCGTGCCAGCTGTGGTGGGAATGGCGATCAGCGCCTTGTGCACGCCGGCGGGCAGTGGGCTTCCCTGCTCCAGCACGGCTAGTAGCTCGGCAAAGCTGCCCGAGGGCGTGGCGCACAGCAGTGCCTTGGCCGAGTCGATGGCGCTGCCGCCACCCAGCGCGACGATGCACTCCACATCGGCATGCTCGCGGTGGACGCGGTCATACAGCGGCGCCAGCCATTGCACGTCGGGGTTCGGCTGGATACAATCCACCACGCCGCGCAGTTGATGGTCGAGCAATTGGCGCACGCGCTGCACCAGGCCCAGGTCCTCGGCCTCGGGGAATGTGACCAGCAGGAAACTGCGGCCACGCAGCAAGGTGGGCAACTGGTTCAGGCTGCCAATGCCAGCGCAGATGCTGACGGGGTTGTGATACGTCCACACAGGAAAATGCCTTAAAGAAAAATGGAAGTCAAATCAGCCCTGAGCCCTTGCTGGACAAGCGCTGACAGCTATGGTTTTGATAAGGGGTAGGGTGATGGGCTTAGCGGCGCGAGCCCTGCTGGATGCGACTGCGCAGCCAGTTGGAAACCAGATCGGCAGCGATGACCATCACCGTGATCACCACAATGCAGGTGGCCGTTTCCTGGTAGCGGAACAGCTTGAGGCTGCTGACCAGCTCGAAGCCCAAGCCGCCCGCGCCCACCATGCCCAGCACGGTGGCCGAACGCAGATTGACCTCAAAGCGGTAGAGCACTACGGCAATCCAGGCGGTGATGGCTTGGGGCACGACGCCAAAAGCGATCACCTGCAACTGCGTGGCGCCGGCGCTGCGCAACGCCTCCAGCGGGCCTTGGTCAATTTCTTCAATGCTTTCGGCAAAGAACTTGCCCAGCATGCCCATGCCGTGCAGCGCCAGGGCCAGCACGCCGGGGAACGGGCCCAGGCCCACGGCCGAGACAAAAACCAGCGCCAGAATCAGCTCGTTGATGCTGCGCACCACGTTGAGAAACTGGCGCGTGACGCGGCGCAGCCAATGCCAGCTGTGCAGGTTGCTCGCGGCGATGAAGGACAGCGGTAGCGCGAGGATGACGCTCAGCAGCGTGCCCCAGATGGCGATCTGGATGGTTTCCAGTGCCGGTGCCCACAGGCGGTTCAGGATGCTCCAGTCCGGTGGCACCGAGCGGGTGAGGAAGTCGCCGATCTGCGGCATGCCGTTGGCCAGTTCGCCCCAACTCATTTGTGCGCCGCTGGCGCTCCACTGCAGCACCCAGGCGATGGCCAGCGCGGCGGCAGCGTAGCCCAGCCAACCCAGGGCGCCCTCGGGGCGCGTGGCGGTCCAGTTCCAGCTGTCGTGGGACATGTGGGGTGTGGTTGTAGGTGTATTCATCACAGACTTCCCACAGACGCGCTGGCCTGCATCCAGGGGACCGACGGCAGCACTGCCGCCGTGGCGTGTGCAGGCACGGGTGCATCCGCACGGGGGTACGCCTCCTGCGGCTCACCATGGTAGATGACTTGCAGCGCGGCCTCATCCAGATCGGTCGGCGCACCATCAAACACCACGCGGCCTTGGGCCAGGCCGACCACGCGGTCGCCGAATTCGCGGGCATAGTCCACCTGGTGCAGGTTGCAAACCACGGCAATGCCCAGCTCGCGCGTGGCATCGCGCAGGTACTGCAGCACGCTGCGGGCGGTCTTGGGATCCAGGCTGGCAACGGGCTCGTCCGCCAGAATTACCTGCGGCTGCTGGGCCAGGGCGCGGGCAATGCCCACGCGCTGCATTTGCCCGCCCGACAGGGCCTCGGTGCGCTCATCGGCCTTGTGGGCCAGGCCTACGCGCTCCAGGCACTGGTCGGCCAGACGGATGTCACTGGTGCGAAACAGCTGCAGCAGCGAAGGCAGCGTGCCTAGTTGACCCAGGCGGCCGGTGAGCACGTTCTTGCGCACGGACAGGCGCGGCACCAGGTTGTGGTGTTGAAAGACCATCGCCACATGGCGCGCCAGCTCGCGGCGGGAGTGTTTTTGCATCAGATCGATTCCGCCCACTGCCAGCATGCCGCTGTCGGGGTGGTTCAGTCCATTCATGCAGCGCAGCAGTGTGGACTTGCCCGCACCGGACAGGCCCAGCATGACCACGAACTCGCCCGGGCGCACGTCCAGGTCGATGCCGTGCAGCACATGGTTGCTGCCATAGCTTTTGCGCAGTTGGCGGATCTGGATCATTTCATGCGTCCCAGGTCCAGCTTCAGGGCTTTGGCGGTTTGGCGCACCACGTCGTAGGCCTGATCATTGGTGGGAGCGAAGCCATTGAGCACGCCTTGGTCACCCCAAGGCAGGTCCTTGATGTCGGCCATGGCAGCGGCCACTTTTTGCTTGGTGGCTGCATCCAGGTTTTTGCGCCAGACCATGGGCGACTCAGGGATAGGCTGCGAGCGCCAGATCACGACAAAGTCATCGGCCTTGACCAGACCCTTGCTCGCAGCCGATTCAAAAATTCGGTCGGCCACGGAGGCGGCATCCACCTTGCCGTTGGCCACGGCCATGATGCTGGCATCGTGCGAGCCCGAGAAGATGACGCGCGAGAAACCCTTGTCGGTGTCAAAACCTTCAGCCATGAGTCCTGCTTTGGGAAACAGGTGGCCCGAAGCGGAGCTGGGGTCCACAAACGCAAAGGTGCGGCCCTTGAGTTGGTCCACCGTCTGCAGGCCTTTGTCTTTGCGGGCAATGACCATGCTGTGGTACGCGCTCTTGCCGGTCTTTTTGGTCACGGCCACAGCAAAAGCCTCGGCGCCGGCCACCTCGCTGGCCAGCACATACGAGAAGGGGCCGAGGTAGGCGATGTCGAGCTTGCCAGAGCGCAGCGCTTCAATCACACCGTTGTAATCGTTGGCTACAAAGGGCTTGACCTTCATGCCCGTTTTGGCGGCCAGTTGGTCCATGACCTGCTGGCTGGAGCGAATCATGGCCTGAGCATCCTCAGAAGGAATAAGGCCCACGCGCAATTCGGTGGTCTGGGCGAAAGCGGTTCCGGTCACGGCCAGCACCATTGCAGCAACGGAGGTGTGCAACCAGGTCTTGCGGGTCATCGTCATGGAAGAAATCCTTTGCATTTCAGCATTCGCCACAGCGGGATGCCGTGGGTTGGAAGGAATTTTAGGGACGACATATTTCAGTCATGTGAAAGTTTTAAAATGGTTTTTACCAATTTCTATAGAACAAACCTTGAGATGACGTTTCTTCCCAACCTGCCATGAGTTCCGCCCGTTACCGAACCTTTGTGGCCGTGGCCCACCATGGCAGCCTGAGCGCCGCTGCTCGCGCGCTGGGACTGAGCCAGCCCACTATCTCCAGCCAGATCGCCACCCTGGAGCGGCAAAGCCAGGTGGAACTGTTTCACCGCCAGGGCTATCGCATGTCACTCAGCAGTGCGGGGCACAAGCTCCTGTCGTTGGCGCAAAAGCTCATCGCCCTGGAGTCGGAGGCCGATTTCTTTCTGCGCGACTCGGGCAAGCTGCATCAGGGCGAGCTGAAAATTGGCGCGGTGGGGCCTTTTCATGTGATCGAGATGGTGGCCGCCTATCGCGCACAGCACCCGGGCATGCAACTGTCGATCCGCATGGGTAACTCGCAGCAAGTGCTGCACGACCTGGAGCGTTACACCACTGACGTGGCGGTACTGGCGGGTTTGTATGAGCGACCTGAGTTGGTCGTGCGGGAATATGCGCGCCACGCCATCATTCTCTTCGCACATGTGGACCACCCTTTTGCGCAGCGTGCACAGGTGCAGATGCATGAACTGCAAGGCCAGCCATTGCTGCTGCGTGAACAAGGATCGACTACGCGCACCGCCATGGAAAGCGCGCTACAGGCTGCCGGCGTGCAGCCGCGCAGGAGTCTGGAAATAGGCAGCCGCGAAGCGATCCGCGAAGCCGTGGCGCGCGGCCTGGGGTTGGGTGCGGTATCGGAGGCTGAATTCATTCCCGATCCGCGCTTTCGCCCCGTGCGTATCGCAGGTGACCCGGCGAGCACTACCACCTATGTGTATTGCATGGCCGAGCGCCGCGACAGCATACTTATCAGTTCTTTTTTGGCGGTAATTTAAACGAAACTCAGTTGTAAATCGTGCCGTATGAATTGCTTCAACGAGCTATCTCCTATGCTTAAAAGGCGCGCCAGGGTTTACCCACCCCTCAAGGGCCTGTCCAAAGGACCTAACCTAAATAGCTGCTATGGGTCGGAGGACTAAACCGCTCGCGCGGTAGTCCGCCGCCAAGGCCCCGGTGCTTGTTAAACATCGCGTCCCTGTCTATGTTGGCGAGCGAGGCAATCGGCCTCGTTCTTCGACAGGAGCACGATCATGATCCCTTCGACCCAAGCCATCTCGCCGCTGCGCCAGCGCATGCTCGACGACATGCGCATGCGCAAGCTCGAACCCAAGACCCAGGCCGCCTACGTTCGCGCGGTGCGATACCTCGCCGGCTTTCTAAGACGCTCGCCCGACACAGCCACCGTAGAGGATTTGCGGCGGTTCCAGTTGCACATGACCGATCGAGGCATCTCGCCGATCACGCTCAACGCCACCATCACCGGGCTGAAGTTCTTCTTCGACGTCACGCTCGACCGGGGGAGCTGATGGCCCGAATGAGCTACGTGCATGTGCCCCAGAAGCTGCCCGTGGTGCTCAGTCGCGACGAGGCTGCGCGCCTGATCGCTGCGGCCTCCAACCTGAAGTACCAGACGGCCCTGTCCATCGCGTACGGCACCGGGCTTCGGGTCAGTGAGATCGTGGCACTCAAGGTCGGCGACATCGACAGCCAGCGCATGACGCTGCGCGTCGAGCAGGGCAAGGGTCGCAAGGACCGCTACGCCATGCTCTGTCCCTTGCTGCTGGAGCGGCTGCGCGCCTGGTGGCGAGTCGCCCATGCCCAAGGCAAGATGCTGCCGGGCGGCTGGCTGTTCCCCGGCATGAACCCGGTGGATCCATTGACCGCACGCCAGCTCAACCGCGCCGTGCACGCCGCCGCCGAAGCGGCCAGGATCGACAAGCGCGTCTCCATGCACACGCTGCGTCACAGCTTCGCCACCCATCTGCTGGAGCAGAAGGTGGACATCCGTGTGATCCAGGTGATGCTCGGGCACAAGAAGCTGGAGACCACCTCGGTCTACACCCATGTCGCCACCGAGGTGCTGCGCGAGGTGGTCAGTCCGCTGGAGATGCTGCAGCCCGCGTAGGTTGTCTTGCGTGGCGCACCCCGCCCTGGAGGTTGCCGACATCTTTCGCACCCACGGTCCCGATTGGCGCAACGCGCAGCAGGGTCACCTGAGCCTGGGCCAGCTCAAGGTCATGTCGGCCATCGAGCAGTGCCGCAGCGCGGCGCTGGGGGGCCATGTGTTGCGCTGCGAAGGCTGCGGACAGGACCAGATCGCCTACAACTCGTGCCGCAACCGGCATTGTCCGAAGTGTCAGGCCAGTGCGGCACAGCGCTGGCTCCAAGCGCGTCAAGCCGATCTGCTGCCGGTGGACTACTACCACGTCGTATTCACCTTGCCCGCGCCGATCAGTGCCATTGCGTACCAGAACAAGGCCGTGCTCTACGCGCTGCTGTTCGACGTGGCCGCCGAGACCTTGCTGACCATCGCGGCGGATCCGAAGCACCTGGGCGCCAGCATCGGTGCGACCCTGGTGCTGCACACGTGGGGGTCGGCGTTGACGCATCACCCGCATGTGCACGGGATCGTGCCGGGCGGCGGTTTGTCGCCAGGCGGCGAACGTTGGGTCGCCTGCAAGCCCGGGTTCTTCCTGTCCGTGCGCGTGCTGTCGCGGCTGTTCAGGCGACGCTTCCTCGAAGCACTCACCCAGGCGCATCGCTCCCATCGGTTGCGGTTCTTCGGCGAGCTCGCTGCTCTGGCCGACGCGCACGTGTTCGCCGACTGGCTCTGTCCACTGCGCCAGTGCGAATGGGTGGTCTATGCCAAGCGCCCGTTCGCCGGCCCCGAAGCGGTGCTGGCCTATCTGTCGCGCTACACACACCGGGTGGCCATCTCCAACAGCCGGCTTCTCGCCATGGACGAGCGGGGCGTCACGTTCCGCTGGAAGGACTATCGGGCCGAGGGCCGCACGCGCCACAAGACGATGACGCTCGATGTGGATGAGTTCATGCGTCGCTTCCTGCTGCACGTTCTGCCCGCTGGCTTGCATCGCATCCGCCACTACGGATTTCTGGCCAACGGCAACCGCACGGTCAAGCTGAGGCGCATTCGCGAACTGCTGGTGCAAGAAGTCGATGCCGCCGCGCAAACATCGAGCGTCGATGTCGGGCCTTGTCCTGCTCAACCGGCCTTCCTCTGTACGCACTGCGGCGCTCCGATGATCGTCCTGCTGACCTTCGCTCGCGGGCAACCGATCCGCGCACCACCCCAGCGGGCTCAGGCACCATGAGTACAAAGCTGCATCAGCGTTCGAGGCAACCTCGATCCCTCGTCTTCGTGGGTCGCGAGGTGCTTTTGTCTTCATGCTCAACGAAGGCCCTTGTAGCTCGTCCTGTCTCCGGCCAAGTCAAGGTGACGACTTCGATCCGCTGCGCTGTGCCAACGACATTGGCCGGTTCGCCAGGCGCATCGTCGGCGCCGACTCGCCCCCAGCACCCCGAATCCCCATAGATTCGTCGCTTTCCCAAGCCCTTGCGGTGCATTGCGCGGTTTCCTCCTTCGAGGCTTGTCCAACACCTGCCCTCATGCCGTCGTCATGCTTGACGCTGTCATGTCGCACGGGCAGGCATCGGACAACCCTTAACTGAAGCAGTAGATGGTCAACGTCCGCAATGTCGCCGGAAAAAATGCTAGCTAAAACTCGGAAAACTCTCTGGAGCCACCATTCAGTTGGGATACCCGTTTTACCCCATGCCAGTCACAGGCCGCGTCCACAGCCTATGTGTAGCTGTTCAGTCGAGGCGGATGTTACTGGCGCGAATCACCTTGGCCCATTTGTCGCGCTCGCCCTTGGCATAGGCGGCCATCTGCGCCGGCGTGCTGGGAATCGCTTCCAGGCCCAGCGTTTGGAAGCGCGCTTTGACCTCGGTGGTGTCCAGCGCCGCCAGCAAGGCCCGGCTCAGTGTGGCAACCGCCTCTGGCGGCGTGGCCGCAGGCACCACCAGCCCTTGCCACGCATAGGCTTCAAAGCCCTTCAGGCCTTGTTCGGCCAGCGTGGGCAAGGTATTGAAGGTGGCGATTCGTTTCGGGCTGGCGACGCCGATCGGAATCAGCCTGCCGGACTGGATGTGCTGGTAGCCGCTCGCGGTGTCAACGAACATCATCGGCACCTGGCCGCCGATCACGTCCTGCACTGCCGGGGCGGCGCCCCGGTAGCCCACATGCACCATCTTCAGACCGCTGAGCTCGCGGAACAATTCGGTCGCCAGGTGGTGCGGGCTGCCGGCCCCCGGCGTGGCGTAGTTCACGCCGTTGGGCTGTTTTTTGGCCCAGGCCAAAAATTCGGAGAGGTTCTTCGCCGGAACAGTGGGGTTGACGACCAGTATCATCGGGAAGCGCGCCATCAGGCCGACCGTCGCGAAGTCTTTTTCGACGTTGTAGCTGAGCTTGGAGTACAAGGCCGGGTTGGCGGCCATCGTGGCCGTGTCGCCGGTCAGCATGACATAACCATCGGGCTTGGCCTTGGCGGCGTAGTCGGCGCCAATGTTGGTGGCGGCGCCGGGCTTGTTGTTGATGATGATGGGTTGGCCGAGCGTCTTGCCCATCGGCACTGACAGTATCCGGGCCACCACGTCCGAGCCTCCGCCGGCCGGGTAGGGCACGACCCATTCGATGGGCTTGTCGGGATAGGCCGCAGCCGCCGCGATGGGCAAGGCAAGTGCCGCAGTGGTCAGCCAGCGGCGCAAGGCGTGGGCATTTCTCATGGGGTTGCTCCAGTGATCTATGACAAAAGCAATTGGACCGGCAACCCAAAAGATGCCATACCGGTGTGAAAGGCTGGCAAATGATAGTCAAGCCTGGTTGCGCACGCAACATAGGGTATGTACCCACTGGCCGGTGCTCATCTTCACCACCCATCGCCAATGGTTCTGACGGGCTCGCGCCGGCCTGCTGCGGGATCAAAGAATGACACTGCCTTCAGTGCAGAAAGGAGGCTATTGCACCCGACTCACTCTTCGAGCGAGCCGACAACCTCTGCGGCTTCCCGCGCATGGGCAACCAGGCGATCGAGCAGGTGATCCAATTGCGCGCGCTCTGCTGGACTGAGGCAAGAGACGATCTCGTCATTGCGGCGTTCGATCACGGTCATCAAACGCTGCCAGACAGGCTTGCCTCGGGCGGCCAGGGTCAGCACGACCCCACGCCCGTCCGTGGCACTGGCTTGCTTGTGCACCAGACCCAGATCGACCAGCGACTGCGCAGCGCGGCTGGCCTGAGCCTTGTTCAAGTTGGCCCGGTACGCCAGGTCCTTGACCGACAGCGGACTGAACGCGCCGATGGCCGCCAGGCACCGGCCCTCGCTGAACGGGATGCCGGCATCCAGCACATACGCGGCTTGGCTAACCCGGTCGGTCAGCTTGGACAGTGTGTGCAGGCGGTGGGTCATCGTGCGTTCGAGAGAAACCGGTTCAGTCATGGCAAGGGCTTGCAGAAGTAAACGTTGGGCGCATTGGTAACCAAACCGTGTACGTGAGGGACAAAAAGGGCAACAATTTTTACGACCCTTTTGACGGGTCCGAGGAGTCTGAAGCCTTTATGCCTCAAAACTAGTTGCGTACGCAACTAGGGAAACTACCAATCACAATTTATTCAGGGTCGTCAATAATAGTTGTGTGCGCAACGATCATCGTTGATTTCGATCAATGAATCGCTTCCTTGACAGGGCGCGCAGCGGCGATGTTTTGCCGTGTTCCCCCCAACCATGCAAGCAGCCGCCACTTGCGGCAGGAGCGTCAAATTGAATTCATACGATTCCAAATCGCACGGCCTCGGGGATCTACCGCCCACGCCGCTGGGCACCGAGCGGCAGGTCGTAGACAAGGTCACGCGCCACCTGATGTGGTTTTTGTTCCTGCTGTTCGTTGTTTCCTTTCTGGACCGCATCAACATCGGCTTTGCGGGCCTGACGATGATGAAGGACCTGGGCCTGACGAGCACCCAGTTTGGCCTGGCGACCACCTTGTTCTACATCGCCTACATCTCCTGCGGCATTCCGAGCAACCTCGTGCTGGCGCGCATTGGTGCCAGGAAGTGGATCGGCTCGATCATGATTGCCTGGGGCCTGGCCTCGACCGCGACGATGTTTGCGACCAGTCCCGAGAGTCTGTATTTCTTTCGTATCCTGGTGGGCATCACCGAAGCTGGCTTCTTGCCGGGCATGCTGCTGTACCTGACGTATTGGTTTCCCTCGGCCTACCGGGCCCGAGCCAATGCCTTGTTCATGATCGCCATGCCGGTCACCGCTGCCGTCGGCTCGGCAATCTCGGGGGTCATCCTGAGCATGGACGGGATGCTGGGCCTGAAGGGCTGGCAGTGGCTGTTCCTGCTCGAGGGTCTGCCGGCTGCCATCCTCGGCGTGGTGGTGTACTTCTACCTCAACGACTCGCCCACACAGGCCCGCTGGCTGACGAGCCTGGAAAAAACCACGCTGGCCCGCATGCTGGCGGCTGAACACCAGGCTGATCCCGTCGCCAAACCTGCCGGTCCCAAGGTCAGCCTGCTGTCCGAGCTGACCTCCGCGACCGTGCTCAAATTCTCGGTGGCCTACTTCTGCCTGGTCAACAGTCTGGCGATGGTGGCGGTCTGGACGCCGCTGATCGTCAAGAGTTTTAGCGGCGGCGCGAGCAACACGACCATCGGGCTGCTGGCCGCGATTCCGTCCATCTGCACCGTCATCGGCATGATCTGGTGGGGCCGGCGCTCCGACCGGGCGCAGGAGCGCCGCTGGCACACCGTGCTGCCCATGCTGCTGGCCGCCAGCGGCTGGCTCATCACGGCCTATTCGCCGCAGCCTGCCCTGCAACTGCTGGGCATCTGCCTGGCCTCGACCGGCGCCTACACCGCCATGTCGATCTTCTGGACCACCCCCGACCATGCGCTGAGCTTTACCGCACGGGCGCTGGGTATTGCCGTGATCAATGCCATCGGCAACGTCGGCTCGGCCATAAACCCGCTGGTCGTGGGCTGGCTCAAGGATGCGACGCAAAGCTTTGCGACCGGACTGATCTACGCCTCAGTGCTGCTGGTCGTGGGCTGCGCAGTCATGTTGATCGTGCCGATTGCGCGTACGCCGAAGCTCGCTGCGTCAACGTAGTGAACCTGCTGAATCTGGTAAACCTGATAGACAACCCAAAAGGAAAATTTCATGTCGCATGAATTCGTACCCTACCCATTCACGGCCCAGCGTTACCCGGCGTCGCTGCCACCGTTGAAGGACGGTTTAGAGGGCCGCCGGCACCCGGTGGTCGTCGTCGGTGGCGGGCCGGTCGGCTACACCACCGCGCTCGGTCTGGCCAGCCATGGCGTGCCGGTCGTCTTGATCGAAGCCGATGATTCGGTGTGTGCCGGCAGCCGGGCAATCTGCATCTCGCGCCGCAGCCTGGAGATCGCCGAGCGCCTGGGCGCGGTCGATGGTTTCCTGAAAATCGGCTTGCCGTGGACCGGCGGACGCAGCTTTTACCAAGGCACCGAAGTGCTGCACTTCAAGATGCCACAGGACGAGAACCAGAAGCTGCCGCCCATGCTCAACCTGGCGCAGTACCACATCGAGCAGATCCTGCTCGAGCGGGTGCAGCAGTTGCCCGAGCTCATCGAGGTCCGATGGCAAACCCAGGTCACCGCGATCGATGCCCGCGAAGACGGCGCGCGATTGACGCTGTCCATCCCTGGGGGAAGCTATCAGTTCGACGCCGACTGGGTGGTTGCGGCCGACGGCGGGCGCAGCTTCCTGCGCGAGTCGCTTGGTTTGCCGCTCAAGGGCACAAGTTATGAAGGCCGCTATGTGATCGTCGATATCCTGCTCGACAGCGACCGGCCCACCGAGCGCCTGGCTTATTTCAACCCGCCGTGCAACCCGGACTCGACCGTGCTGGTGCACAAGCAACCCGACAATGTCTGGCGCATCGACTACCAATTGCGCGACGGCGAGGATCCGGACGAGGCCATCAAGCCCGAAAACGTGATGCCTCGCGTCGAAAGCCTGCTGGAAATGATGGGCGAGCAGGGGGCCTGGTCGCCGATCTGGATCACGATCTACAAGGCCAATGCGCTGACGCTCGAGCGCTACAGACAAGGCCGGGTGCTGTTTGCCGGTGACGCGGCCCACCTGGTGCCGATCTTTGGCGTGCGCGGTGCCAACTCCGGCATCGATGACGCCGACAACCTGGCCTGGAAGCTCGCCTTCGTCATCAAAGGCCTGGCGTCAGAACGCCTGCTCGAGAGCTACTCGGACGAGCGCGTGGCGGCCGCGCACGAAAACCTGAGCTACGGCACCAAGAGCACCGAATTCATGGCGCCGCCTTCTTTTGCCTTTGACCTGATGCGCCAGGCCGTGCTCAGCCTGGCGGTCAAGCACGCCGGTGTGCGCCCCTTGATCAACCCGCGCCAGTCGTCGGCCATCAGCTACACCGCGTCGCCGCTCAATGCGGCGCTGGAGCGTTCAGCCGAATTCACGGCCGGGCCGGCCCCCGGGTCGGTGCTGCCGGAGTGCCCCTTGACCCTTGCTGGCGACGGTGCGCCGCGCGAAGGGCACATCACCGATGTGGTGGCGGCCCGCTTTACGGCCTTGTACTTCAGCGAGGACGGCGCGGTACCCGCCGAGCTGCACACGCTCGAGCAAACGATGCAGACCCGCGGGCTGCCCTTCAAGGTGCTGGCCATCACGCGTCGCCTGGACGCCGAGGCATCGGCGCTGCACGGCTGGGACCATACGGGCCGGCTGTTTGCGATGTACGGCGCGGCCCCTGGCACGCTGTATCTTGTGCGGCCCGATGGTCATGTGCTGGCGCGCTGGCTTCAGGGCACAGCGGTCGAGGTCACGGCGGCAATCGATCGGGCACTGGCTTGATGCCGTGTCAATGCCTTCTTAATGCATTGTTAATGCCGCGATATTCCGTCTAACCCGTAAACCCCTATCAGGAGAATCCAATGACCGACAGTGAACTCGATGCCGTCTATACCCGGCTTTGCAAAACAATGACGCAGCTCGGCGAAAACAACGCCCAATTGTTCCTGGCGCGCTTTGCCATGCTGGCGATTGACCGCCTTGGCAACAGCGAGGTGGCGCAGCAACTCATCGACGCCGCCGCCGAGGACATGACCTCTGCAGCCAGCCACTGACTCCCTGGAGGATTGCGCCATGAGCACAGACACCTTGCACTACCAGAGCGGCTTTGCCAACGAGTTCGCCACCGAGGCGCTGCCCGGCGCGCTGCCCGAAGGGCGCAACTCGCCCCAGCAGGCGCCCTACGGGCTGTATGCCGAGCAGCTCTCGGGCACGGCGTTCACCGCGCCGCGCCACGCCAACCGGCGCTCCTGGCTGTACCGCATCCGCCCGGCAGCGATGCACCTGCCCTTCGAGCGCATCGGGGAGGGCAGCCGCTGGCTCAGCCGCTTTGACGAGGTGCCCACGCCGCCCAACCAGCTGCGCTGGGATCCGCTGCCTATGCCCGATGCCAGCGAGCCCACCGACTTCGTCGACGGCATGGTCACGATGGCGGGCAACACCAGCTGCGGCATCCACCTGTACGCGGCCAACCGCTCGATGGACACGCGCTTTTTCTACAACGCCGACGGCGAAATGCTGATCGTGCCCCAGGAGGGCCGCCTGCACCTGGCCACCGAGATGGGCGTGCTCGAGGTCGAGCCGCAGGAGATCGCCGTGATTCCGCGCGGCGTGCGCTTTCAGGTGAGCTTGCCCGACGGCCAGGCGCGCGGCTACGTCTGCGAGAACTACGGCGCGCTTTTCAAACTCCCTGACCTGGGCGTGATTGGCTCGAACGGCCTGGCCAACCCGCGCGACTTTCGCACCCCGGTGGCCGCCTACGAAGACAGGGAGGGGGAGTTCGAGTTGCTCGCCAAGTTCAACGGCCACCTGTGGAAGGCCGCCATTGGCCACTCGCCATTGGACGTGGTTGCCTGGCACGGCAACTACGCCCCTTACAAATACGACCTGCGCCGCTTCAACGCCATCGGCTCGATCAGCTACGACCACCCGGATCCGTCGATCTTCCTGGTGCTGCAGTCGCCCACCGATACCCCGGGCGTGGACGCCATCGACTTCGTGATCTTCCCGCCGCGCGTGCTCACCATGCAGAACACCTTTCGCCCGCCCTGGTTTCACCGCAACTTCGCCAGCGAGTTCATGGGCCTGGTCCACGGCGCCTACGATGCCAAGGCCGAAGGCTTTGTGCCCGGGGGCGCGTCGCTGCACAACTGCATGAGCGGCCATGGACCGGATGCCGACACCTTTGCCAAGGCCAGCAGCGCCGACACCTCCAAGGCCGACTACATCACCGGCACCATGGCTTTCATGTTCGAGACGCCCACGGTGATCCAGCCCACGCGCTACGCGCTGGAGACGGTCCAGCTGCAGCACGAATACTACCGCTGCTGGCAGGGACTAAAGAAGAACTTCGATCCCACGCGGCCCTGAGACGCACCGGACCGCACCACACCACATAAAGAAACACCATGCATACCTTGAACGAAACCCATAACCCGGCGCTGCGCAGCTGGGTCGCCTCCGCCAACCTGGCGAGTGCCGACTTCACTATCCAGAACCTGCCGTTCGCGGTCTTCCGCCGCAAGGACAGCGCTGAAGCCTTCCGCGGCGGCGTCGCCATTGGCGACCAGATCCTGGACCTGGCTGCTGTGGCGGCCTCTAGCGTGTTCAGCGCCGAGGCCGCGTCCGCGGTGCAGGCCGGCGCGCAGGACAAGCTCAACGCCCTGATGGCGCTGGGCGCCAACGCCTGGTCTGCCTTGCGCCTGGCGCTGTCGCGTGCCCTGCGCGCAGGCGCGGCCGAAGAGGCCCAGCTAGCCGCCTGCCTGGTGCCGCAGCAAGATGCCGAATACGGCGTGCCGGCGCGCATCGGCGACTACACCGACTTCTACACCTCGGTGCACCACGCCACCAACATCGGCAAGCAGTTCCGTCCGGACAACCCGCTGCTGCCCAATTACAAATGGGTGCCGATCGGCTACCACGGCAGGGCCTCCAGCATCGGTGTCTCGGGGCGAAGCTTTCTCCGCCCCATGGGCCAGACCCTGCCGCCTGGCGCCACGCAGCCGTCCTTCGGTCCGAGCAAGCGGCTGGACATCGAGCTCGAACTCGGCATCTTCGTCGGCACCGGCAATGCGCTGGGCGAACCGGTTTCGATGGCGCAGGCCGAAGACCATGTGTTCGGGATGTGCCTGCTCAACGACTGGTCGGCGCGCGACATCCAGGCCTGGGAATACCAGCCGCTGGGCCCGTTCCTGTCAAAAAACTTCGCCACCACCATCTCGCCGTGGATCGTGACGCTGGAGGCGCTGGCCCCTTACCGCGTCCCCTTCCTGCGTCCCGAAGCAGACCCGCAGCCCTTGCCCTACCTGGACTCCGAGGCCAACCGCCAGCAAGGCTCGCTCGACATCCAGTTGCAGGTCGGCTTGCAAACGCCCAAAATGCGCGAAGCCGGCCAGGGCGATGCCACCATCTGCCGCACCAGCTACCGCCACGCCTACTGGACCGTGGCGCAGATGGTGACGCACCACACCGTCAACGGCTGCAACCTGCAGCCCGGCGACCTGTTCGGCAGCGGCACCCTGTCGGGCCCGACGCTGGACCAGGCCGGCGCGCTGATCGAGCTGACCACCGGCGGCAAGAACCCCCTGCAACTGCCCAACGGCGAGAATCGCACCTACCTCGAGGACGGCGATGCCATCGTGATTCGCGGCTGGTGTGAAAAGGCCGGGGCGGCACGCATCGGCTTTGGCGAGTGCCGCGGTATGGTGATGCCCGCCCGGCAGATCTGAGCGGAGCGCCGCCTGCCATGCTGGTGCTTTATACCTCTCGCAGCTCGGCCTCGTACCGCGTGCGCATTGCCTTGGAGCTCAAGGGCCTGGCCTACGAGGCGGTTCCCGTGCACCTCGTGCGCGGCGGCGGCGAACAGCATTCGGCCGCGTTTGCCACGCTCAACCCGGCCGAGCTCGTTCCGGTGCTGGTGGACGGTGAGGTCACCCTCACGCAGTCGCTGCCCATCATCGAATACCTCGAAGAAAGGCATCCCGCGCCGGCCTTGCTGCCGCCCGATCCGCCCGGGCGCGCGCGGGTGCGCGCCATCGCCCAGACGATTGCCTGCGAGATTCACCCGCTGAACAACCTGCGCGTGCTGCAGCGCCTCGAAGCTACCCTGGGCGCCAGCGCACAGGCCAAAAGCGCCTGGTACGCCCACTGGGTGGCGCTGGGCTTCACGGTGGTCGAAGCCATGCTCAGCCAAAGCGCAGCCACCGGCCGGTACTGCCATTGCGACACGCCGACGCTGGCCGATTGCTGCCTGGTGCCGCAGATCTACAACGCCGAGCGGTTCGGCGTTTCGCTGGCCGCCTACCCGACGCTTCGACGCATTGGCCAGGCTTGCCTGGAGTTGCCCGCCTTTGAGCAGGCTCATCGGCTTCATGAAGACCTTGTCGCGCGAACTCGGCGAATTCGGCATACGCGTCAACGCAATTTTGCCCGGCGCCGTGGAGGGTCCGCGCCTGCATCAGGTCTTCGAAGGCCGCGCGTCGACCACGGGGCGCAGGAGGAAGCCGCGGCGTTGGCCAATCAGTCGATCAAGCGTTTCGTCGACCCCGCAGACATTGCGGCACTGGCCGTCTTTCTGGCCTCCGACGCCGCACGCTCGATCTCGGGGAAAATGATTCCCATCGACGGGGACTCGCAGAGCGCGTCTTGAAGTCCATGGCACATCTGTCATCAGCAACTACTTTCACGAGGCAAAAAACAATGTAATACTTCAACCACTTTGGAGGCAACATGCAGTTCTATCTGAATGGCTACGCGCCCGGCGACCCCGACATCGTCAAAGAGAATCTCCCCGACGCCGTCGACGTTCTTGTCATTGGCAGTGGGCCTGCAGGGGCATTGCTGGCCGCACAGCTGTCGAACTTCCCCAGCATCAGCACGCGATTGATCGAGCGCCGAGACAGGGCGCTCCAGGTCGGTCAGGCGGACGGCATCGCCTGCCGCACAGTTGAAATGTTCGAAGCTTTCGGTCTGGCGCAAAAGCTCATGCGCGAGGCCTACTGGGTGAACGAGACCGCCTTCTGGCGTCCGTCGAAGCAGGACCGCAACCGGATCGAGCGTACAGGCCGCATCCAGGACACCGAGGATGGCCTGTCGGAGTTCCCGCACCTCATCGTCAACCAGGCCCGCCTGCAGCAGTACCTGCTTGACTACATGCGCATGTCGCCGACGCGGCTCGAAGCCGATTACGGCCTGGAATTTGTCAATCTGACTGTCGAATCCGACGGTGAGTATCCCGTCGTTGTCACACTGCGTGATGTGGTAAAGCGCACGGAGTCCGTTGTGCGAGCCAAGTACGTGGTGGGCTGCGACGGCGCGCGCAGCCTGGTGCGCGATTCGATCGGGGCCGTGCCAAGCGGCGACTTTGCCAACCACGCCTGGGGCGTCGTGGACATGCTGGCCACGACCGACTTCCCGGACATCCGCCTGAAAGCCGCGATTCAGTCTGGCGACGAGGGTAACATCCTTCTCATCCCGCGCGAGGGCGGCTACATGGTGCGGCTTTACGTCGATCTCGGCGAGATCGACCCGAACAAACGCGAAGCCTTCCGTGACATTACCCAGGAGCAGGTCATCGAGACCGCTCAGCGTGTGCTGCGCCCGTATACGCTCGACGTGAAGAGCGTGGTGTGGTTCGCGGTGTACCAGGTCGGCCAGCGCGTCACCGACCGCTTCGACGATGTTCCCGTGGATCAGGCCGGATCCCGCCTGCCGCGCGTCTTCATCGCCGGCGACGCCTGCCACACGCACAGCGCGAAGGCCGGCCAGGGCATGAACGTTTCGATGCAGGACGCGTTCAACCTTGGCTGGAAACTCGTCTGCGTTCTCGAGGGACGCGCCGGGCCGGAACTGCTGCGAACCTACTCTGCCGAGCGCCATGCGATTGCCCAGGGTCTTATCGACTTCGACAAGGAGTGGTCGAAGATCATGGCATCGCCGCCGAAGGATCCGATGCACCCGGAACTCGGCGGGCTCGATCCGCAAGAGCTTCAGGCGTACTTCGTGAAATCGGGCCGCTACACGGCAGGTGTGGCGACGCACTACGCGCCGACGACGGTACTGACAGCCCAGGCCACCCACCAGGCGCTCGCCAAGGGATTCACGATCGGCATGCGTTTCCATTCGGCGCCGGTGGTGCGCCTGGCCGACGCCAAACCGGTGCAGCTCGGCCATGCCGCCCGTGCCGATGGCGCTTGGCGCCTCTACGCCTTTGCCGATGCGAGTGGAAAGCAACTGCGCGAACTCGCCGCCTTTTTGGCGGAATCGCCGAATTCTCCGATCCGCCGCTTCACCCCGACGGGGGCGGACATAGACAGCGTCATCGACGTTCGCGCGGTCTTCCAGCAGGGACACCGCGAACTCAAGGTCGAAGAGCTGCCGTCCATCCTGCTTCCGCGCAAGGGGTGCTTCGGTCTCATCGACTACGAAAAGGCCTATTGCCCTGACCTCAAGAACGGCCCTGACATCTTCGATCTCCGTGGCATCGACCGCGAACAAGGTGCAGTGGTGATTGTGCGCCCTGACCAGTATGTCTCGTACATACTGCCGCTGGATGCGCATGACGAACTCACCGCATTCTTTGGCCAATTCCTGCTCGATCGTCACTAGGATTTGTTCAAATCCGCCCCACTCCCTCATTTTCAACAAAGAAAACAATGTGATCCCCCACGTGTAAATGTTGACGTTGTGCGCGCCAGCATCGGTGAATATGCAGACAAGACACCTTCGACTGGCTGGTCACCATGCAGGCCATGCACGAAGGCGTTTGCATGGCCGACGAAGCGCCAAACCTAATCCCGGGTATGCCGTACAAATTCCGCGGCGACCCGGAGCTTGCCAACGCCTTGATCGAAAGTTTCGGCGAGGCCGAAATTCAGTTGGCGCGCAATAACTTGCCGCATTACGCATGCGGGGCTACCAATCATGTAGGTTCGAATTCCGCGAGTTCCGGCAGTCAGATCGAACCAGGAGCTTGTTGAGGCTCGCAACGCATCAAAATCAAAAAATAGGAGACAGGCCATGACAACAGCAACCAATCCCGGGACCGAAGCCCGGCGAATGCGAACCGTGGTATGGATCGTGGGGCTGGCCACGCTGGGGCTGATCTTCGACGGCTACGACCTCGTCGTTTACGGCACGGTCGTCTCGACCTTCCTGCGCGACCCCTCCCATATCGGCACCGTGACGCCGGCCATTGCGGGCGTGCTGGGCAGCTACGCGCTGGTCGGCGTGCTCATCGGGGCACTGCTCGCCGGCACCGTCGCCGACATCGTGGGGCGCCGCAAGGTGATGCTGTTCGCCTACGCCTGGTTCTCCATCGGCATGGGGCTCACGGCGATGACGGCGACGACGACAACGTTCGGATGGATGCGGTTTTTCACCGGCCTCGGCGTCGGCGCTCTGGTGGCCACGACCGGAGCGCTGGTGTCCGAGTTCGCACCGAAAGGCAAGAAGAACCTGTGCAACGCGATCACTTATTCGGGCGTGCCGCTGGGAAGCCTGCTGGCCGCCCTGCTCGCCATCCTGCTGCTGCAGAGCATCGGCTGGCGCGGCATGTTCTGGATCGGCGCGCTGCCGATCATCACGCTCCTTCCGCTGGCCTACTTCAAGATGCCCGAATCCGTGGCATGGCTGGTCTCGCGCGGTCGGCTCGAGGAGGCACGCGCGATCTCGGCACGTACCGGCGTCGAGATGCCCGAGGCCGTGCCAACGGCGGCCGCTGCGGCCGTTCCCATGACCGAAGGCAAGGCCGGGTACGCAGGGCTGTTCGGGGTGGGCTACCTTTTCCCTACCATTGTCTTGGGGCTGATGAGCGCCACCGGCCTGGTGCTGGTCTATTCGCTCAACACCTGGCTGCCCGAGCTCATGCTGCGCGCGGGGTTCAACGCCAAAGGCTCGCTGTCGTTTTTGCTTGTTCTGAACGGCGGTGCGGTAATCGGAGCGCTGCTGGGCTCGCGAGTCGCAGACCGATTCGGGCCCAAACCGGTGGTCGCGTCCTGTTTCCTGATCGGCGCCATTGCGATCGGGCTGCTGACCCTCAGACTGCCCCTCGGTGCGCTGCTGGCCGTGGTCGCGGTTGTCGGATTGGGCACCAGCGGCACGCAGACGCTGATCTACGGCTTCGTCGCGAACTACTACCGCACCAACGTCCGCGGCGCCGGCGTGGCGTGGTGTGCCGGCTTCGGTCGCCTCGGCGGTGTCGCTGGCCCCATACTGGGTGGCTTCCTGATCGGCGGCGGGTTCGCCCTCGACTCGATTTTCTACGTTCTGGCGGGGTTGGGCCTGCTGGGCGTGCTGCTGACGCTGATGGTGCCGATCTTGCGCGCCCCGCGCGAGCTACGCTCGACGCTCATCGAACCGACGGCCAAGGCTGCATTGGGCAAGGCCGCCGCCTCCGCCCGCAAGACTTGAGACTGGAGGAACGATCATGTACAAGCGAATTCTCGTGGCGATCGACGCCACACCCACCGACGAGAACAGATCGGCGCTGAAGCGGACCGAGCAGATCGGCCTGCTGACAGGTGGCACGGTGTACGTGCTGCATGTGGCGCGCAGCCACATCGTCCCGGGTGACATAACCGGGGGCGCGGGCCTGGGCGTGCGCAGCGCCGCGGACGACGTCGAGGTTGAAGACCGCAATGTGGTCCAGGCCTTCGTCGACCAGCTCTCCGCGGCGGGCATTGACGCGCACGGCGAGATGGTGAGCGCGACGGAGCACGATATCGCCAGCGTCATCGTGCAACGGGCCAAGGAACTTGATGTGGATCTGCTGGTGCTCGGGCACCAGCACCACCGCGGCGCGGGCAGTGTGTTTCGATCCAGCGTCGCCGAGCAGGTCATCCACCAGTACCCGCCGATCTCGATCCTGCTGGCGCGGCCGCCGACCGTGGGCTGATCCACACGGGCTCCGCCGCCCCCTTCGGCTTGTATGGTGAAGGTGCTGGGGTGAGGAACGACACATTCGCAATCGGCCGTTCGCATCGGACCGACAGTCTGAGCAATTCCCACCCCGCCCTAACGTCGATTAAGAACTGAGCCACCGCCCTGACCGAGAGACAGGACGAGGGCCGATCTGAACGCAAGCTAACGTAGTGGCGGGATGTTGCACCCCAGCAGGGTCTATTTTTCTGTTGATTGGAGGAACTGTCCATGTCTACTGCGAAGGACTTCTACGGTGTGGATGTTGCCAAGGCCGAACTGGTCATCGCCCGCAAGGGCGAGCCTGGCATCCACACCATCGCCAACGAGGCCGCAGCCATCGGCGCCTGGCTCAAGAGCCTGCCGCCAGGCAGCACCGTTGCCATGGAATCGACCGGCCGGTACCACCGGGTGCTGGCCGAGTTGGCCGCGACCAGTGGCTGCATGGTTCTGTCGCGTTGCCAGTTGATAAACGTGTTTGGGGTAGGAACGGATGCCAGCTCCTCAAACGGGACGGATTTGTCCTGCCAATGCATAAAACTGGTCGGCAAAAGACAGCTCGATACAGCCTTCCAGCAGGAACTGACCTTTGCGGATCATGTGCATGAGTTCGATGCCGGCCAGGACATTTTTGGCCGATCGAAATGACTTGAAGTTGAGCATCGGTTTGGTGACCCGTTTGACAGCGCGATGGTCCTGCTCCACGATGTTGTTGAGGTACTTCACTTGTCGCACGATGACCGGTGTTTCACCTCGGGCATTGATCTCATCCATGGCCGCCTTGTTGGCGCCGCTCTTGTCCATCGTGACCTTCTCTGGAACACCGTTGGCCTTCATGGCTTTTTCAAAGAACCGCAGGGCTGCGGCCTTGTCGCGCCTGGCCGTCAGCAGGAAGTCGACTGTCTTGCCTTCCTTGTCCACCGCGCGGTAGAGATATTTCCAGGCGCCCTTGACCTTGATATAGGTTTCGTCCATCCGCCAGCTGCCGCCCACCGCGCGCTTGTGCTTGCGGAACACTTTCTCAAGCAAGGGCAGAAACCGGATTGCCCAGCGATTGATCGAGGAATGGTCGACAAACACGCCGCGTTCCTCCATCATTTCCTCGAGATGGCGGTAACTCAACGGATAAGCCGCGTACCAACGGATGCATACCAGAATCACGTCAATTGGAAATCGCATCCCTTTGGTTGCCAGCATCGCGTTTCATACCCGTCGCAAAAAAGAACTCAGCATAAACGAGCAGGCGGTACGACCGCCAATGCGACAGAACCCAATCTTTACAGCGCCGGATCAACAACGCATTTTCGATCAGGTTTTAGCGTAAGTTTTGCTTACCAGACCACCTAAAAAAGCCAACTCGACATTTCCATGGTGCTATTGGAAACTTGCAGCAAATCAATCGATGGCTAAACACTGCAATGACCACTAAAAAATCTGATCCACAACCCCTTGAAGGTGTCAAGGTAATCGAGTTAACACACCTTATTGCCGGACCGTATTGTGGTCAATTGCTGGCCGAAGAAGGGGCGCAGGTTATCAAGGTCGAGCCGCCCGAAGGCGAGCTGTCTCGGCATCGCGAGCCGATGCGTCACTCCAGCCAGGGAAGCATCTCCGGCTATTTCGGGGCGCTCAATCGAGGCAAGAAGAGCCTCGCGCTCGACCTCAAGAATGCGCAAGGTGTCGAACTTCTGCACGGCTTGCTGGCTTCAACCGACGTGCTGGTCACCAACATGCGGGCGGGCGCACTTGCACGCCTGGGCATCCACCCGGATGAATTGCATGCGCGCTATCCGCGCTTGATCATTGCCTGTATTTCCGGTTTTGGTATCAAGGATGCTGGCGAATACGCCGACCGTGCCGGCCTGGCCATGGTGGCCGAAGCGATGTCCGGTACCACGGGTCTGACCCGGGATCACAACGGTAATCCGGTGTGGTGTGGTTTTGCCATGGGCGACATCCTGGCTGGGATGTCGACGCATGCGGCGATCCTGCTTGCCTTGCGCAACCAGGAGCGCTACGGCAAAGGCAGGATTCTTGATATGAGCCTGGTCGAGTGCGCCTTGCCCATGGTGTCTGTGGCACTGGCCCGCGATCAGTCGGCCAGCGCTGAACTCAAGGCATTCGCCGGTTCCAATGATTTCCACGGGGTTCCTTATGGCGCATTCCCTGCAGTCGACGGCTACGTCAATATTGGTGTTAACCGCGATGACTTTTGGAAGCGCCTGTGCAACGCCATGGACCAGCCCGAACTCGGCGACGATCCGAGGTATGCGGCCTACGCCGAGCGCGCCAAGCGGCAGCACGAAGTGTTCGACATCACCGAGGCCTTCACCAAGAAGCACACCCGTGCCGAAATTGAAGCCAAGCTTGGCGCAGTCGACGTGCCGGTTGCGGGGATCCTCAGCATGGAAGAAGTGATCCAGGACGAATACATGCGCAAGCGCGGTGCATTCCGAACCGTCGACGACGGCATCGGCGGCACCATGACCCTGCCGGCTGACCCGTCGCGGTTTGAGCCTGCTCCCGGCACCTCGCGTGTACCGGTACTTGGGGAGCACCGCGAAGAGGTGCTCAGGTCCAAGTTGGGCCTCAATGCCGAGCAGATCGCAAAGCTCGTGCAAGCAGGGGCATTCGGCAAGGTAAAGCCTATGGCAGCAGTCGCTCATTAGTCGAAGACGCGACACGTTAGTAATTTCTCGAATTTTGACAACCCGGGGCCAAGCCTCCACTAAAAGGTAGATTGAAAATGACGACTCAAAACCAAGATGCATCTGAGAAGGTTACGCTCGACGAAGTTCTGCAGGCGACTCAGGCGGTCACCAAACGCTTCGGCGACGAGTATTTCACGAAGATGGACAAGGTAGAAGGCTACCCCCACGAGTACATCAAGGCATTGATGGACGCCGGCCTGCACACCGTGATGATCCCTGCCAAATACGGTGGCATGGGTCTGGGTTTGCGCGAGGCCTGCGTGATTGTGGAGGAGATGCACCGCTCCGGCGGCATAGGCTCAATGATTCACGGCCAGATGTTCATGATGGGCATTCTGGCGCGTCATGGCTCGGATGATCAAAAGCGCAAGATTCTCGAGGAAGTGGTGGCAGGCCGTGTGCGCCTGCAGTCCTTCTCGCTCACCGAGCCCAACGCCGGCACCGACACCTCAGCCATGACCACCAAGGGCGTAAAGGAAGGCAACGAGTGGGTCATCACCGGCCAGAAGCTCTGGACATCGCGCTTCGACCACACCGATGCGTTCATGGTGTTTGCCCGCACCAGCCCTCCGAAGGACCCGGCCAAGGCTTACCAGGGAATTTCCGCCTTCCTGGTCGACAAGCGTCAGGTCGATCCCAAGCAGTACACCAGCCGCAAGATCGACGTGATGTTCAACCATCACACGTATGAAGTGTTCTACGACGGGATGCGGATTCCCGAGAGTTCGCTGATTGGCGAGGAGGGCAAGGGTTTCAAGTACCTGATGGATGGTCTCAATGCCGAGCGCATCATCATCGCGTCCGAAGCCATTGGCGACGGCCGCTGGTTCGTCGAGAAAGCGGTCAACTACGCCAAGGAGCGTGTGCTTTTCGGACGGCCGATCGGCGCCAACCAGGGGGTGCAATTTCCTATCGCGCTTGGCTACGCACATCTCGAAGCTGCCGATGCACTGCGCTGGAAAGCGGCCGAGAAGTTCGACCGTAACGAGCCTTGCGGGGGCGAAGCCAACATTGCCAAGATGCTGGCCGCCGATGCATCGTGGGAACTCGCCAACGTGTGCATGCAAACACACGGCGGGTTCGGCCTGGCCCGCGAATACCATATCGAGCGCAAGTTCCGCGACACCCGCGTCTTTCAGATCGCGCCGATCTCGCCCAACATGGTGCTGAACTACGTCAGCCAGCACGTCCTCGGCCTGCCTCGTTCTTACTAAGCCGCGGGTATAACACCATGGATCCCCTCTACTTCGAAGACTACAACGAGGAATGGTCGTACGAGACCGAGTCGCGCACCATCAGGGAAGAGGACATTCGTGCTTATGTCGAGCTTTGCGGCTTCCTGACCCCGACATTCACCGACAAGGCGTATGTCGAAGGGTCCAAGGACTACGGGGGCCGCATGTCGCCTGGCCTGCTGGTCCTGAGCATGGCCGAAGGCCTGGTTCTCAAGGCCGGCCTGACCAGGAAGCGGGGCATCTTCCTGATGGAGCTTTCGCCTCAGTTCAAGCATCCCGTTTTTGCAGGCGATTCGATCGTGAACCGGGTTCGTTTGCATTCGAAGCGCCTGACCAGCAAGCCGGACCGCGGGGTCGTCGTGACCTCGCATGAGGTTGTCACGGACAAGGGTGAGATTGCGATCACCTATTTGTCCACTCGGATGATACGTACCCGGCAGTTTGTCGAATAACTAAGCCAAGCCTGCATCTTCCGGGCTCGACAAAACACACTGAGAAACACACCATGAGCCAATCACTGCCATTGCCTGTTGCCAACGCTGATTCTTTGCCTTACTGGAACGCGGCGCGCGAGCGTCGCCTGGTCATCCGCAAGTGCAAGGAATGCGGGGAATTGCACTTCATGCCTCGCCATCTGTGCCCGGCCTGCTGGTCAGATCAACTCGAATGGGTGGATGTCAAGGGTACCGGGACGGTTCACAGCTTTTCCGTGATTCGACGCGCATCCGACCCGGCATTTGCACACCTGGTGCCGTATGTCACCGCGTTGATTGACCTCGATGAGGGGCCGCGCATGATGACCAACGTCCTGGGTGACGACGCCCTGTCGGTCAGGATCGGCGATCGCGTGACGTTGACGTTCGAGGACCGTGGCGACGGTGCCTTGCTTCCCCAGTTTGTCCGTGCATCCGCTGAAGGTCGAGCATGAAATCTCCCGCATCACTCAGGAACAAAGTAGCCATCGTTGGCGTTGGCGAGTCCGACATCGGCCGCGTACCGCACATGACGGGCCTGGGCCTCAATGCCCAAGCGGCCAAGCGTGCCCTCAACGACGCAGGCCTCAAGATCTCGGACATCGACGGGCTGCTGACGGCCTATTCCTTCACCGAGCCCTACTTCATGCTGGGATCCGTGATGTGCGAATACCTGGGTCTCAAGCCAAGGTACAACGCCTCCATGGTGGTGGGCGGTGCCAGCCCGGCCGTGATGCTCAAGCATGCTGCCGAAGCCATTGCATCCGGCCAGGCCGAAACCATCCTCGTTTGCGCCGGTGAGAACCGCGCTACCGGACAGACACGTGACGCTGCCATGGCCGCTTTGCTGGCGGTAGGCCATCCTTACTTCGAGCAGCCCTACGGCGGATCGATTCCCGGCTACTACGGCATGATCGCCCAGCGCCACATGCACGTCTACGGAACCACGCGCGAGCAGATGGCCACGTTGGCTGTCCAGACCCGAGAGCACGCCTTGCTGCATCCCAATGCGCACATGAAGACGCCGCTGACGGTCGAGCAGGTGCTGTCGGCCAAACCGATCGCAGACCCGCTGGGCATGCTGGACTGCTGCCTGCTCTCGGACGCCGGCGGCGCGTTCATCGTGACTTCGGCCGAGCGTGCGCGCGACCTCAAGTCCAAGCCCATCTACCTGCAGGGTATCGGCGAATACCACACCCATGAGCATCTGATGTGTGCGCCCAGCCTGACCGAATTCGGCGCCACCGAGTCGGGCCGCGTCGCCTACGAGATGGCAGGACTGGGCCCGAAGGACATGGACTTTGCCGAACTGTACGACTGCTTCAGCATCGTGCCCATGATCGAACTCGAAGAGCTCGGTTTCTGTGGCCGTGGTGAAAGCGGCCCCTTCGTGGCCGAAGGCAACACCCGCATCGGCGGCAAGCTGCCGATCAACACCCATGGCGGCATGCTGTCACACGCCCATGCAGGGGCAGCCGGTGGCTTGTTCGGCATCGTCGAAGCCGTTCGCCAGTTGCGCGGTGGCCTGGGCGCGCGCCAGGTCGAGGGCGCCGAGGTGGCCCTGGTGCACAACGAAGGCGGCATCTTGTCGTCCCACTGCACCTTGATTCTCGCGAACAACAAGGGCTAAGACAGGCCCTTATCAATCGCTACCTTTCCAACAACAACCTGAATAAATACAGCTATGACAATGACCTTGAATGCTGCACCGCGCGGACTCTACTTCGATGACTTTGAGATCGGCCAGGAGATCGTGACCTCAGCGCGCACCATCACCCTGACGGACATCGTCAACTTCGCCTGCCTGTCGGGCGACTTCAACGAAGTGCACACCAACTTTGAGTATTGCAAGACGACAGCAGCGGGCGAGCCGATCGCCCATGGCCCGCTGGTGTACGCCGTAGCGGCCGGCCTGCAGTACGCGACCGGGGTCAACGACGGAACCCTGCTCGCCCTGCTGCAGATCGATGGGTGGAAGATGCTCAGCTCCGTGAAGCACGGGGACACGATACGGCTCCATTCCCGCGTGTTGGAGAAGAAGGAGTCCAGCAAGGGTGACCGGGGTGTCGTGACGTTCCTGCGCCAGATCATCAAGCACGACGGCACGACCGCGCAGGAGATGACGGCGAAGTACCTGTATCGCCGGCGCCCCAAGGCCTGACTCTCTACTTCCCCGTGCATCGGCACGATGCCGGGGTCTGGATGACCCGATTGGTTGGTTCAGCTCGCAACACAAAGCAGCTGCAACGCCACAGTTCTTGGGTCGCATGAAAAGTCTTCAAGGATGGCTGCACGCTGAAACATCCTTGGTGAAACGCTAAAAACGAAAGTCCTGTATGTCAACGCACCGGCCTCATTGCCCCATCGACGACCTTCCGGCCAGGTCTGCGCCTGCCCTGGACCTGCTCGCCGGAGTGAAGGTTCTCGATCTCACCACGTCGGTCGCCGGCCCCTACGCCGGGCAACTGCTCGCTGACATGGGAGCGACCGTGGTGAAGGTGGAAAAGCCCAAGGGGGGCGACGATGCCCGCGCTTGGGGCCCTCCCTTCCTGCACGGCGAGTCGCTCTGGTTCATGAGCGTCAACCGCGGCAAGCACAGTGTCACGCTGGACATCGGTTGCCCGCAAGGCCAGGAAATCCTGCACAAGCTGGTGGCGCAGTGTGACGTCATCCTGCTCAACATCGTCGGGCGTGTCCAGCGCAAGCTGGGCCTGGACGCGGCAACGCTTCGCGCGCTGAATCCACGGCTCATCCATCTCTCGCTCACCGGTTTCGGGCTGCACGGGGACAGGGCCGATCTGCCTTGCTACGACCTGATTGCCGAGGGCTATTCCGGTGTGATGGACCTCA
The DNA here is from genome assembly GCF_040105105.1 of Polaromonas hydrogenivorans. GTDB lineage: Bacteria > Pseudomonadota > Gammaproteobacteria > Burkholderiales > Burkholderiaceae_C > Polaromonas > Polaromonas hydrogenivorans. The sequence goes on along the minus strand of NZ_CP157676.1, from coordinate 169,320 downwards.
CAGGCGAGCTGGACGCCCCGGCGCAAAAAGTGGGAACTCCGGCGGCCGACATGCTGGCCGGGCACGATGCCGCCATGGCAGTCACTGCTGCGCTGTTTCGCCGCCAGCGCGAGGGCGTGGGCTGCGACATCGATGTCTCGATGGTGGAGTCGATGTCCCGGTTCATGGCGCCGCGCCTGATGCCTTATCTGGGCTCGGGCGAGCTCAGCCGCAGATCGGGCGGGCGCGACAGCGTGATTGCCATCTACCAGGTGTTTGAGACGGCCGACGATCCGATGACGCTGGGCCTGGGCAACGATGCGATATGGAAGCGGTTCTGGGAGGCCGTGGGCCGCCCCGAGATGTCCGCCAGCCAAGCGTATGCGAGCAATGCCCAGCGCCGCACCGCCCGCCCAGAGCTGGTGGAAATCATTGCCGAGGTCCTGCGCGCGCAGCCGCGCAGTCACTGGCTGGAGCTGTTCACACAAGCACGCGTTCCTGCGGGCCCCATCCAGCGCCTTGATGAGGTGGCCAGCGATCGGGCGCTTCACGCGGCAGGATTCATCTACCGCACCGAAGGGCCCGATGGCCCGATTCCCCAGGTCGGACTCGGCATACGGTTCGACGGCAGTACCGAAGGCACCGCCATGCCGCCACCCAAGCTCGGCGCGCATACGGAGTCGATCCTGGGCGCGTGGCTGGGATGCGAATCGACCCAAATTGAGCAACTTCGCGCTCAGCGCGTCGTTTAACAACGCGTCATTTATCAGCACGTCATTTCAAAGGAGACATTCATGCAGTACGAAGAAATTATCTACAGCGAAGACGGCCCGATCGCCACCATCACGCTCAACCGGCCGGACGACGGCAACATGTTCACGCCCAAGATGTGTCACGAGATCCGCGACTGCATCAACGAGATTCGCCGCGAGACGCGCACGCGCGTGGTGGTGCTGACCGGTGCGGGCGACAAGTTCTTCTGCATCGGCGGGCGCAAGGAAGGGATGGAAGATACGCAGCTGTACGCGGGCGTGCTGCCGACGCTGGAGATGTACGAGAGCCTCGACAAGCTGCAAAAGCCGGTCATCGCGTCCGTGAACGGTTTCGCCGTGGGCGGCGGGAACGTGCTGCAAGTCGTCTGCGACATCACGATTGCCAAGGAAAGCGCGGTGTTTCGCCAGGTCGGCCCCATGATGGGCAGTTTCGATGCCGGCTACGGTACCTGGTATCTGGAAGACCTGATCGGCAAGAAGCGCGCCAAGGAAATGTGGTTTCGCAACCCCAAACTCACCGCACGCGAAGCACAGGAATGGGGACTGATCAATCAAGTGGTGCCCGATGCCCAATTGCAGGAGGCCACCCGGAAGATGGCGCTGGAGATCGCAGACCGTGGCCCGTTTGCCCTGGCCGCCATCAAGGGCGCCTTCAACGCCCGCCATGGCGGTGTCGCGGGCTTGTCGCGCGTGACCCATGATCTGCTGCTTCGCGGTTATCTGGAGACCGAGGAGCACGACGAACTCGCCAAGGCTTTTGCCGAGCGTCGCAGTCCCGACGCGTCGCGCTTCGGCCACTGATTGATTCACACCCGGGGTTTCAAGCCATGTCTCACCTTCTCACCTTGCACGATCCGGCCGCCGCCAGGGAGCACTACCTGTCCGGCGTCTGGCAGACCGATACGCTGTACTCGCTGGCGCGCAGGCATGCGACGGAACGGGCTAACGCCTATGCGGTGCGCGACAGCGCCAGGCGGCTGACCTGGAGCGCGCTCGTCGCCTGGGTCGACGCCGTGGCTGCGGACCTGCACGATGCGGGCCTGCGCCCGGGCGACCGCGTGTCGATCTGGCTGCCCAACCGCCTCGAAGCCGTCGTCGTGCTGCTGGCCTGCTCGCGCAACGGGTATGTCTGCAACCCGTCGCTGCACCAGAACTACACGGTCGACGAAGTCGCAGCGCTGCTCTCGCGCATCGAATGCCGCGCGCTGTTCGCGCAGCCCGGCTGGGGGGCAGACGCCGCAGCGGCCGACATCTTCGCGCGTGCTGCCGAGCTCGGCTCCATGAAGCGGGTCTACGCGCTGCCCGGGCTGCGAACGCCCGATGCCGACATGCCGCCGGGCACGCACCCGATGCCGATGCCCGCGCAGCACCCGCGCGCCGCGCTGCCTGCGCCCAGCACGCATGCGGACCAGATCGTCTACCTGGCGTTCACCAGCGGCACGACCGGAACGCCCAAGGGCGTGATGCACAGCGACAACACGCTGCTGGCCAACGGCCGCGCAATGGTGGCGGACTGGCGCCAGGACCACAGCACGGTGCTGCTTACGCTCAGCCCGATGAGTCACCACATTGGCACGGTCGCGCTGGAGCAGGTGCTGGTGGCGGGCTGCGAACTGGTGATGCACGATCCTTCTGCGGGCGCCCTGGCGCTCGACTGGATCGAGACCACGGGCGCGACCTATGTCATGGGCGTGCCGACGCATGCCATGGACTTGTTGCATGAAGTGGACAAACGTGGGCTGACCAAGCTGGGCAAGGTTCGCGATTTCTATATGGCCGGCGCGCCGATCCCCACCGAAACGGCCCGGCGTCTGTTATCGCTGGGTGCGAAACCACAAAATGTTTACGGAATGACGGAGTGCGGCTCGCACCAGTACACCCAACCGACCGATTCCGTGGAAGTGATCACCGGCACCTGCGGCAAGTCATGCACGGGCTATGAAGTGCGCTTGTGGGACCAGGAAAACGCAGATATACAGGTCAAGGCCGGCGAGATCGGGGAGATCGGCGGTCGTGGCGGGCTCTTGATGCTGGGCTACTTCAGCAACCAGACAGCGACCGAATCCTCGTTCAACGGCAGCGGCTGGTTTCTCAGCGGCGACCTCGGGCGCTTGGACGAAGCGGGCAATCTGCAGATCGTCGGGCGCAAGAAGGATTTGATCATCCGCGGCGGGCACAACATTCATCCTGCGCACATTGAGGAGTACGCCCATCGGCATCCTTCTGTGAAAAAGGCCGCTGCCTTCGGCGTGCCCGATGAACGGCTGGGCGAGAAGGTGTGCCTGGCCATCATCAGTGGCGACCAGCCTCCGACCAGCGATGACGTCCTGCAGCACCTGGCGCGTGAAGGTCTGTCCAGGTTCGACATGCCCGAATACTTCGCGGTACTGCCTGAGTTTCCGCTGACTGCCAGTGGCAAGATTTTGAAACGCGAACTGGCGCAATGGGTGCGCACGGGTCGCCTGCAAATTCAACCGGTGCGCTTTCGCGCAGCTTAAAGATGATTGAACTTCAACACGACGAGGAATTCGCTGTCCTCACCATCCGCAGGCCGTCGGCCTTGAACGCCCTGAGCTTCGAGCTGATCGGCCAGATCGGTCAGTGCATCGGTCAAGCGGGGCGCTCGTCCGCCCGCGCCTTGATCATCACCGGCGAAGGCGCAAAGTCTTTTTGCGCCGGCGCGGACATCAAGGAATTGCAAAACCGCAGCCTAGCAGCGCAGCGCGAAGGCGCCGAACTCGGCCAGGCGGTGTTTGCGCTGCTGGACCGGCTGCCGATTCCTTCGATCGCACTGGTCAATGGATTTGCATTCGGCGGCGGTTGCGAACTGGCGCTCGCTTGCACCTTGCGGCTGGCGCTGCCCAACGCCAAGTTCGGCCTGCCGGAGGTCAAGCTCGGACTCATCCCGGGCTACGGCGGCACGCAGCGCCTTCCGCGCCTCGTCGGCGTGGGCCGCGCCCTGGAAATGGTCATGACCGGGCGCACCGTCGGTGCCGAAGAAGCGCTGTCGATGGGCCTGGTCAACCGGATCGTGCAAACGCCCGCCCTGGACGCGGCCAAGGCGTACGCGCGTGAATTCTCCGGCCACGGGCTTCGCGCGCTCCAGTTCGCGCGGGAAGCGGTCCAGCGGTCGGTCGATCTGCCGCTCAGCGAAGGGCTCAGGATGGAGGCCGATCTGTCCACCCTGGCCTACCGAACCCGCGATGCCGAGGAGGGCATGCAGGCTTTCGTTGACAAACGCAAACCGGATTTTAAAGATGAGTGAAATGCCTTCAAAGGAGAAGACCGATATGACACGAAACTGCATTGTGGTGACGGGTGCGAGCAAAGGCATCGGTGCTGCCATCGCGCGGGCGCTGGCCGAGCAAGGGCACCATGTGGCGTGCCTGTCGCGCTCCGGAGGGCTGCCTGCGGGCGGCGGCGTAGCTCCTGAAGTGGCTGCGCGCTGGCTGGCCTGCAACGCCGATGTCACCCGACCCGAGACGCTGGCTGTCGCGTTCAAGGGCTTGGTGGCCGACGGATGGAAGATCGTCGGACTGGTCAACAACGCGGGGATGCACATCGATGCGGCCTCGGCCGACGTCTCGCTGGAGCAGTGGAACCAGGTTATGAACACCAATGCCACCTCGGTCGTCACCGCCTGTCAGGCGGCCTATCCCCACCTGGTCGCCGCTGGCGGCGGGATGATCGTCAACATCGGCTCGTTCTTCGACAAGCTCGGCGTCAAGCGCAACCTGGCCTACTGCGCGAGCAAGGCGGCTGTGGGCGCCATCACGCGGGTGCTGGCGGCGGAGTGGGCCGGCAAGGGCATACGCGCCATCAACGTCGCGCCCGGCTACATCATGACCGACCTCAACGGCGACGTGATGGAGGCCGGCGGTCCCCTGCGCGCGTATCTGGACAAGCGCATTCCGGGCCGCGAGCCGGGCACGGCGGCCGACGTGGGCGAACTGGTGGCGGCCCTGTACTCGCCCGCTGGCCGCTTCATCAATGGTGAAACCATCTACATCGATGGTGGCCAAGGCATCGCACACTGAAGGACCTCACAAATGAACATCCTGCAACGACTCGATTCCCGCATAGAACTGGACGACGAAGAGCGCATGCTGCTCGACAGCGTGCGCGCCCTGTGCCGTGACCGCATTGCGCCACGTGCCGAGCATTTCGACCGCACCGCCGAATTCCCCTGGGAGCACGTCAAGGCGATCAATGAAATCGGCCTGAACGCGATGTTCATCCCCGAGGCGTATGAAGGCGCCCAGATGTCGTACACCGCCTACCTGGCGTGCGTGCGGGAGCTCAGCCAGGCCTGCGCGGCCACCGGCATCATCTGGGCCACCAACTACCACAGCATGAAGCCCCTCATCGACTGGGGGACGGAGGAACAAAAGCAGCGCCTGCTGCCGCGGATCGCCCAAGGCGGCCTGGGCGCACTGGCCATCACCGAGCCGGGGGCGGGTTCGGACGCCACCGGCATGCGAACCTCGTTTCGCGAGGAGGGCGACGAGATCGTCATCAACGGCGGCAAGACCTTCATCACCAACGGCGACGTGGCCGAGCTGTACCTGCTGTTCGGCAAATGGGAAGGCATCTTGGGTGCCAAGGAAAGCATCTCGGTGCTGGTGCTCGAGAAGGGCACGCCGGGACTGTCGGTGGTGCGGCTCGAGGACAAGATGGGCACCCGGGCGTCGAGCACGGCGACCCTTGCCTTTGACAACTGCCGCGTGCCGCGCGCCAACCTGCTGGGCCATCCCGGCGACGGCCTGAAGATCCTGTTCGCCTCGCTGAACAAGTCCCGCCCCAGCGTCGCAGCGCACGCGCTCGGGATTGCGCGCGGCGCTTTCGAGGACGCCGTCGCCTACATCAACGAGCGCAAGCAATCGGGCAAGCGCATTCTGGAGTTCCAGGGCATCCAGTTCATGGTGGCTGACCTGGCTTCCGAGATCGCCCTGGTCGAGAGCTACCTGTGGCAGATCGGCAGGCTCGTCGACGCCGGTGCGACCGACTTCGGCATCGAAGCTTCGCTGCTCAAGATGCGCGCGAGCGATCTGGCCATGCGCGCTGCGACCGATGCGGTGCAGCTGCTCGGCGGCTATGGGTACTGCAAGGACTTTCGCGTGGAGCGGCTGATGCGCGACGCCAAGATCACGCAAATCTGGGAGGGGACCAACCAGGTCCACCGCCAGCTCATCGGCCGCAGTTTCCTGCAGCGCTGAACCATCAAGGAGAAACATCATGAGTGAGATCAAGACCATCGGGGTGTGCGGCGCCGGCACCATGGGCGCCGGCATCGCCATCGTCTGCGCGCGCGCGGGCTTTCGCACGCGCGTGTTCGACCTGAACCAAGCGGCGCTGGACCGTGCGCGCGGCCAGACCGAAGCGTTCCTGCGCAAGAGCGTGGAGCGCGGCAAGTTAGCCGCCGACAAGCTGCCCGAGATCATGAGCCAGTGGAGCGGCTCCACGGACCTGGCCGACTTCGCCGATTGCGACCTGGTGATCGAAGCGGTGTTCGAAAGCCTGCCCGTCAAGCACGACCTGTTCGGCAAGCTGGACAAGATCTGCGCGCCGCGGACGATCTTTGCGAGCAACACGTCCACGATCAGCATCACGGAGATCGCCGGCGGCTCGGGCCGCCCCGACCGCTTCGTCGGCATGCACTTTTGCCTGCCCGCGCAGCTGATGAAGCTGGTGGAGATGTCGCCGGGCCTCACGACGAGCGAGGAAACCTTCTCGCGGGCCTGGTCGGTGTGCGAGGCGCTCGGCCAAAAGCCCGTGCGCACCCAGGACACGCCCGGCTTCGTGCTGAATTACTTCCTGATCCCGTTCAACAACGATGCGATCCGGCTGGTCGAGCAAGGCGTCGCCGAGCCGGCAGACATCGACCTGGCGATCAAGACGGCCATGGGCTACGCCATGGGCCCGATGGAGCTGCTCGACCTGGTCGGCATGGACACGCAAAAGCTGCTGTGCGAAGCGATGCACGGCGTCACGAACGAGCCGCGCGCGGCTTGTCCCCCTCTTGTGAAGCGCATGATCGCGGCCGGCTGGCTGGGCAAGAAGACTGGCCGCGGCCTGCTGCGTTACGCAGACAGCAAAATGTTCGGAGCATGATTGACATGACTACTTCCACTTACACCATCGTAAAGGCGGGCGAGAGCCGCTCGTTCCCCGCATCCCACGCGTTCGTCGAGCAAGCTGCTGCCCAGGGCGCCTCGCGGGTCTTTATCGGCCAGGAGGCCGGCAGCGCTTTTGCCGCGGCCGGCGAACTCGGTGCCTGCCCGTTCGTCGCGATTGAGCTGGGCCAAGAGTGCCTGGGTGTGCACACCGCAGAAGCGCGTGGCCACGAAGGCTCCAACGTGGTCGGATTCGCCAGGTTTCGCCTGGGCCGCGCCGACCCTACGGCCCTGGTCGAACTGGTTCGCCAGCCGCAGACGAGTGATGCCGCCATCGCAGCTGCGCGCGCCGCCTTTGAAGCCGCAGGCCTGAAGGTGGCGGTCTGCGCAGACTTCCCCGGGCGCATCGTCGATCGCCTGATCCGCCCGTATCTCAATGCCGCTTTGCGGCGGCTGGACGAGCAACTCGCGAGCGCCGAGGACATGGACAAGACCTTGTGTCTGGGACTGGGCTATCCCGAGGGGCCGATCTCGCTGCTCGAGCGCACCGGGCTGGCCGAACACCATGACGTGACCCTGGCGCTTTACCAGGCGCTCGGACAAGAGGCTTATGCCCCGGCGCGGCGTGCGCAAGTGGCCAAGGCCCGCACAGGTCGTTGAAAGCGTGTCAAGGTGCCGATTTGGCCAACACACTTGGCCAACATGCCTTGACTGTCAATTAGCAATACAAAGTTGGAAAAAATGAAAATCCTGGTCCCCGTCAAGCGCGTCGTCGATTACAACGTCAAAGTCCGCGTCAAGAGCGACGGCAGCGGCGTCGATATCGCCAATGTCAAGATGAGCATGAATCCGTTCGACGAGATCGCCATCGAGGAAGCCGTGCGGCTCAAGGAAAAGGGCGTGGCGACGGAAGTCATCGCCGTGTCCTGCGGCGTGCTGCAGTGCCAGGAAACGCTGCGCACGGCCATGGCCATTGGCGCCGACCGCGCCATCCTGGTCGAGACGACAGAAGAGCTGCAGCCGCTGGCCGTGGCCAAGCTTTTGAAAGCCCTGGTCGACAAGGAGCAACCCCAGCTCGTCATCCTGGGCAAGCAGGCGATTGATGACGACTGCAACCAGACCGGCCAGATGCTCGCCGCGCTGCTGGGCTGGGGGCAAGCCACGTTTGCCTCCAAGGTCGAGGTCGAAGGCCGCCTGGTCAAGGTGACGCGCGAGGTCGATGGCGGGCTGGAAACGCTGTCGCTCACGCTGCCGGCGATCATCACGACCGACCTGCGGCTCAATGAGCCGCGCTACGTGACGCTGCCCAACATCATGAAGGCCAAGAAAAAGCCGCTGGAAAACGTCAAGCCCGCCGACCTGGGCGTCGATGTCGCCCCGCGCATCAGGACGCTCAAGGTCAGCGAGCCTGCAAAGCGCAGCGCCGGCATCCGGGTATCTGATGTGGCCGTGCTGGTGGACAAGCTCAGGAACGAAGCCAAAGTCATCTAACCCAGAAGCAGAACAACGGAGCCCACACACCATGACCTCTTTAGTCATTGCAGAACACGACCACGCCAGCATCCGCCCGGCGACCCTGAACACCGTGACCGCTGCCAGCCAGTGCGGCGGCGAAGTGCATGTGCTGGTGGCCGGCAAGGATGCTGCCGCCGCAGCGCAAGCGGCCAGCCAGATTTCCGGCGTCACCAAAGTCATTCATGTCGAGGGCGAACACTTCGCCCACGGGCTGGCCGAGAACATGGCTGGTCAGGTGCTGGCCATAGCCAGCGCCTACAGCCACCTCCTGTTTCCGGCCACCGCGTCGGGCAAGAACATCGCCCCGCGCGTGGCCGCGCTGCTCGACGTGGCGCAGATCTCGGACATCACCAAGGTCGATAGCCTGGATACCTTCGAGCGCCCGATCTACGCGGGCAACGCGATTGCCATCGTGCAGAGCCTGGATGCCACCAAGGTCATCACCGTTCGCACGACCGGCTTTGATGCGGCCGCTGCCACCGGCGGCGCGGCAAGCATTGAAACCCTGAACGGCGTGGCCGACAGCGGCAAGTCCTCATTCCTCGGCTCGGAGATCGCCAAAAGCGACCGGCCCGAACTGACGGCGGCCAGGATCATCGTCTCGGGCGGTCGCGCGCTGGGCTCGAGCGAGAAGTTCCATCAAGTGCTGGAACCCCTGGCCGACAAGCTCGGCGCCGCCCTGGGCGCCTCCCGCGCGGCGGTCGATGCCGGTTACGCCCCGAACGACTGGCAGGTCGGCCAGACCGGCAAGATCGTCGCGCCCCAGCTGTACGTGGCCGTGGGCATTTCGGGCGCCATCCAGCACCTGGCCGGCATGAAGGACAGCAAAGTCATCGTGGCGATCAACAAGGACGGCGAAGCGCCGATCTTCAGCGTCGCCGACTACGGGCTGGAGGCCGATCTGTTCACGGCCGTGCCCGAGCTGGTGCAGGCCTTGTAGTCATGGCGCTGCTGCGGGAATGCCTGCGGGGAGTGCGAACTCTGCATGGCGAGAACATGCCGCCGCCGCTGTGCATGCGCAGTACGGTCAGTGAACCAGGGTTCAATTCGGGACGCATCATGCAAACACGCACACCACTGCCGGGCACGCCGCAGCCCATGCATGTTTGGAAAGGCTACCGAGGGGTCGCTCTTGCAGGGGATTCCTGGGGTGATCCCAAAGGTCCGCTGGTGCTGCTCCTGCACGGTTTGGGCCAGACGCGCCATGCCTGGCGCTTTACCGGACAACTGCTCGGTAAGGCGGGATACCACGCGGTCGCATTCGATGCCAGAGGCCACGGCGATTCCGACTGGGCGCCAGACGGGGACTATACGCGAGAGTCCATGGTTTGCGACCTCTGCTGTTTGGTTCAAGCGCTGGGCGGCAAACGCCCAATTTTGCTCGGTGCGTCGATGGGCGGCGCCACAAGCCTCGTTGCGGTGGGAGAGCGTTACATCGATGCCAGCGCGCTGATTCTTGTCGACATTGTCCCGACCACGGAGTCAGAGGGAGTCGCGAGGATCAAAAGCTTCATGAAGCAGAACGCCGAAGGGTTTGTGTCTCTGGAGCATGTTGCCGAAACGGTCAACCGCTACCGTCCGCCCACCAGGGGCTCAGGCAACTTGGCAGGGTTGGCCAAGAATGTGCGACTGGGTGCCGATGGCAAATACCATTGGCACTGGGATCCTTTGCTCATGGCGAGGCTGCCGGTGCCCAAAGATCGCCTTGTCGAAAGCGCTCGTCGCCTGAGCCTGCCTACCTTGCTGGTTCGAGGCGGGCACTCGGACGTGGTCAGCGAACAGGGTGTGAGTGACTTCCTGGCCTTATGCCCCCACAGCGAATACATCAATGTGGCGGGTGCCGGTCACATGGTAGCGGGTGATCGGAACGATACTTTTGGCGAGGCAGCACTTGATTTTCTCCAGCGCAAGGTGCCTGCTGCAGCGTACTGATCGGCGCTTCAGGTCTGCCGGAGCAAGAAAGTCACTGCGGGCTATCTTCCAGTTCCATGCTGACGGCCAATTCTTTGACGATCTCGATGAATTGATTTAGCGCAGGTTCGGTCGTCCCTTTGATCCAGCCGAGTTCAAATGTTGTTTTGTAGCTGATGTCTTTCAATTTCACAACGACGACACCCTCGGGGTAGGTAAAGTGTTTTCCTATCATCGTCACGCCTATGCCAACGCCAACGGATACCAGATTGAGCTGTGTTGCAATGGTAGCGACCTCTTGAACGACATGGGGTTCGAAGCCCTCCTTTTGGCATAAAGTGAAAAGCTGGCCGTAGCTCGGGCTGACGCTTGAGCGCGGCACGACCACGAAGTGTTCGTTGGCCAGATCCACGAGCGATAAGGATTTTCTTTTTGCCAACGGATGGTCGTGTGGCATCGCAACGCCGAGTCCGCCGTATTGAATCAGGAAATGGTCAAATGCCTTCGCTCCTTCTGGGAGGATCTGGGCTTGTGCTTTCTTGTGGGCAGTCCCCGTTTGTGGACTAAAGTGCATGAAGCCTGCATGTATCTTGCCGTCGACGATCGCCTTGTGCTGCTCTAAACTGACAATTTCCGACAGTGAGAGTGTGACTTCCGGGTATCGTTCAATAAATCTCTTGATGGACGCGCGGAATATCGGGTGCAGCAACGTCAGCGAGCCGTAGCCGATATTCAAGGCGCCGCTTTTTCCCTCTCCCACGCGCTTTGCCATGATCAGGGCCTGGTTGAGATCGCTCATGATGGTTTGCAGGCGCGGCAAGAGCGTTTGCCCCGCCGCTGTCAGCTTCACCCGGTGAGGCAAGCGGTCGAAAAGGGAGACACCCAACTCGTTTTCAAGGTCGGCAACGATCTGTGAAATCGCAGGGCGGGTGACGTGCATGCGATCAGAGGCGCGACCAAAGTGCTCCTCTTCCGCAGCCGCGATAAAGTAGCGTAAATGTCTGAGTTCCATGGCTTTGCAAAAAGTCTAGCGTGCAGATGGGTTCATGGCCGTACAGATAGGCAGATAGCGTCGACCAAGTCTGCCGAATCTGCCAGTTTGTCAACTGACCACAAAATATCGAGTGCTTGACGGGCGGTTTCTGGACCGCCTAAGGGCGCGTAAAGCTCGATGAATTTGCCTTCCAGCTCAGCATCAGAGAGCGGGTTTTTCGCATGCCCCTTAGGATTTTGCTGGAGATGCTGCAATACACGTCCGTCCCGGGAGTGAAAAGTGATATGAGTCTGTGCGGAGGCAGGAAAAGCTTGCGTCAGATCGGGAGAACTCGATACACGGATTTTGTCCATCAGTACCTTGATCCTCGGGTCCTGCAGCCTGTCGTCGCCATAAGCGTCTGAGGTCAACCGTCCATCGAGCAAGGCTACGGCAATGGTGTACGGCAGGCTGTGATCGGCCGTTTCACGGGTGCTGGGAGCCCAACGTTGTGGGTCACTGCCCATGACGCGAAACGCTGCCTCATAAGTTTCCACATGGATGTCCGCAATGTCATCGAGCGCTACTGATTCTCGCAGTTTGAGGACAGCTTCTATGGCTGATTGCCCGTGGTAGCACACCGGATGGAATTTAAGATGCGTACCGACGATGAGTGAATCTGGGCCTGCACCGACTTGCCATTCAAATGGCCCGACGATTTCATTCAGACCCCCCTTGGCATCGACGGGACCGGTTGGGCCTGAAATGTCCTCGTTGGCCAGAAGTGCCGCAAAGACCCCGTTTTTCGATCCGTTAGGGCCCGCGCAGCCTTTCCAGTCTGAGAGGTTGCCGCAGCGGACGTTGTAGAGGTGCAGATTGGATGCTAAAGCCAGAGACAGCGCGTTGGCGGTTTGTTCCTGGCTCAATTTGAGCAGCTTGGCCACGCCTGCCGCGGTGCCGACCACCGCACAGGTGGCTTGGTCCAGCCCATGGGATTGCAGCGCAACCGAATCGCACAATCCGCAGTACACCTCGTAAGCTACCACGATGGATTCAATCAATGCGCTACCTGCCAGTCGGTGGGCTTCGGCCACTGCGACCAGGGCGCCGATCATGTCGCTGGGATGCCCGGCAGTCTTACCCAGGTAAGTGTCGCTGTAGTCGAGATAACGCAGCATGGTGCCGTTGGTGAACGCGGCCATCTCGATAGATGTCCGGGCGCCGCTCCCCCAGATACGCGCCGACGGTGTGCCGCTATAGCGCTCGGCGAATGCGCGAATGCCAGCGCAAAATGGCTCGGGGTAAGCCGCAGCTGCGCAGGCCACGCTATCGATCAGCCGACGTTTGCTCTCGTGTACAGCCTGTGGTGAGAGGCGGCTGACGTCGGTCTCCAAAACGTACCGCGCCAGCTTTTGTATCGTCTTGTCCATCAGGCGGTTACCAAAGTAATGGAGCTGGCGAGAACCCGAATAGTTTGGGCCGCATGACCACTGCCGTCATTCATAAGCGCGGCAAGGTCAGAGGCGATGTCGTTTGGTGTGGGCATTTGTGAGCTTTCCTGTAACCAGAGTGTTCTAAAGGCAGTGTCCGTGCTGGCCAGAGAAATGTCGAGTAGCAATTACTGCTAAAGCGGTAAGTTTAGCTAACCAAATTATGAAACTGATTTTAAAAAACCGGTAAGTAAAACTTACCTTTGGGTGGAATAAAGTCAACTGGACTGTATGCGGAGCCAATACGACACTTCAGATCCATTCTCATTTTGTGGAACTCGCAATGGATCTTGCATATTTGCTCGCTGGTAACGCAGTCTCTCGAAACTTCACTGACTTGTCCACGCAGACGGTCGACGCCACGGTGAGCGGACTGATCGACAGTTTGGCCTGTGCGCTTGCTGGAACCAATTCACACGGATTGGAACAGGCCCGTGCCGCGCTCTCGCGATGGGGCAGCAACGGCTGCAGCGTATGGGGCGGCTTCGGCCGCGCGCCAGCACCGTTCGCGGCCTTCCTCAATGCCGTCAGCATGCACGCGCTTGACTACGATGACACGGACGACAAGGTGCCGCTGCACGCCTACGGCATGGTACTGCCGGGCCTGTTGGCAGATGTGGAAGAGAATCGTCCCGACTGCGATGGCCGCGAATTCCTTACGGCTATGGCCGTGGGCGTGGACGGCGCGATGCGAATCGGCCGCGCTGGCGGGCCCAAGGGTTCGCGTGGCTGGAATTACAGTGTGATCAGCGGCTCCACAGGGGCGGTGCTTGCGATCGCCCGCCTGCGCCGCTGGAACACCGAAACCACCGTTGATGCATTGGGCCACCAGCTGACGCAGACCGCAGGAAGCCTGCAGTCGATCATCGACGGAAGCCTCGCCAAGCGTTTCCAGCCAGCCATGATGGTCAAAAACGTGCTGATGTCAGCCGCGCTTGCGCACGCCGGGATCGACGGCCCTCGCAACGTCTACGAAGGCAAGGCCGGCTTCATCAACCTCTACCAGGACGGGGTGTTCGACCGTGAAGCTCTGCCGCGGGGCCTGGAACAATGCGCACTCGTTGAGGACCTCAGCCTCAAGCCCTATCCCGCCTGCAGGTTCACCCATGCGCCGATCGATCTGTCGTTGCAATTACATCAGAGCGGCATCAGACCCCAGGACGTCAAACACATCCGCATCCGCGTGAGCGGTCAGGCAGTCAACATGGTGGGTCGCAAGTTCGACCATCGGACGGCCGGCATTGTCGATGCGCAGTTCAGCATTGCATACACGGTAGCTGTCGGCCTCGAACGTGGCAGCGTTCTGATCCGCGATTTCACCGAGGAGACGATCCGCGACCCCGTTGTGGGAGCGTTTGCGGCCGAGAAGATCAGCATCGAGGCCGATGAGTCTTTGCCGTTGCTGGGCATGGTTCCGGTCACCTTCGAGGTAGAGCTGGGCAATGGGCAGCGCCTTGAATTGACAGCCCGGGATGTCTCCGGCAGTCCGGAAAAGCGCATGACGGCCGCACAACTTCGCGACAAAGTCGTCGATTGCCTGGGCTACGGCAAGTCGCGGGTTGATGCCGACGAACTAATAGCGACTGTGAACGGACTGCGTGATGGCAAGCCAGTCGCGACGGTACTAAGACTACTGGCCTGAACAGGCGAGCGAGCCACAGCCCAAGCCCATCAAGTCAAGGACACCCATGAAAAGACGTACATTTATTTATAGCACCACCGCTCTTATCGCCTGCATGCCTCTGTGTTCGGCTGCCCTGGCGCAGGAAGCTTTTCCCAGCAAGCCGATCCGGTTCGTCATCCCGAGCGCGCCCGGCAGCGTGAGTGACGCGGTTGCCCGCGTGTACAGCGAGCGTATGTCGAAGATCCTGAAACAGCCAGTGATGATCGAGAACATGCCCGGCGCTGGGACGCTGCTGACCGTACGCAATGTCCTCAAGTCGCCGGCCGATGGTTACTCGCTGACCGTTTCAGCCAACACCATCGTGACCCTGCCCTATGTGGACAAGAGCGCAGGCTACAACCCCGGCGATTTCACCGGCATCTCCAATCTCGCCAAGTCGCCGATGGCGCTGGTGGTCAGCAGCCAGTCGCCGTTCAAGACACTTGCCGAACTCGTCGCTGCAGCGAAGAAGGCACCTGGCACCCTCACCTTTGCGTCGGTGGGCGTCGGGACCACGTCCCACTTGCCCGTCGAGCTGTTTGCCCAGAGCGCTGGCATCAAGTTGCTACTGATTCCCTACAAGGGCATTCCCCTGGCCATTCCGGACGTTGTGGCGGAACGGGTCACGCTGATGATGGGAACTTCCCCCTCGGTCGGAGAAATGATCAAGGCCGGCAAGATGCGGGCGCTGGCGGTCACCTCCCCCACGCGTTCACCGTGGTTCCCCAACACCCCGAGTTTCGCAGAACTGGGATACGAAGAAGCGACCTACGAACTCTTTTTGGGCCTCATGGGGCCTGCCAAGATGCCGCCTGCGGTCCGCAAGATGCTGGCGGATGCCGCAGAAGAAGCCAAGAGGGATCCCGAAGTACGCAAGCGGCTCGAGGCACTGGGGCAGGAGCTTCCCACCCAGGCCACGCCTGAGCAGTTCAACACCTTTTTGCACCGTGAGGAAGAGAAGATGAAGAAGGTGGTCAAGGAAGCGAACATCCAGGTCACTCCGAACTGAGGTGCCCGTGCTGATGCCGTCATCATCAATTGCGTTTAAGGGCACGGGCGAGGTCCAGGCTGCCCTGGGCCGTGGCGATGTCCAGATACGCCGCTGGCGGCTTCCTCTGCGCTAACGCTGATCCAGAGTGAATGCGTGATCCGGTATGGGGATTGCGAATCATGGTCCCTGATTCTGAATGGTTTTGCGTGAATTTTCATTGGTTTGCGCATCGGGTGCTGGTTTAGGCCAGCGTATCTTTTGCCCAGGATCAAGTGGGTGAATTTAATCAAGTAAGAGAGACAAGTATGAAAAAAAAGACGATGGTGTTGTCGATGGCAGCCGCCTTTGCATTGCCTGCCATGGCGCAGAGCAGCGTCACTTTGTATGGCATTGCCGATATGGCCGTGACGCGCGTCAGCGACAAGAATGGGGTGGGATCCACGGAGGTCAATAGCGGCAACTTGAACACTTCCCGCTTCGGTTTGCGCGGCAGCGAGGATCTCGGTGGCGGGTTGAATGCGATTTTCAACCTCGAGTCCAGCATCTCCATGGATACCGGTGTGGGTGGTTCATCCACTGCATTCTGGAACCGCGCGGCATGGGTTGGGCTTTCCTCGAAGACGATGGGTCGGTTGACCATGGGCTTCCAGCGTCCCGTGATTTATGACCTGCTCGGACCGCTAAGCCACACGCCGCCATTTGGCTCCCCAGCCGCGAGGATCGACGGTGCTGCGATCGCTGGCTCGGCGCTGGAGCGGTTCGACAACACGATCGGTACCAAACGCTTCGCCAACTCCGTCAAATACAGCACCCCCGACATGGCCGGCTTCAAGGTGCATGGTTTCGTCGCCATGGGTGAGGTGGCCGGCGCATCGTCTTCCTCGGGCAGGACGGTCGATGTGGGCATTGGATACAAGCGTGGACCCCTCGACGCAGGCTTGTCTTACCTGAAGACGAAATGCAGCGGGGTGTCAGGCTGCACCGCGACGACGCAAGACGATACCGTCCTCGGTCTGGGCGCAGGCTACAACTTCGGTCCGGCGACTCTTCGAGCCATCTACACCAGGCAAGAAAACGCCAAGACCGCTCGTGGCAACGATGCGGACACTATGTCTGTTGCTGTCATCGTTCCCATGAACGCCTGGCAATTCGCCGCAGGCTACCAGCAGCTGAACGACAAGACCGCCTTGAACCAAGATGTGAAGCAGGTCAACCTGTCCGCGGTCTATGACCTCAGCAAGCGTACTGCGCTGTATGGCATCTATGCCCATCAGTCGGTGGATAACGGCGGCAAGGCTGGCATCTCTTTCCTGTCCGGAAAGGACTCGCAGAACCAGCTCAGCCTGGGCCTGCGTCATTTCTTCTAAGGCGTGATGCCCGTTTGAAGACCAGGTCTGGCGGACTTGGTTTTTGCTATCAAAGCTTGGGATCTTGATATTGAGTGACCGATATTTGGGTGCGCCCAGGTGCTCTAACGTGGATTCCAAGCTTCTGACTGCCTCAGGATTCGATGTTCTCCAAGGGGTGCGGGGCTCGCTCTGCACCAATTTTCCAGTGCCACTGGTGCTGGATTTGGGGTGGTTGTCCTCTTGATGACCACCCCATTTTTTTTCTTCGATGAACCGCCATTGACTTCGAATGGTGGTGCGTTGCTGATGTCAGGATTTTTTCGGGACGTGCCGGCGTGACAGTTTTTGAGTTGGGTTCAGATTTGTTCTGAATTTTCAGATTCAGGGTCCCAGATCGTGGGTGCCGTGAATGGTTGCCGGTCGATGGTCGGCCGGGTACTTTTGGATAGGAGCGTATTGTGGTGAATCGGATTCAAAGAGTGGGAGTGGTGGGCGCTGGCGCAATGGGGCGTGGTATCGCCCAGGTGTGCGCGTCCGGCGGTTTGATCGTGAAGTTGTATGACAGTTCTCAGGAAGCTGTGTCCCGGGGCATTCAGGCCGTGCGCGACGATCTGGCACAAGCTGTTGCCAAGTCGAAAATGTCGCAGGCGCAAGCGGATGAGGCGTTGAGTCGCATACACGCGGTCAACGACCTGAAGGCGCTCTGCGACTGCGACTTGGTGGTCGAGGCGATCGTCGAGCAGCTCGAGCCCAAACAACGCTTGTTTCGTGAGCTCGAAAGCATCCTTGCACCAGGAAGCATCCTTGCGACCAATACCTCCTCGCTGAGCGTGACGGCGATTGCCTCAGTGTGCGAACTGCCTAGTCGCGTGGCGGGCTGGCATTTCTTCAACCCGGTTCCACGCATGAAGCTGGTCGAGGTCATTCAAGCACCTCGGACTGCACTGGAAGTCGTGCAGGAACTGGTCGCCCTGTCAAAAAAAGTCGGCCACCGAGCGGTCGTGACATCGGACTCGCCGGGCTTCGTGGTCAACCACGCGGGTCGCGCATATGTCACGGAGGGGCTCAAACTGCTGGCTGAGCGTACTGCTGAACATCATGTTTTGGACGCCATTTTGAGAATTTGCGCGGGCATTCGCATGGGGCCCTTGGAACTGCTGGACCTGACGGGTCTGGACGTTTCGGTTCCGGTCATGGAGTCGATTCATTCGCAGTATTACGGTGACGACCGCTACCGGCCCGTCACGCTGGCCCGAACACGCTTGCACGCCGGTCTGCTGGGTCGCAAGTCGGGTCAGGGCTTCTACGATTATTCGGCTAAAGGCGTTACACCAAAAAGCGAATCCGAACAGCCGCTGCCCTCGATTGAAACCACGCTGTGGTGGCCCACGCAGGGTCCCGCGTCCTTGCCCGATTCGATAGCCGCTCTGCTGCCTGCTGACAAGCGCCGCTCCAGTCCCGCCGAGGCGGACGTCATCATGGTTGCACCGATTGGGCAGGATCTGTCTTCCACCATTGTGGCACTCGGGCTCGACGGCGCTAAAGCGATCGCGGTTGATCCGATCTTTGGCAGTGCTGCCGGAGTGACGCTCATGGTTTGTCCCGCAACAGCGGCAGAAACCGTCGAGGCAGCCAGAAGGTTGTTCACTTCCAGGTCGGTTCCGACATTCGTAATTTCGGATTCTCCCGGCTTCGTTGCACCGCGTGTCGTGGCGTGCATTGTCAACCTCGCATGCGAGATGGCGCAGCAAGGTATTTCCTCGCCAGACGACATTGACTCCGCCGTCAGACTGGCGCTGGGCTACCCGTCGGGGCCTTTCGAATGGGGGGACCGGCTGGGTGCCAGGCTAGTGCTGGAAATCATGCAGGGGCTCTATTCCACGTTCGGTGACCAGCGATATCGTCCCGCCCCCTGGTTGATACGTCGAGCCCGGCTGGGTCTTTCCCTGTCTGCCGCGGACCGGAAAGTCTGACTACCCATCAAGCTGTACTTCAACAGGAATTCAGACATGACTCAACAAGCTTTCATCTGCGACGCCATTCGCACCCCCTTTGGCCGCTACGGCGGCGCACTGAGCAGCGTTCGCACCGACGACCTCGGGGCCATTCCCATCCGGGCGCTGATGGCGCGCAACCCGGGCGTGGACTGGCAGGCGGTCACCGACGTGATCTACGGCTGCGCCAACCAGGCCGGCGAAGACAACCGCAACGTCGCGCGCATGAGCAGCCTGCTCGCCGGCCTGCCGGTCGAAGTGCCCGGCTCGACCGTGAACCGCCTGTGCGGCTCCAGCCTGGACGCCATCGGCACGGCCGCGCGCGCCATCAAGTCGGGCGAAGCCGGCCTGATGATCGCCGGCGGTGTCGAGAGCATGAGCCGCGCCCCGTTCGTCATGCCCAAAGCCGAGAGCGCCTTCAGCCGCGCTAATGCGGTGTACGACACGACGATTGGCTGGCGCTTCGTCAACCAGCTGATGAAAGCGCAGTACGGCGTGGACTCGATGCCCGAGACCGCCGAGAACGTGGCAACCGATTTCGGCATCGAGCGCGAAGCGCAAGACCGCATGGCCATGAACAGCCAGCTGCGCGCTGTGGCCGCGCAACAAGCCGGCCACTTGGCGCGCGAGATCATCGAGGTGCGCATTCCCCAGAAAAAGGGCGACGCCATTGTGGTGGACACCGACGAGCACCTGCGCGCCACCAGCCTGGAGGCGCTCGCCCGGCTCAAGGGCGTGGTCCGGCCCGACGGCACGGTCACGGCCGGCAACGCCAGCGGCGTGAATGACGGCGCCTGCGCGCTGCTGCTGGCCGACGAGGCCACTGCGGCGAAAAACGGGTTGACGCCGCGTGCCCGCGTGGTTGCCATGGCCACGGCCGGCGTGGCGCCGCGCATCATGGGCTTTGGCCCGGCGCCAGCGACGCAAAAAGTCCTGGCCCTGGCGGGCTTGACCCTGGGACAGATGGACGTGATCGAGCTCAACGAAGCGTTTGCGGCGCAGGGCCTGGCCGTGCTGCGCGCGCTGGGCTTGCGAGACGACGACGAGCGCGTCAACGCCTGGGGCGGCGCCATTGCGCTGGGCCACCCGCTGGGCGCTTCGGGTGCGCGGCTGGCGACCACGGCGGTGAACCGGCTGCATGCCACGGGCGGGCGCTATGCGCTGTGCACCATGTGCATTGGCGTGGGGCAGGGTATTGCGGTGATCCTGGAACGGGTGTGAGACACCACTGAACGGAGCGCTGACCTTTGACCGCTTGAGCTCGGTGTTCATCAGCAACACCAACCACGAGGAGAACCAGCCCGCGCACCTGCCGCTCAAGGACGCCAGCGTGCCGGTCAGCGTGAACCTGGCCCGATACGCCGGCCCCGAGAGCCGCTACTGACCGGCCGGGGTGTACGAGTTCGTCAGGAACGCCGACGCTACCTCCCGACTGCAGATCAACGCGCAAAACTGCGTGCACTGCAAGACGTGCGACATCAAGGACCCTACACAGAACATCGTCTGGGTCGCCCCGGAAGGTGGCGGTGGGCCAACTACGCCGGGATGTGAGTGCCGTGACGCTACCAAGCAACCATTGAGGGTTATGGCACGAAGTTTGAAGTGCCTGCTGAAACCACACTGGGCAAGACGCGCGTTGCCGTCACGCCCGAGGCGGCGAAGAAAATAGGTGGCCCAGGGCTACACAGTGCGAGTGCAGTCTGGCGCCGCCTTGGCGCTCGGTGCCACTGCCGAATCCTATCAGGCCGTGGGTGGGGAGATCCTGGACGCCTTCAGCAGGAGGTGCCGTCCAGTGTGTCACGCTTTTCCCGTCTTTCAGCGTAAGGATTACTAACGTTCAACGCCAGAAAATCCGACTCGACAAACGCTCAATGGTGCATCGAGAATGCATTTACTTAAAAATTTTTGGAAGACAAACATCATGAAAAGACGTCATCTGATCCAGATTGTTGCCGGCGTGGCGACTGGTGCCACTGTGTTGGCGGCCAACGCGCAGTCTAAATTGGTAGACCAAGTCTGATCCCGTACAGGTCTATGTATTGTTTTTTATCAACACGATCCGTTCGCAATGGCGGCTCACCAATGGGATGCTCGAACATGAACAAATTAATGCGGCTGCACTGGCTCTGGGTGCTTGCCTTTCCGTTTTCGGCATCCCTGGCGCAGGAGGGCGCGCGCCCCGCCTTGAAACTGGTCGTTCCCTATTCTGCCGGTGGCAGTACCGACTATGTGGCGCGGTTGCTGCAGAAACCACTGAGTGAAATACTCAACCAGCCTGTCATCATTGAAAACAAGCCCGGTGCGGCCGGAACCATCGGGACCGACTTCGTCGCGAAAGCAACTCCAGACGGCAACACGCTCGTATTCGGCAATCAAGGTCCGAACGCTATCGTGCCAGCGGCTCGGCCGACCCCTTACGATCCGATCAACGATTTGCGCCCACTGACGACGGTGGCCTTCATGCCGCTGGTCCTGATGACCTCCGCAGACCTGGGACCCAAGACGCTCAAGGAATTCCTGCAGCGGGGTCGTTCTCCTGGTACCACGATGAACTATGGCTCTTCTGGCACCGGATCCCTGGCACACCTCACGGGTCATGAGTTTTCCCGCCAGGGTAAGCTCGATATGACCCATGTGCCGTACCAAGGCGGCGGTGCAGTGACCACTGCGTTATTGCGCGGTGAGATCCAGGGATCCTTCGCCACAGGGCTTGAAAGCGCAGCGTTGATGCAGTCGGGCAAGCTCCGGTTCCTTGCGGTGACGTCTGCCAAGCGCCTGCCTACGCTTGCAGATGTTCCCACTTTGGCCGAAGAGATTCCTGGATTTGAAAGCACGCTGTGGTTCGCGGTGTTTGCTCCCAAGGGTACCCGTGACGATGTGGCGGAGCGCCTGCGAAACGCCGTCGTCAAGGCCGTAGAGCGACCCGAGTTCCAGAAGTACCTGGCAGCGCGTCACGCCGAAGCCCGGACCAGCACCCCGCAGGAACTCACCCAACTGGTCAAGCAAGACATGGCACGCTGGGGTGATGTGGTGCGTAAGGCGAAAATTCCGATGTGAGGCTTGGGAACTTTCCTATAGCAGGACAGATTGCCCTGGCACGATGCAGTAAGGGCCCGGAAAAGGCCCCTACGAGCCAAATGGATATGAACCATGACCTCCCCAAGTGATGATCTGTCTCCGCTGGCCCCTTTGCGGGCTCCAGTCTTTCGCATGCTGTGGACCGCCTGGCTGACGGCTAACATCTGCATGGCAATGAACGATGTCGCGGCGGCGTGGAAAATGACCACCCTTACCACGACACCGATCTGGGTGGCCTTGGTGCAATCTGCCGCCACGATACCCATGCTGCTGCTGGGCTTGCCCAGCGGCGCCCTGGCCGACATCCTGGACCGCAAGGTCCTGTTGCTGTTCACCCAGGTCTGGGTTGCCACGATGTCTGCCCTGCTGTGCGCCGCGATGTTTCTCGACCTGATGACGCCGCCGCTGCTGCTCGCGCTGACCTTGGCCAACGGCATCGCCATGGCCGTGCGCTGGCCGGCCTTTGCTGCCATCGTGCCGGCCCTGGTGCCGCGCAAGCAGTTGCCAGCGGCACTGGCGCTCAATGGCCTGGCAACGAATATCTCCCGCATCGTGGGACCGTTGGTGGCAGGAGCTCTGATCGCGGCAGTGGGTACTGTCTGGGTATTTCTGCTCAATGCGGTCATGTCCGTCTTTGCAGCCATCACGATCAGCCGATGGCGCCAAGAGAAGAAAGTGAAACAAGGGCCGCCGGAGCAACTGGGAACGGCGATCAAGGCAGGCTGGCAGTTCATGCGCCAGTCCCTACAGTTGCAAGGTGTACTTTTACGAGTGACTCTGTTTTTTTTCCACAGCTCAGCGCTCCTGTCTTTGCTCACCTTGTTGGCCCGGCGACTTGAGGGCGGGGGTGCAGGCACCTTCACGCTACTGCTTGCCAGCATGGGACTTGGTGCCGTGACAGGAGTAGGTGCCGTTCCCGCCCTGCGTCAGTGGATGGCGCGTAATCGACTGGTGTTGCTGGGTTCGCTCGTGGTCGCCACTTGCATGGTGCTGATGGCAGCAATTCCATTGCTCGCCGTGGCGATTCCGGTGATGATCGTCTGCGGCCTGGCATGGTTGGTGACCGCCAGTACGTTAAGCCTGTCTGCGCAGCTTTGCTTGCCTAATTGGGTGAGGGCGCGCGGGATGTCCATGCAGCAGATGTCGTTGTTCGGAGGAAACGCCTTGGGGGCGGCGTTCTGGGGCGCCATCGCCACCTGGACCAGCGTGCCAATAGGGCTGATGCTCGCGGCGGCCTCACTCGTCATCTGCATGTTCGCGGCCACCCGCTGGGCTCCGGATATTGACAAGATATTGGATATGACGCAGCACGAGGACATTCTCAAACCACAACCAGAAACGCTGCCAGCAAGTAGGCAGGTCCTGGTAGCGATCGAGTATCGCATCGACCCGACGCGCTCTGCAGATTTTCGGAAACTGATGCAAAAGGAAAGCCGAGCGAGCCGCCTGCGGTTGGGGGCTGTCTCCTGGGACCTGGTACGCGACATCAATCTTCCGGGTCGATTTGTGGAGCACATCGTTGATACCTCGTGGGAAGATTATTTACGCCGCTACGAGCGGCTGAGCGTGGCCGACGCCCAGCTGCATGAGCATCGCAAGGCCTTTGTATTGCCAGGAGAACCCTTGCGGGTAACGCGCTATCACGTGGAAACACACGACTGATGCTTCCCATATATCGCCATGCGACCCAATGATTGACAAGGAGACGATGTATGAAAATCACCTCGGAATCGGGACGTGTGTACGATGCAATTCCCCAGTTGGGGCGCCTGCGTGAGCAAGTCTTGATGGGCGATGTGTGGAAACAGCCAGAGTTGTCGTACCGTGACCGCATCCTGTTCACCTGCTCCGTGCTTGCCGCGACCGGCAAGGTCGATGAATTGAGGGTATGGATGGCGCGTGCGGTCGAGAACGGTATCAGTCTTGACGAACTGCGTGGCCTGGTCGTTCAAGTGGCTTTCTATGCCGGTTGGCCTGCGGGCTTATCGGCCGGCAAAGCCGCTTTGGAACTGTTCGAAGCGCAAACGCAATGAGCACGGGAACGGCATATACGCTTCCAATGCATTGCAATGCAATGCAATGCATTGAGATGATAGTTGGCTGATTGACGGGCGCCATGAGAAATTGTTTTTTTACGCAGGAGTTCAACTATGCCGCTATCTAAAGCCTCATCACGCCGGGAAGTGCATCACCGTGTCATTGATATGAGGGCTTATGCCAGGGACGACGGGCTTTACGATGTGGAAGCACATTTGGTGGATCTGAAGCCGTTCACGCATAAACGCTTCAGCACAGACGAACCTACGCCAGCGGGACAGCCGATGCATGACCTTTGGGTTCGGATCACTTTGGACGGTGAATATGTGGTGCGCCAGATTGAGGCTGCGGCGGACGTTACCCCGTTTGCGATCTGCAAGGAGGCCGAGTCCACCTTGTCGGTCCTGGTGGGTGAACGCATTGCCCGCGGCTGGTCGTCTGTGGTTAAAGAGCGTCTGCGCGGCGCGGCCAGTTGCAATCATCTGATGGAGCTTCTGATTCCCCTGGCGACAACGGCCATGCAGGGGATCGTTTCCTTGAATTCCGAGCACAATGGAAACAAATTGAATGCCAAAGGAGTGCCTGTCAAAATCGACAGTTGCTACGCCTACGGCCGGCAGCGTGAAGTGGTGCAGCGCTTGTGGCCGCAACACTATCAATCGCCATAGAGCGCATGTGGACCGCTTCCTTATGGTCAGTCCTCGAAAACCCCAGTCCTTGCAACCCGTTGCACCTCGTAATCCTTCCGGCCAGGCGCCACCGCGCCGTTCTGGGTCGGTGCGGCGAACGTCGTCACTAGACATGAGCTGGCCGCAGGGGTGGCGTGGGATGCTGCTGATCGACGGTCGTGCGCGCGACAAACTTATACCAATCCCGTGTCATGAAATTACCGAAGCCGAAGGCAGTATTGCCCAGTTTCGGGAGCACAGGGAACGGATAGCGCCAGGGATTTGCGTGAAGGCATTCCAGGCCTCGCAGCAGGCGTCGACTATTTGCTCATAACCGTCGTAGCAGCGGTTGGCCAGGTGCCGGTCGCGCAGTTGCTCCCACACCTGCTCGGCCGGGTTGAGCTCGGGTGAGCCTGCGGGCAGCGGCAACAAGGAAACGTTTGGGAACTGCGGCAGTTTGGGCGTGGTGTGCCATCCCGCGCGGTCCAGCACCAGCACGGCGTGGCGTCCCGCAGGCACCGCCTCGCTCAGGGCCTGCAGGTGATGGGCCATCGCCTCGGTATTGGCCTGCGGCATGACCAGACCGACCGCGCTACTCTGCTGTGGACAGACGGCACCAAAGATGTAGGCCGATTCGGACTGCTGCTGGCGCACCACCCGAGGGCGCGTTCCCTTGCGCGCCCACAGGCGCGTTTGCGTGCCGCGCTGGCCAATGCGCATTTCATCTTGAAACCAGATGTCCACTTGCTCAGGCGCAATGCCTTGCGGCAGCGTTGCCTCGACTTCCTGGACGAAGTTTTTTTTTGAATTCGGCTTGTGCCACCGGATCGGCGTAGGGACTGACGGCGCGTGCTGAAATCCATACCAGCCCCAGGCGTTTGAGCAAGTCATACACACCGTTCAGGCTATAGGCCACGCCAAACTGCCGGGCCAGCAACTGGCGTATGTCTTCCCCCCGAACCCGGCCGCCGCCGCGTTCGCGCTGAAGTTGCTCGACCGCCTGGCGAAACGCCTCTTCGTGCTCTTTGGCAAGGCGCTGCGTACTCCAGTCGTGCGGCAGACCGGCCAGACGGGCCACGCCGCCGGCGGTAAACCATTGCACCCAGCGCATGACCGCGTGGCGGCACGCGTGCAGTGCAGCCGCCACTTCGAGATAGCTCTTGCCCTCCTTGAGGTGCGCCAGCGCGATCAGGCGCAGTCGCCGGCGCCCATCCTTTTCTTTGCGGGCCAGACGGTCAAAATCATAGGGCTGGAACTGATCAATGATTTGCTGAGATAACATTTTCGCAACCTCCATCAAGAGCCAATATCGTTCAGACTTCGATCGCTGGCATTGGTTCTTTATCCATCGGGATTGGTATTACGCCAGCTGACGGGGACATGCCCGTACTGATCCAGCAGGACCAACTGCTGGTTGAGCTGTCGCGAGACCGCTCGATACAGTCTATCAAGGCTATGCCTGACCGCCCGGCAACCGGGAAGCTGGTGGGCACAAACTGCGGCAACGGGCTGCGCCGTGCGATCAACGACGCCCTGCCTCTGGAGCAGGCGGCAGGCGCTCCGCTCTACCTGCTGCTCGATGATCTCGCAGGCGCCAGCCTCATCGCCAGTCGTGCCTGGAGCCGCTGTCGCGTTCCCGGTGCGCCGCAGGAATCTTTTCCGAGCCCACAAGAGCTCAAGCTACGTGCGCAACAGTTCCAGGAAATCGTCGGGGTGTGCATCGGGTTCAGGGCTGGTTCTAGCGCCTTGAGCGACTTCGACGGCATGGCTCAGAACAACCACCCGGTTGTCGATCTTCCTAACCCTAGCGATTCGCTGGGTTGGCATCCCATGCCCGAGTGCGCCGAAACGTCACTTCGGCGAGCCCGCCGCATCGATGTCTGGTATGACGGAGTCATCCACCTCGATGCGATGTTTCAGGACAGTGCCTACACCCCCGGTGGCACTCGCGTGGGGATACACGAATACACCTTACAGGCCATGGTCGATCCCGACACGTTAGAGTTGCTGTCGTTGAATGCCGAGCCGCGCATCCTGCCCTACCCCGAGTGTCCCGCTGCGCCGGGCAACATAACGCGGCTGCTCGGCACGCAGTTGAGCAAGCTGCGCCGGGCGGTACCGGATCAGTTACAGGGCGAACTCGGCGGTACCCATTTGAACGACACGCTGCGGGCGCTGGCCGAGGTGCCTCAGTTGTCGCGCCGCTTGAGCCCGTCGGTCTTTTGACCCTTCAAACCGGTTTCGGTCTTGCTGGGCTTCAGGCCGGATTGGCCGAAAACTCCGATGGGGATATGAACGAGTGCGGTTGATCGTCGGAATTGCCCCTGCTCAGGTTGATGACGGTTAGTAGCGCTTACCCTATCGCGCACTAAAACCAACTCGACATAAATGAATCTAATTTGGATACTAGCGTTTTTTAGGAGACCTATATTCATGCCCACACCTGCCGACCTGTCCCACGATTTCGCCTCCATGGTGGCGAACACCCAGTACGAGAACCTGCCTGCCAGCGCGATCGAGGGTGCTAAGAAGAGCATCCTGGACACGATCGGTGTCATTCTGGGCGCAAGTGGCGTCGAACCTTCGGTACGGAGCGTGGTGGAACTTGTGCGCGAAGCCGGCGGGAATCCGGAAAGCTCGGTATTGGGGTTTGGCGGCCGGGCCCCTGCCTTGATGGCAGCGTTCGCCAACGGAGCGATGGCGCACTGCCTGGACTTCGACGACCACGCCCCCGAAGGCCACCACCCGAGCAGCTCCATCGTCCCAGCCGTTTTCGCGCTGGCTGAGCGCGCCGGCGGCGTATCCGGCCGCGAGATGATCGCTGCAGTCGCCGCCGGACAAGAGGTGTTCCTGCGGCTGCGTCGCAACGTCGAGTCGCGCAAGGACTGGCACCTGACGACGGTTCTGGGGGTATTCTCTGCGGCTGCGGCTGCGGCACGCGTGTTGCGCCTGAGCCCCGAAAGCGTCGGTGACGCCTTCGGCTATGCCGGAATGCAGTGCTGTGGCACCATGGAAATGATGTACAGCACAGGCAGCAGCCAGCGTGGCTTGTATGCGGGCTTCTCGACCAAGGGCGCGGTGCTGGCCGCCATGATGGCGCAGAAAGGCATCAGCGGCGTTCAGACCATGTTCGAGGGCAAGGCCGGTCTCTTCAACGTCTACTTTGGCGGCAAGTACAACCGCGAAGGCATGGTGGCCGACCTGGGCAAGGTTTATTCCGGCGGCGAGATTCTTTACAAGCCCTGGCCTTCCTGCGGCGTTTCGCACGGCTTCATCCACTCCACCCTCACGCTGATGAAGGAGCACAAGCTCACCATCGACGACATCAAGGAGTTGCGCGTCAACGTCGGCGACTTCGGGTTCGAACTGTGCACCCCGATCGAAGATCGCCGCGCACCGCAGACTTCCGCCGACGCGAAGTTCAGCATTCCCTTCTGCGTGGCCGTGGCGGCCACCCACGGATGGCCTAAGGTGGAGCACTTCTTCGGCGACGGCCTCAAGGATCCGGCCGTTCTGGCCGCAGCCAAGAAGGTCGTGCCGGTGCCGGACCCAGCCTTCGATTGGAACTCCAAGCTGCCCAAAGGTCGCCTGGACATCGAGACGGTCGATGGCCGCACTATTTCGATGGTGGGCGATGAGGTGCCTGGCGACGCCGAGTGTCCGATGAGCTGGGACTATCTGTACCAGAAATTCGAGGACACCGCGAAGCTGGCCGCCGTGCCTGCTTCCATGGAGAAGATGCGCAAGGTGCAGGAGATGGTTCGCCATCTCGAGACCCTTGACGATGCGACCGAGGTGCTGCGCGTTCTGGGTTAAGTCGGTTCTTGCCACGCCGGATCGATGCATGCCTCGCTTCGGCGTTGTCATTGATAGTTACATAGCCAGACGGACCACGCCGCCGGCGGTAAACCACTGCACCCAGCGCATGACGGCGTGCCGCGTCACGCGCAGTGCAGCGGCCACTTCGGTGTAGCTCTTGCCGTCCTTGAGGAGCGCCAGTGTGCGATCAGGCGCAGTCTGCGGCGTCCATCCTGCTCTTTGTGGGCCAGCCGGTCAAAGTCATAGGGCTGCAGCTGATCAAGGATGTGCTGGGATAACATTTTCGCAACCTCCATCAAGAGCCAATATCGTTCAGACTTCGATCGCTGGCATTGGTTCTTTATCCATCGGGATTGGTATTACCTCAGGCAACAGCGGCAAAAAACCGCTCGAAGGAAGAGCGTGTCATGCATGCTTCGGCTCCCCTGCAATCCAGCGAAGCAGCCGCCCGACATTGATCACCGCTGCCGTCACCAGGTGGGTCAAATGCGTCCTGGTCTGACCGGTATAACGCGTGCGGCGCATCGCATAGGCGCGCACGGCCTCGGAGATCGTACCCTCGATGCCTGCCCGCCGGGCGTAATCGGCTGAGAAGTCAGCCGTCTGCTCGTGCAGCGCCTCATGTTGCAGCTCAGGGCGCACGGTGATCTGTCGCTGTGGAAGGGTCGATTGGGTACAGTGCTCGTGCACCTTGCGGCCGCCACAGTTATTGCGCGACCAGCGGATCTTGATAATCGGCTTGCCGTACGGGCTGAGCGTCGGCAGCCAGTTCAGGCTGGTGTTGCCGGCCGGGCAGACGGCGCGCTGGCTGGCAAAGCCGTCGGCCTGCTTGGCTCGCCACAGGTTGTTGCGGCGCGTCGGACCGACCAGCTCAAAGCGGTAGTGCTCGCGAGACTGCACCAGAAGTGCTGAGTTTACGTACGCGGTATCGGTGATGTGCAGGCTGGGCAGTAGCGCGTTGTTGCAGCGCCGCATGAATCACAGGTGTCACCGCGTCGTCGGTCACAGTCGCCGCCGTCGTCTCGACGTTCGTGATCAGGTTCGGTGTGGCGGTATCATAGGTTTCCGTCAAATACACCTTGAAGCCGATCCACTCGGTCTGGCCTTTGCACCCACGGCGCGCCTCGGTGTCGTGCGGTGATGAGATGGCGCTGCCCGATAGCGGAATATCGTCCGTCGCTCGCCAGACCGCCCGGGGTTCATCGGCTGATCCTTCCGGCAGGAAGTTCTGCACCTACACCTTACGCAGCGTCTCCAGCGCCGGCAGCTGCCGCAGCTGTGCAGGCGCGTCCCACGCCGTCAGTGCGGCTAGCAGTGCCATGCCGTCGGCGCCGGTGTCGGTAAGCTGCACTTGCGCATGGTGTTGAAAAAAACGACCCCAGTTACTCTCACGCGTGGCTAGACTCCCAGCCAGAGCCTCAATTAGAGGCACGCATGTATCGCCGAATGAGAGTAGACGATTGAATCGCAGACCATAAATGCAACTTAGGAGACACGCCCCATGCATAGACGCAGACTTCTTCAATACCTGGCCACTTTGACGTCAAGCGCAGCCCTGTTCACCGCCCAAGCACAGGAAGCGGCTTTTCCGAATAAGCCGATTCGCATTGTTGTCGGGAGCGCGCCGGGCGCGCTGCTGGACGCGGCGAGCCGAGCTTATGCAGATCGGATGTCAGCGTATCTCAAACAGCCGGTCGTGATTGAGAATATGGCTGGCGCCAGCTCGATCCTGGCAGCGCGAACTGTGGCCAAAGCTGCGCCAGATGGTTACACGCTCTTGGCCGCTGCCAACACAATCGTGACGATTCCTCATATCAACAAAAAGGCTGGTTATATTCCCGCAAAAGATTTTACCGGGGTAGGTGATATGGCGAGGTCTCCATCGCTGCTTGTCGTCAGCGGTTCTTCGCCAATAAAGTCGGTCGCTCAATTGGTCGCAGCTGCCAAGAAGGCCCCAGGCGACATCACTTACGCGTCTGGCGGACAGGGTACGACATCGCACCTGCCAGTAGAGTTGTTTGCGAGGCAGGCCGGCATCACTCTTGCCCATGTCCCTTACAAGGGAAATGCCGCTGCAGTCCCCGATGTCGTATCCGGCAGGGTTGCCTTCATGATGGGTGCTGCGACTTCGTTCATCGAACTGATGAAGAGTGGCGCGGTGCGCCCGCTCGCAATCTCGTCAGAGTCTCGCTCACCGGCGTTTCCCGACGTTCCGACCTTCAAGGAACTGGGGTACTCTGACGCCACCTTCGATATTTGGGTCGGTCTCCTGGCGCCAGCCGGTTTGCCCAAGGCCATCCGGGCGAAGCTCGGTGATGCGATGGAAGCGGCAAGAGAGAACCAGGGCTTGCGCCAACGGCTGCAAGGCATGGGCCAGGATATCTCCAACGTCAGAACGCCGGATCAGTTTGATGCATTTCTCCGTCAGGAGGAAGACAAGTACCGCAGACTCATTATTGAGGCCAAGATCCAGGCCGAGTGAAATGTCCAGTGCACGCCCGCGCTAGTGCGCATTCGTTCCCATCAGCAAAAAAGCAAACCGAACTGGTACCAAAAGGATTGGATCAATCGCTGATCGGAAGTACATCCTCATGTTTTTTTGAAGAGCGAAGCTGGTCAAACTCAATTATTTTAGCTAACCGAGAAAGTCAGTTATGACCCGTGAAGTTGTAGTTGTCAGCGGTGTTCGCACCGCCATTGGAACGTTTGGCGGCAGCCTGAAGGACACGCCGCCCACAGAACTGGCCGCGCTGGTGGTTCGCGAATCGCTGGCGCGCGCTGGCGTCGAGGGCAAGGACGTCGGCCATGTGGTGTTCGGCCATGTCGTCAACACCGAGCCAAAAGACATGTACCTGTCACGCGTGGCGGCCGTCAATGGCGGCTGCGCCGAAGGCACGCCGGCTTTCAATGTCAACCGCCTGTGCGGCTCCGGCCTGCAGGCCATCATCTCGGCCAGCCAGTCCATTTTGCTGGGCGACACCGACATCGCCATCGGCGGCGGGGCCGAAAACATGAGCCGCGGCCCCTACGCCAGCCTGGCCACCCGCTTTGGAGCCCGCCTGGGCGACACCAAGATGATCGACATGGTGGTCGGCGCGCTGCATGACCCGTTCCACACCATCCACATGGGCGTGACGGCCGAGAACATCG
Organism: Polaromonas hydrogenivorans; assembly: GCF_040105105.1. Taxonomy (GTDB): domain Bacteria; phylum Pseudomonadota; class Gammaproteobacteria; order Burkholderiales; family Burkholderiaceae_C; genus Polaromonas; species Polaromonas hydrogenivorans. The sequence goes on along the minus strand of NZ_CP157676.1, from coordinate 137,817 downwards.
CCGCCAAGTGGGGCATCAGCCGCGAGGAGCAGGACGCGCTGGCCGTGCAAAGCCACAACCGTGCCCAGAAGGCCATCGAGGCAGGTTACTTCAAAGAGCAGATCGTCCCGGTCATGCTCAAGAGCCGCAAGGGCGAGGTGGCCTATGACACCGACGAGCATTTCCGCCCCAACTGCACCAAGGCCGACATGGCCAAGCTCAAGCCCGTGTTCCTAAAGGAAAACGGCACCGTGACTGCCGGCAATGCCTCGGGCATCAACGACGCGGCCGCGGCCGTGGTGCTGATGGAAGCCGGTGTTGCCCAGGCGCGCGGCCTGAAACCCCTGGCCCGCCTGGTGGCCTATTCCCATGCCGGCGTCGATCCGAAATACATGGGCATCGGCCCGGTGCCCGCCACCCAGCTGGCGCTGAAAAAAGCCGGCCTCACGGTCAATGACCTGGATGTGATCGAAGCCAACGAAGCGTTTGCCGCGCAGGCCTGCGCCGTCACCCGTGACCTCGGGCTGGACCCGGCCAAGGTCAACCCGAACGGCTCGGGCATTTCGCTGGGCCACCCGATCGGCGCGACCGGCGCGCTGATCACCGTCAAGGCGCTGCACGAGCTCAAGCGCATCGGGGGCCGCTACGCGCTGGTGACGATGTGCATCGGCGGCGGGCAGGGTATCGCGGCAATTTTCGAGCGCATCTGATGCTGAGAAGTATTCAAATCAAAAAATTGTTGTTGCTTTGCAGTTTGTGCAGTCAACCTGTACGTGTTTGAGGAGAAGTCAATGGCCTTTTTACGTCAATGCCTGCAGGAGCTTCGCGCCCGGCATGGCGATCCAGATGCACATTTTCTAAATGATCCTGAGTGGCTTGAGGAGTGCGGAAAAACCTCTTTTCATGACGAGCCATTCTCAGCGCGTCAAACAAAATCATCAACCCACCAAGCCACCCCACCATGCTTCGAACTTTACTCAAATCCAAAATTCACCGCGTCGCCGTGACCCACTGCGAGCTGCACTACGAAGGCTCGTGCGCCATCGACGAGGACCTGCTCGACGCAGCCAACATCGCCGAGAACGAGCAGGTCCACATCTGGAACATCAACAACGGCGAGCGCTTTATCACGTATGCCATCAAGGGCGAGCGTGGCTCTGGCATGATTTCGGTCAATGGCTCGGCCGCGCGCCGCGCCTGCAACGGCGACCTGCTAATCATCGCCACCTTTGCCCAGGTGCACAACGATCAGGTGGCCGGACATAGCCCCCAGTTGGTGTTCGTGGACGACACCAACCGCCAGACCGCGTTGCGCCACCAGGTGCCAACGCAGCAGCGGTGATGCCGCGCCCGGCTGGCTTGATGCCAAGTGTTACGCCTTTGACGGAGGTCCAGCTGTGACAGTTGAATCGTTGCTCGCCCGAAACCGCGCCTGGTCTCACCGCATGTGCTGCGGCGATGCCGACTTCTTTGCGCGCCTGGCGCGCCAGCAAACGCCCGCCTACCTCTGGATCGGCTGCTCGGACAGCCGCGTGCCGTCGAACCAGATCCTCGACCTGGCCCCGGGCGAAGTGTTCACCCACAGGAACATTGCCAATGTGGTGGCCAGCAGCGACCTGAACTGCCTGTCGGTAATCCAGTTTGCCGTCGATGTGCTCCAGGTGCGCCACATCATGGTGGTCGGCCACTACGGCTGCAGCGGCATCCGCGCCGCGCTCGAGGGCCAGCGCCTGGGGCTCGTCGACCACTGGCTGGCGCATGTGGGAGCGGTTTACACCAAGCACCAGCCAGCGCTGATGGCGCTGCCTGCGGCCCAGCGGGTCGACAGGCTGTGCGAGCTCAACGTGGCCGAGCAGTTTCACAACGTGTGTCAGACGCACGCCGTGCGCGATACCTGGGCGCGGGGCCAGCCCTTGTCAGTGCATGGCTGGGTCTATGGCCTGCAGGACGGACTGCTGTCCGAGCTTGGGCTCACCGCGTCAAGCCCTCATGCTGCGGATGGTACGTATCAGGATGCGCTTAAGGACATGGCAACCCCCCACTTCAAGGCCCGGCAGCCTACGGCAAGCGATGGACGCTTTGAAGACATTTCAAGAAGCAATGAGGAAGCGGTGTCAAGCGCCGAAAGTGCACTCAGACCTGGTACGAAGAAACAGAGCAGCAAATCTGGCAGCACTGCCTCCAGATGTGCGGCATAGCCGCATTCAAGCAGTTCTTCGCCCATGAATGCTGCGCCATCGCCGTCACTCCATCCTCTGAAGTGAATACAGCAAAAATAGTCAACCACATAGAGACATAGGAATCGCACCATGAGCGCAGGCACAAAACTTCCAGGCACTCCCGAGCCCATGCACCGGTGGCAGGGCAGTGGCAGTATCGCTATCGCAGGCGATGCCTGGGGCGACCCGAACGGTCCGTTGGTGGTGCTCCAGCATGGCGGGGGCCAGACCCGTCATGCGTGGAAAGGCACCGGCGAGGCGCTGGGGGCGGCCGGGTATTACGCGGTTGCCTTCGATGCACGCGGCCACGGCGACTCGGATTGGGCGCCCGATGGGCTGTATGGGCAAGATGTGATGGTCCAGGACCTCCAGTGCGTGATCGCCGCGCTCGGCCAGCACCGCCCGGTGCTGGTCGGCGCCTCCATGGGCGGGGGCACCAGCCTGGTCGCCGTTGGCGAAGGCCATGTTGATGCCAGCGCCCTGATCCTGGTCGATATCGCGCCGCGCATTGAAACGAAGGGCATTGACAACATTCAGGCCTTCATGAGCCAAAAGCCCGAAGGCTTCATTTCCCTGGAAGAAGTCGCCGAGGCGATTGCCACCTACCAGCCGCAGCGCGTGCGCCCCAAAAGCCTGGAGGGCCTGGCCAAGAACGTGCGCCTGGGCAGTGATGGCAAATACCACTGGCATTGGGACCCACGTTTTCGCGCCGGCACGCGTGACCTGCAGCGGCGCCAGGAGCGCCTGGAAGCGTGCGCGCGCGCGCTTGCCGTGCCGACCTTACTGGTGCGCGGCGGTCTGTCCGATGTGCTCAGTGAAGAGGGCTCGCAGCACTTCCTGGACTTGTGCCCGCACAGCGAGTACGTCAACGTGACCAGTGCCGGGCACATGGTCGCCGGAGACCGCAACGACGTCTTTGGCACCAGCGTGATCGAGTTTTTGAAGCGTTCGGTACCGCCCAGCATCCCGCCAGGACATGCTTCGCGTCCCGTCAGCACGCCCCCCGCCGAGTCTGGCGGCGATATCAACGATGTTCCATGAGGATTGGGTGCGCCTTTTCATGGCGAGCCGATGGAGCAGTTGTCGTCTGATGAATGGCTGCCCTGCAAGAGCGCGGGCGCCTGGGCAAGGGTGCGCCCGGCAGGGCATGGGTCAAAGACCAGCCTGCTGGAAACAGAAAAGCTCGCGCAGATCGACGAGCAACACGAGTCAATGAAGGATGCAAATGACGAACCAAGACATCCTGTCCCAGCACGGCCCCCGAGAAGCGATGGAGTACGACGTGGTCGTGGTCGGCGCCGGCCCGGGCGGGCTGTCGGCGGCCATTCGCCTCAAGCAGCTGGCCGCTGAAAAAGGCACGGAGATTTCCGTCGTCGTGCTCGAAAAAGGCTCCGAGCCCGGCGCGCATATTCTCTCGGGCGCGGTCATGGACCCCAAAGCCTTGAGCGAACTGATCCCCGACTGGAAAGCGCTGGGCGCGCCGCTCACCCAGAGCGTCACCGCCGACGAGGTACTGTTCCTGAGCGAAACCGGTTCGACCAAAACCCCTGCCTTTTTCGTTCCCGACTGCTTTCACAACGACGGCAACTATGTCATCAGCCTGGGCAATGTGACCCGCTGGCTCGCTGGTCAAGCCGAAGCCCTGGGCGTGGAGATCTTTCCCGGCTTTGCCGCCGCCGAGGTGCTGTACAACGACGACGGCTCGGTCCGGGGCGTGGCCACGGGTAATTTGGGTGTCGGCAAGGACGGCGCGCCGACGGACAACTTTCAGCTCGGCATGGAGCTGCACGGCAAGTACACCGTGTTTGCCGAAGGCGCGCGCGGCCACCTGGGCCGCCAGCTCATCAGCCGCTTCAAGCTGGATGAAGGAAAAGACCCGCAGGCCTACGCACTGGGCGTGAAGGAGCTGTGGGAAATCGACCCGGCCAAGCACCGGCCCGGCCTGGTGGTGCACACCGCCGGCTGGCCGATGGACAGCAAAACTTATGGCGGCGGCTTTCTGTACCACCTGGAAAACAACCAGGTCACGCTCGGGCTGGTCACGGGGCTGGACTACAGCAATCCGTACCTGAGCCCTTTCGAGGAAATGCAGCGCTGGAAGACGCACCCGAGTATCAAAAAATACCTCGAAGGCGGCAAGCGCATCGGCTACGGCGCGCGCGCCATCACCGCCGGCGGCGCGCTGAGTTTGCCCAAGACGGTGTTTCCGGGCGGCGCCTTGATCGGCTGCGAGGCCGGCTACCTCAACGCCAGCCGCATCAAGGGCAGCCACGCGGCGATCAAGACGGGCATGCTGGCGGCCGAGGCGGCGTATGCGGCGGTGAGCGCCGGGCGCCAGCATGACGAGCTGGGAAGTTACCCCGAGGCCTATGCCAAAAGCTGGCTGGCCGACGAACTCAACCAGGCGAAAAACTTCAAGGCCTGGTTCAAGAAGGGGCTGTACGTGGGCGCTTTGATGACGGGCATCGAGCACTGGCTGCTGCCGCGCATCGGCATCAAGACCCCGCCGTGGACGATCCACCGCCACCAGCCCGATTACGCCATGCTCAAACCCGCTGCCGAGTGCCAGCCCATCGTTTACCCGAAACCGGACAACAAGCTGACCTTTGACCGCCTGACCTCGGTGTTTATCAGCAACACCAACCATGAAGAACACCAGCCGGCGCACCTGACGCTCAAAGACGCTAGCGTGCCGGTCAATGTCAACCTGGCGCTGTATGCGGGGCCGGAAAGCCGCTACTGCCCCGCCGGGGTGTACGAGTACGTGAAGAATCCGGACCAGTCCGAACGGCTGCAGATCAACGCGCAGAACTGCGTGCACTGCAAGACCTGCGACATCAAGGACCCGACGCAAAACATCGTCTGGGTCACCCCGGAGGGCGGCGGCGGGCCGAACTACTCCGGAATGTAATTGAATTTTTATTTCAAATTCGCCAAACCCTTCGTGGCCGGCGCGCGCGGCTTTATCGACGACGTGATCTTGCCGCACGAAACCCGCAAGCGCATCTGCCGTTCGCTGGTGATGCTCAAAGACAAGAAACTCGAAAATCCGTGGCGCAAGCACGGAAACATTCTGCTGTAAGCCCAGGAATAAGACTATGTTCACCAAAATTCTGATTGCAAACCGGGGCGAAATCGCCTGCCGCGTTATTTTCACGGCCCGCAAGATGGGCATCAAGACCGTCGCGGTGTATTCCGACGCCGACAAGGATGCCCGCCATGTGGAACTGGCCGATGAAGCCGTCAACATCGGCCCCGCGCCCAGCCGCGACAGCTACCTGCAGGCCGAAAAAATCATTGCCGCCTGCAAGCAGACCGGCGCGCAGGCGGTGCATCCCGGTTATGGCTGCCTGAGCGAAAACGCTGCGTTTTCCAAACGGGTGGAAGAAGAGGGCATCGTCTTCATCGGCCCCAAGCATTACTCCATCGCGGCGATGGGCGACAAGATCGAGTCCAAGAAGCTGGCCGGCGCGGCGGGCGTGAACTGCATTCCCGGTGTCAACGATGCGATTGAAACGGCTAAGCGCGCCGTCGAGATTGCCCAGGGCATCGGCTACCCGGTCATGATCAAGGCCAGCGCTGGTGGCGGCGGCAAGGGCCTGCGCGTCGCTTTCAACGACAAGAAAGCGTTTGAAGGCTTCACCAGTTGCCGCAACGAGGCGCGCAACAGCTTTGGCGATGACCGCGTGTTCATCGAGAAGTTTGTCGAGGAACCACGGCACATCGAAATCCAGCTGATCGGCGACAGCCATGGCAATGTAATTTACCTGAATGAGCGTGAATGCTCAATCCAGCGCCGCCACCAGAAGGTGATTGAAGAAGCGCCATCGCCTTTCATCAGCGAAGCAACGCGCAAGGCCATGGGCGAGCAGGCCGTGCAGTTGGCCAAGGCGGTCAATTACCAGAGCGCAGGCACGGTCGAGTTTGTCGTCGGCAAGGACCAGAGCTTTTACTTCCTGGAAATGAACACCCGCCTGCAGGTTGAGCACCCGGTCACGGAGTGCATCACCGGGCTGGACTTGGTGGAGTTGATGATTCGCGTGGCCGCTGGCGAAAAACTGCCGCTCACGCAAGCTGAAGTCAAGCGTGACGGCTGGGCCATCGAATGCCGCATCAATGCCGAAGACCCGTTTCGCGGCTTTTTGCCCTCGACCGGCCGGCTGGTACGCTTTCAGCCGCCCAATGAAACGATGTTTGCGTCGGACACCTCGAAGTGGTTCGGCGTGCGGGTCGATACCGGCGTGCAGGACGGCGGGGAAATCCCGATGTTCTACGACTCGATGATCGCCAAGCTCATCGTTCACGGCACCGACCGCTTTGATGCGATTGCCAAGATGCGCGAAGCGCTCAACAGCTTTGTGATTCGCGGTGTCAGCAGCAACATTCCGTTCCAGGCGGCCTTGCTGGCGCACCCCAAGTTTGTTGCGGGCGATTTCAACACCGGCTTCATCGCCGAAAACTACGCCAACGGTTTCCGTGCCGAGGACGTGCCGCACGACGACGCCGATTTCCTGGTGGCGCTGGCCGCGTATGTGAACCGTCGCATCTTGGCACGCGCTGCGGGAATCAGCGGGCAATCGCCCGGGCACGGCGTGATAGTAGGCGAAAACTATGTGGTCATTGGACTGGGCAGCAGCGGCACAAATACGCAACAGTATGCCCGGGTACGTGATTTTCAGGCGATTTTTGGCTCCAGCACAGTAGAGACGGGCGACAAGCGCTATGAAATATGTAGCGGATGGCACCTGGGCGGCGCTCGCATTCGCGGCACCGCCAACGGCCAGCCGTTTGCCGCGCAGGTCGAACGCGGCGTGGGCAAGAATCCGCTGGCGATACGCATCATCCACAACGGCACCCGGCTCGATACCATGGTGCTGTCGCTACGCGCTGCCGAACTGCATGCGCTGATGCTTCACAAGGCGCCGCCTGACATGAGCCGCTTCGTGCTGTCGCCCATGCCGGGCTTGCTGGTCGAGGTGGCGGTACAGGTCGGCCAGAAGGTTCAGGCCGGCGAGCGTGTGGCGGTGATCGAGGCCATGAAGATGGAAAACGTGCTGTTTGCGACGGCCGACGGCATCGTCGGAAAGGTGCTGGCCAGGAAGGGAGAGTCGCTGAGCGTGGACCAGCCCATTGTGGAGTTCGCATGAGGGACGAGGTATTGGTTTGGTTAGCACAAGGCAGCCTGCCCAGCGTGGGTGGCGCCGTGGGCGCTTCGAGCAACGCCAGCAGCATGAAGCCTTCTCCGCTGACCATCTTGGCATACTGCTCGCGCTCCTTGTCGCTGCGCGGCAGGCGCGTATTCGGCACGCGTTTGTTGTGGGCAGATTTTTTCACCGACCTGGGCGGCCATTCGCTGTTCGCGGCGCGCCTGGCCTCGGCCCTGCGCACCGACCCGCGCTTTGCGCACATCACGGTGCGCGATATTTACCAGAACCGCACCGTTGGCCGCATCGCCGAGGCACTGGACCAGGCCCATGCGCCTGGCGTACCGGTCGATGCAAGCTGGCTGCCGCCGCCTCGCCTCAGGCGCTGGACGTGTGGCGTTGCCCAGGCCGCTGTGATCCCGGGGCTGGTGGCGCTGCACATGGCCAGTGGCTCGCGCCGTTTTTCACCTACCATTTCTTTACCGGGGATCCTGAAGACTCAATGGCGCTGGCCATCGCCGCGTTCGTCGGTGTCTTTTTGCTGCTTTCCACTTTATTGGAGTTTGCTGTCGCCATTGCCGGCAAGTGGTTGATCGTCGGACGTCTTAAGCCAGGGCGTTACCCGCTGTGGGGCGTCACGTACTACCGCTGGTGGCTCGCTGACCGTCTGCTCGAGGCGGCACCGGCGTACCTGCTCAGCGGATCTTCGCTGTACGCCTGGTGGCTTCGGGCGCTGGGCGCCAAGGTTGGGCGCGACGTCGTCATCGGCTCGATCACCCTGCGTGCCCCGGACCTGCTCACCCTGGGGGATGGGGTGAGCATTGGCAATGCTGTCAATCTTGAAAACGCACGCGTTGAGCACGGCGAGCTGATCATCGGGCCTATTGTGCTCGAGCGCGAAGCCTGCATCGGCTCTTATGCGGTGCTCGAAGGAAATACGCAGGTTGGCGCTTACGGGCATCTGGCCGGCCAGTCGGCATTGGGCGAGGGACAGGCGCTGCCTGCGGGACGCCTCTGGCAAGGCTCGCCAGCTCGCGACGCGGGTGCCTTCGACCTTGCAGCGCGGCCCGAGCGGCCCGCAGTCGGCCGCTGGCGCAGCTTCCTCGAAGGCGCGTATTTCGTCTTGGGCGCCTTGTTGATCACCACCGTGTTTTTTCTGCCGGTGTTTCCCAGCTTCATGCTCATCGACTGGATCGACGCCGCCGAAGGCTTTTCCGCATTCAACAGCAACGCCCTGGCGTTTGAGCTGGTTAAGTATTTTGTTCTGGCTTTTCCCGCCACTGCCGTGATGATTGTCTGCACTGTGCTGCTCTCGGCCGGCATCCGCTGGAGCGTCTTGCCGCGCCTCAAGCCGGGGCGCTGGCCGGTGCACAGCAACCTGTACTGCGCCAAGTGGCTGGTCAACCAGATTCAGGAATCGAGCCTGGCCGTCCTGCACGGCGTCTATGCCACGGTGTATGCCCCCTTCTGGTACCGCTTGCTGGGGGCCAAGGTGGGGCGCGACGCGGAAATTTCCTCGGCGCTCGGTCTGGTGCCCGACATGCTCACGCTCGGGGATGAAACCTTCATCGCCGATGCGGTCATGCTGGGCGACGAGAGTATCGAAGGCGGCTGGATGTCGATGCGACCGACAGTAATTTCCCGGCGCAGCTTTGTGGGCAATGGCGCGTACATTCCCGATGGAACGACGCTGCCGGAAAACGTGCTGATTGGCGTGCATTCGAGCGCGCCGGCCAACGAGGCCATGAACGACGGGGACACCTGGCTCGGTTCCCCGCCGATCAATCTGCCTGCACGCGAGCATACCAGCGGCTTTCCCGAGCACCTGACCTACCGGCCTTCGCCGTTTCGCCGACTGGCGCGCGGACTGATCGAGGCTTTTCGCATCGTCGCGCCGCATGCCATCGTGACCGCCGTGGGCTACACGGTGGTCCTGGCGATCATGCCTGCCGCCGGTGAAGAGCGCTGGGGCGACGTCATCTTTTACCTGACAGGCGCAGGCCTCCTGTATGGCATAGGCACCTTCTTCTTTGTCGCCGCCATCAAGTGGTCGATGATGCGGCGCTACCGTAAACGCAGTGTGCCGATGTGGACTCCGTTCGTCTGGTGGTCTGAGGCAGTGACCAATCTGTACGAAGGCATCGCCGTGCCCAATTTCTTGCGCTACCTGCGCGGCACGCCGCTGCTGCCCGTCGCCCTGAATTTTCTGGGCTGCCGCATCGGCCGGGGAGTGTATCTCGACACGACAGACATCACCGAGTTCGATTGCGTCACGATTGGCGACTACAGCGAGCTCAATGCACTGGCCTGTCCACAGACCCATCTGTTTGAAGACCGCGTGATGAAAGTCGACCAGGTGGTCATCGGCAAGCGCGTTTACATGGGACCGCGCAGTGCGGTGCTTTACAGCGCAGTAGTGGGCGACAATGCCTGGCTAGGGGCGCTGACGCTGGTGATGAAGGGGGAGTTCATCCCTGCCGCCTCGAGCTGGAAGGGCTGCCCGGCTGCGCCTGCGGACAGCTGACATGGACCGATCACAAAAACTCGTGCCAGTCCATGCGTGGCCGCAGGCCATGAAATGCGCCGTCGATGCGCTGGGCTCCTGGCAGGCCCTGACGGTGATCAGCGTTGCCATGCCTGCCACGACCGACCGCTCGTTGGCCAGGGAGTTGGTGCGCACGGCACTGTGCGAGACGCTCGTGGCGTATCTCGGCCCAACGGCGGCATCGCTCAAGCTCGTGTCGTGCCCTGGGCAAGCCCTGCGGCTCGATTGCCATGTTGCACAACTGAGCGTTTCACTAAGCCACGCGCCAGGGTTCAGCCTGGCGGCCATTGGCAGGCAGGGCCGTATCGGCGTGGATGTGATGGCGGCTGACCGGGCCGTTGAGGCGATGCCCGACTGGGCGGATGTGGCGCGGGACTATCTCGGCCCCGCTGTGACGGCCTGGCTGCAGGGTCTATCGCCTGTTCGGCGCCCGTTGGCTTTTGCCCAGGCCTGGACGCGGCTCGAGGCATGCCTGAAGTGCCAGGCGATGGCGTTGACCGAGTGGACGCCTGCCGTGGCGCTGCAGTTGGCCCCTTGCAGCGTCAGTGCGCTCGCCTTGCCTGAAAACTACCGTGGCGCAATCGCAATCGCAATCGCAACCGACAGCGAACGCGTGGCCTGAAGCGCTCCATGCGCCAGACCGACTGAAAAAAGGTTTTGCCTGGCCCTTGGTCCTCAAAAGCCATGCGCGCTCCTGACCAGCATGAGCACGTCCGCAACGCTGCGCCCGGGGGCGGCCATGGCTCGGCAAAACAGGTCCAGCACATAGTACACGGTAGCTGTGGGCACAGGTACCGAATAGCTGAGCGCCTTTTCACCTGTGACGATCACCAGCCCCCCTTCCTGGCGGCGTACCTCGACAAACTTGCTGCGGTCCGCGCCGTGGTGGCCGAAGCGCACCGAGGGTATCAAGCCCATCAAGGTGGCGATGACGGCGGGCATCTCCTCGGGCGTGAGCTGGAGCACCAGCTTGCGCTCCCAGGCGTAGCCCCCGCCGGCGCTCAAGGCATGGGCCGAGTCGATGCTCACCACGAGAACGCCCAGAAAGTCGCCGCCCCGGCGGTGCGGTGTGACCTCCAGTGTGTGCGCAGCCGCCTTGCCAAACAGGCGAAGCCGCAGCCGTGGCTCGTGCGGTGCGCCTGCGGCGCTGGTTGGGCCGGCGAGCGCATCGGGCCGCTCGCGCTCGAAGCGGGTGGGCAGCACGGGCAGGCCGGCTGACAGATTTGACGCCGGCATGTCGTCCATGGGTTCCTCCTCCCAGACGGGCGCCTGGCCATCGGGCGGGCCGTCTTCATCGTCCTCGGGCCAAGGGAACAATGGCGTGTCTACGGCCCTGTCTTCATGGCTGTCTGGTCCGGCCTTTTTCGGCGAGTCCTCTTCAGCTTGACCGGCTTCCAAGGGCAACACGGCGGGCAGCCAGGCGCGCAGCGTGTCCACGTCCGCAGGGTTGCCTGCCAGTTGCGTGATCCGGTGCTGCATGTCCCAGCCTTCAGCCCGGAGTTTCAGGCCGCAGGCAAACAGGCTTGCACTGGTGAAGGCCAAGCCGTGGGCGGCCAGGCGCTCAAGCAGGGCAGGGCGCGTGCAGCCAGCTGCCCAGCTGAGCAAGCTCAGCTCGCCCGGCGCCTCCCGGCCCCGCGCGGCCAGAATCAGGACGCTTTGGAGCTTTTCCCGCGCGTGCGTTTCCAAATCCTCCATGAAGCAGGCAAGCCCTGCCGCATCGGGCGCGGGCGTGCCGCGCGAGGCGCACACCTGGCGCCACAGCTGCTCGAGCGCCGCGTCCTGGCTCTTGAGGGTTTGTGTTGGCTGCATGCTTGGTGCCTCAGCGCGGAAAAGGGTTGACGAGGTGCGCGCCCAAGCGGCTCATGACGCTGGCGTCCTTGAAGCCGCATCGCCGCTGGATCTCCTGCAGCGGCACGCCGGCGTTGAACCACAGCGCGATGCAGGTGTTGCGCAGCGTGTTGGGCCCCATGTGGGCTAGAAGGCCTGGATCGAGCGTCGCGTGGGGCGCAGGCTCGGCGAGCAAGCCGGCTTGGGTCAGGCAGCGCGCCAGGTGCGCCTGGCAGATGTTGTACAGGCCGTTGGGCGCAATGGCGCGCCCGATGCGGTCGCCCACGACCAGGCGGCTGCCCGGATGCAGGGCAGGCAAGCCCACCGGGCGCACCTCGAGCCAGGCGTGCAGGGCCCGGCTGGTCTCCAGGTCGAGCTGCAACACCCGTTCGTGCCCGCCGCCGACCTTGCGCACGCGCAGGGTGTACAAAGCAGCCGATCCGGCAGACGAGCCGGCCGAGTCCGCGCCCGGTTGGGCACAATCGAGCGTCAAGCCGATGATCTCGCGCACGGTGAGCGCCGCGCGCATCATGAGCAGCAGCGCCAGGCGGTTGCGCCTGGCCTTGAAGTCGTCGCCGCCGGGAAAGTGTTCATACAGGCCCTCGAGCAGCGCGGTCCACATGGGGCCAGGCAGCGCCAGCGAAGGCACACGCTCGGTGGCCGGCGGCTGGGCGCCCTCGGCGGGATTGACCGCAACCAGACCTATAACCAGCGCATGCGCATACAGGTCGCGCAGCACGCGCCAGTAGCGCCGCCGCGTGACGGGCGAGGTTTTCTTCAAGGAAGAGCGCGGGCCGATGGTTTGACAGAACCGGGCGATGTCGACGCTGCGCGCAGCGTCCCAGGCGACGCCTTGCACCGTGCAAAACGCCAGCCAGTGGCGCCAGATCAATTCAACCTGCTGAAAGCCGGCCGCGCCCATAGGTTTTAACGCTTTGCTCGCCAGCCGGGCGGTCTGCCAGGACGCAAAGAACGCGTCGGGGTCCGAAGCAGTCACGTCGCTCATCGCGATCACCTTCCTGTCTAAATTGCATTTACAACAAACCCACCCAACAAATCATACGCCTTCCCGCCCCGTAACAACCCCCTCTTGAAAAGCGAAGCCCGACTTTGGTTTTCCTCATTCCCCCTCAAGGCGGGGGCGGGAGAAGTTTTCCAGGAGGTAGGCATCCGCTGGTCAAGCTTTTGAAGCCGATGCACCGGGACCTCTGAGGAGCGCAGCCGCCCGGGGTTTTATTCCCTCATCTTCTTCTCTCGCCTCAAGCGGGGGCGGGGAGGGGCAGGTCGTCCAAGGAGTATTCAGAGATGAGTTTGTTGTAAATGCAATAAATTTGATTTGGATAGAGGTCTCTGCTGCATAGCCGAGGTGCCAGCGTTCAAGCATGAGCAACAAAGCCAGGTAGTCTTTCAACCGGATGTTGGTCATAACCCAGCAGCGCGCTTTTCCCAGCTCGCCCGTGATCAGCACCTGCGCACCGCCATAACCGGATTTCCTTGCTGATGTCCTCATCCTTGACGCTGACCGGATCAAAAATGATGCCGTTTCCCACGGCTACAGCGGCCTGCCTGGATCACCCCGCTGGCCTGTCAGGCGTGTTCTGCCTGAGGCTCAAAACGGTGAATGTTCGCCAGCTTGTCGGCGATCTTCTCGCGCGCCATGGCCAGGTCATACCGCGCCTGCAGCGCCAGCCACCAGCCATCGCTCAGGCCAAAGAACCGGCACAGGCGCAGATCGGTATCCGCCGTGATTGACCGATGACCTGCGACGATCTCGCCAATGCGCGGGGCAGGCACGGCAATCTCCTTGGCCAGGCGGTACTTGCTCAGGCCCATGGGCTTCAAGAATTCTTCATCCAGCATTTCGCCGGGGTGAACGGGAAGGACTTCACGCATCACAAGGCTCCTTTCAGTGGTAGTCAACGATTTCGACATCATGGGCTGCATCGTCCTGCCAGACAAAGCAAACGCGCCACTGGTCATTGATCCGGATACTGTGCTGACCGGCACGGTTGCCCCTGAGCAGCTCCAGCCGGTTGCCCGGCGGTATCCGCAGATCATCGAGCCGTGCCGACACCTGCAATTGCTCGAGCTTTCGCAGCGCCGCCCGCTCGATGTTCACCCAGCGCTTGACACGTTTGCCTTGAAAGAGTGCTTGCGTGTCGGGGCAGACGAATGAACGAATCATCAGCAAATAATAACGCCTAACGTTATTAACGTCAAACGTTATTTCTCTATAACGGCAGGCATAAGGATTCCTTGCTGATGCGTAAAGTCGCGGCCGCAAACATGCGCCCCACTTGGATGTCGCTCCTTGCAAAAAGCATCGAAGCTACACGCCACGCGGGTTTGATTTATGCGCAACACCGCATCGGCGTCGTAGACCGCCGTGCCGGTGGCCCGTGACCACACAGTTGCTGGTCACGTTGCCGGAATCCCTGAGGTCACGTTCGCCGCAACGTTGCTCATCATCCCGGAATCAGCAGTCACGTTGGACCGGAATACTCACTGGAATTTGATCTGTATGCGGGTTTGCAGCGTCAAGCCCTCTAGAAGTATTGCCATGCACGATGCGGATGACTGGTCTGTTCTGGCCTGCGCCATGATGCCGGGCTGCCCCGTATGGACGCAGGATGCCGACATTTTTTGGCACCGGCGTGGCCACGTGGATCCGCGACCCGGTGGCGTTGTGTTTGGTGGGGTGATACGTCTGCGCTACCTGGCGGGCACCCTCAGGGCGGACTGACCTTGCCGCTAAACGTCACGACACGCAGCCCAGTGCTTGCCACCTTGGGCTATCCTCCGATGAGCCGCATGGAACTCCCATGCGGCATAAATCCTTTCCCTGGGGAGGCGAGTCAATGATCGAAGCCCTGGTATCGGGCAAGCTGCACGGCCAGGCTCTTGAAATGGTTCTGTCGCGTTGCCAGTTGATAAACGTGTTTGGGGTAGGAACGGATGCCAGCTCCTCAAACGGGACGGATTTGTCCTGCCAATGCATAAAACTGGTCGGCAAAAGACAGCTCGATACAGCCTTCCAGCAGGAACTGACCTTTGCGGATCATGTGCATGAGTTCGATGCCGGCCAGGACATTTTTGGCCGATCGAAATGACTTGAAGTTGAGCATCGGTTTGGTGACCCGTTTGACAGCGCGATGGTCCTGCTCCACGATGTTGTTGAGGTACTTCACTTGTCGCACGATGACCGGTGTTTCACCTCGGGCATTGATCTCATCCATGGCCGCCTTGTTGGCGCCGCTCTTGTCCATCGTGACCTTCTCGGGAACACCGTTGGCCTTCATGGCTTTTTCAAAGAACCGCAGGGCTGCGGCCTTGTCGCGCCTGGCCGTCAGCAGGAAGTCGACTGTCTTGCCTTCCTTGTCCACCGCGCGGTAGAGATATTTCCAGGCGCCCTTGACCTTGATATAGGTTTCGTCCATCCGCCAGCTGCCGCCCACCGCGCGCTTGTGCTTGCGGAACACTTTCTCAAGCAAGGGCAGAAACCGGATTGCCCAGCGATTGATCGAGGAATGGTCGACAAACACGCCGCGTTCCTCCATCATTTCCTCGAGATGGCGGTAACTCAACGGATAAGCCGCGTACCAACGGATGCATACCAGAATCACGTCAATTGAAAATCGCATCCCTTTGGTTGCCAGCATCGCGTTTCATACCCGTCGCAAAAAAGAACTCAGCATAAACGAGCAGGCGGTACGACCGCCAATGCGACAGAACCCAAAAATGTCCTGGCCGGCATCGAACTCATGCACATGATCCGCAAAGGTCAGTTCCTGCTGGAAGGCTGTATCGAGCTGTCTTTTGCCGACCAGTTTTATGCATTGGCAGGACAAATCCGTCCCGTTTGAGGAGCTGGCATCCGTTCCTACCCCAAACACGTTTATCAACTGGCAACGCGACAGAACCCCTGGCCGCTACCCGGGCAAAAGAGAGTCAGCAGTTTGGCCGTTCCGTTACGCACATATTCATGGGGTTGGCGCTGGGCCTGGCCCTCTTCGGCCCAGCTTTGCCCGGGCATGGGGCGGGTCGGGTACGGCCCCGCCTCGTCTTGCGTCCACACCGCCAGGCCCAACTGCTCGCCCTCGCGGTACGCACGCTCAATCAGATTTTTTTTTGGCCTCGGCATCCGGGTCCGTGACCTTGACCGTGCCGGCGCGGCGCTTGCGCACCGCCCGGCCGGTTTCACACCAGGTGCGCGAGGCCAGCCAGCGATAGCCTGAGGCATGCAGCACCTGGCCAATCGTGTAGGTGCTGACATGCGGCAGGCCATCGGGCGCGCGGCGCAAGGCCCGGCGCAGCGTCATCAACGACCAGCTCGCCGTTCCATCGTGCTCGGGATCGGGCGTGCGCCGGGCTTCGGCCAGAATTCGCTCGCGCGCCTGCGCGTCGTAGGTCGGCTTGGGACCACCCCGACCGTGCGGCTCCAGCGCCGCCAGACCATCCCGATTGAAGCGCGCCACCAACTTCGCGACCCCCTCAGCGGATCGACGTCCCGCACCAGCGGCGGCATCCTTGTAGGTTGCACCCAACGTGACGGCCAGCACCTCTCTGGCCCGCGCCACCACATCGGCTCGCTCGCTGCCCGATCGCACTGTCGTCTCCAGCGCTTGCCGCTCGTGTTCCGTCAGCGGTCGTAACGGCTGTCTTGGGCATCGACTCATGACTTTGCTCCTGTCCATCTTTGCCGGTTGGATACTTTCGCTCCAATTAAGTTGCCAACTGACCCACTAGTGTCGCGTCACGAAGTAGTTGTCGGGTAAAGCCGTTTGAGCTTGACGCGGGCATCCTTGGTCGCGTGAACTGCCAGTTGACTTTGGCCTGAAGGTTGTCGCGGCGAGCTTGCCAGGCAGCGACCTCGCTGCGCACGGTCTCGATGTTGTCGATGCGCCGGCTCAGGCATTGCTTGACGAGCACGTTGATCTCGATTTCCGCCATATTGAGCCAGCTGCCGTGCTTCGGGGTGTAGACGAACTCGAAGCGGTCCCACAGCGCCTTGGCCTGCCCGGGGGCAAACGCCTCGTACAGTGAGCCCGCTGTGTGCGTATTCAGGTTGTCCATGACCAGCGTGATGCGCTCGGCGTCGGGGTAGCTGGCAGCAATGTCCTGCACAAATACAGCCCAGTCCAGTTTGGTTCTGCGCTCGGTGACCTTGGTCAGGCGCCGCCCGGCCAGCGGCTCGCTGGCCATGAAGACGTTGCACACGCCACAGCGTTCGTACTCGTAGTCATGGCGCTCGGGCCGGCCAGCAGCTGCGGCAATGGGCTCGCGGGTCTCGCGAATCAGTTGCCGGGGCGTCTCATCCATGCACACCACCGGGTGCTTTGGATCGTAGGGCCGGCTGTAGAGGTCCAGCACCTTTTCCATGGCGGCCACGAAGGCGGCGCTGGCTTGCGGCGCGATCACCCAGCCGACCTTCCTCCAGGGCTTGAGTTCGTTTTTTTCAGCGCCCGGCGCACCGTCTCGTGCGAGACGCTGTCCACATACTCCAGCTCGACCAGCCGGTCGGCCAGCAGCCGCAGCGACCAGCGAGCACAGCCTTCGGGTGGCGCCGAGCAGCTCAGGGCGAGCAGCTGCGCCTCCAGGCGGCCATCGATCTTCAGGTCGTATTCGCACTTGGAGGGCTGGCGGTTCAGGGTCGGATCCAGGCCTTCCAGGACAAACTTCTTTTTCACCCGGTCCACCTTGCGCTCGCTCACGCACAGCATGGCTGCGATGTCGCAAGTGCGGGGTCGCTCGGTGCGTTCCCCAGCTTGGTCGCAGTTGAGCAGTATCAAGGCATTGATGACCTTGGACGCCGCGTGCGTGCCTTTGCCTGCGATGCCCTGCAACTCGGCTCTTTCCTGCTCTGACAAGGTGACTTTGTAATGTTCCATCCCCCATTGTCCGCGTCAAACTTCTCGTGACGCGACACTAGGCATAAAGCGCTGAGCTACTCCTCCTTGAGCTGCTCCTCTAACAGAGATTCAGTTGTGGGTGGCGCGTACTTGAATTTTCGACCCTTATCCAGATTAATGCGAAGACAGCCCGTTCATGCCGAATTGCTCTACATAGTTGGCCAATCCCTGGGCCGTTGGCTCTCCCCAGAGATCTTTCGCATACCAATGCGTGAACAAAGAGCGAACCATGGGGCTCTCTACACCGCGTTCCAGCTTGAGCGACTTGAAATTCGTATGCGATAGTTTGAATCTTTCAAACACCGTGTTACGGGCTACTTCATCAAGCTCCTTGTAGACCGTCATCGCCTCTTGTGCCCGCGCGGAGAGAAATCGCTCCATCACAGTGGGTCCTTCGCTCTTCCTCTTGAGCGGCGCTGGCGGAGATTGCGCCGGCTGCGCCAACTCCTGCGCGGCGGCGTTGCCCTCCTTGAGGCTCCATCGAAAATAGGCTGCTGGCGATTCAAGCTGAGCGCTGTTCTTTTGCGCCAGGCGCGCCTCGACGAAGGCTGCGCACGCCCTGATCTTTTCCTCACCGTGCTGGGCGAGGAAGTCTGAAGCATCCGACTGCGTGAACCCGAACTTCACGACCCGTGCCATTAGCGCCATGTCCAAGATGGGCTGAGAAGGAAAGCCAAGCTGCGGCTGTTTATTCTGTTCAACCCGAAATTGCAGACGCTCGACGCGCCGGCCATTCTTGTGCTCGATCAGCTCAACGGTGATGTCGGTGAGCGTGTTGATTTCCGCGATGGCCGGCTTAATGACGTCTCGTTTGAAATACTTGTAGGGCGTGGGCTCGGCGTTACGCGCGACGGGATTGCCGGTCAAGACACCGAACCAGTGCTCATAAGTTTCCGAAGCGGTGACCTTCGAGGGATTGGTGGCATAGCGTCGGCACACCTCATACAGGGCCAAGGCCGAACCCGAGCGCAACAGGCCTTGGTAAAAAATGCTGAACCGGGTGTATGTGCCGGGGGCCATGACCAGTTCGTGGACTTCCGGCGGAAAGGCATATCCGAACCATACCTGACCCGAATGCTTGTTGAGGCCATGGGGATTGACCAGCGTGACGGAAGCGACCAGACGTTCGCTGGTCCACTGCCGCTCATTTTCCATGAGCAGCTTGATATTCTGAAGCTCATCGAGTTGCTGCTTCAGATACTCGGTGTCTTTGCTGTCGTAAGCGGCGTCACGAGCTAAGTCAGACAGGAGTATCCAGAAATACTTTTTAGCTGCTGGCGTATCAATAGGCGCATTGTCACCTGGGACGCGCAATTGCTGCGCGTGATACATCATCACGTTGAATACCTTTCGGGTCAAAAGCGACAAGCGCCCTTCCATCACGCGCAAGCCGATGGTTTCGTTGGTCTTTCGAAACTCTTTCGGATCGACCACTTCGCTTGCTGGTGCAGTTCTCCCGGTTGAATCTCTTTTTTTTCTTGTCGCCATCTTAAAGCTCTTTTATCGCATCGCCATGATGCAAAGGTGAAACAGGCGAGTTCACCTTTGCAGAGGCACGTAGCATAGCGCGTATCAGATGACTTTGCGATACCCTTTTTCCAATTTCAGTTTTTCAGAGGTAAGTGCAGGAAAACCATGTGTCTCTCCAAGTTCAGGTCCCTGTAAAGCCTCACCATAGCTTTTAGCCAGTACACAGCGCAAGCTCACTTACGAAAAAAAGTTATCCACAGGCTAGTATTTCAAGCTCCCTGAAAAAGCTCACCTTGGTCCCCGTATCAACTCACCTATGCTCCCTGCTAAAGCTCACCAAAATCCGGTTTGGCCCCTATTAAAGCTCACCTATGTTCCTGTAAAAGCTCACCTTGGTCCCTGCTAAAGCTCACCCAATTCTTCGCAAACCCGCATGAATGCTGAATTTCGACTCCTTTAATTTGTATTAATGTTTTCAATGTGTTTTATCAATAAATACACTCAAGGTGGCGAAATGATGGGAATTTCAAAAATCGGGAGAAACAGCCTACTCACTTATGAACTATAGAGCGATAGAGGCGCTGTTGGCATGACTGCTTAGGTGTATGGTCCTGGAAAGTCGTGACGTTATTCTGTCCATTGAGGAGGAAAAAGCGTTATGGCAAACATGCTTCACGGCAGCGCCCGAACAACACCGCGAATTCGAGCCGAGCTCCAAAGGTCGAAAGAAAAGACAAGCGTTTTAGCCAAGCGCTACGGGCTGAGCCGCACGACTGTCACCAAGGGGCGTACACGCACCACGACTGCAGATGCGCCCATGGGTCCGACGAAGCCCAAAAGCACGGTGCTATCGCCCGCTGACGAGGCAGTTATTGTGGAGTTCAGGCGAAGAACGCTGCTTGCCCTTGGATGACATGATGGGCTGCTTGCGCGAGAGCATCCCGAAGCTCAGCCGTTCAAGCCTGCATCGGTGCTTGCTACGGCATGGCATTTCCCGCTTGTCAGCCAGCGATATCAAAACGACGGGCAAAGGAAAGTTTGCGCCGACCGAAATTGGCTACGTGCACATCGACATTGCCGAGCTGCGCCTGGCCGAGGACAAGCTCAACATGTTTCTGGCCATTGATCGGGTCTCCAAGTTCACCTATGTCGAATTCCGGGATGACATGGGCAAGATGAATGGTGCAGCCTTTTTACGTAGTGTCATCCCGATGGCTCCAGGATTGTAGAACTACCTGATCAGCATTGGCCATGTGATCAATATTGCCCATAGATCGGTCATGCAAGGTTCAGGCGATGGAGTTACGCGTGTATTGCTTTTGGGGCAGTCAAATCGCTGACCTACACCGATGCTGAAAAATAACATGTCCCCGTAAAAGCTCACCTATTGATCCGGCCCTGTGAAGTCTTACACAGCAGTCAGTAAGTGTAGAAGACACGAGAGCCATATTTCATGGGGGTAAAACGAGCATTTTTGTCCGCTATGTTTCTGACTCGTGAGTAACTTTTGACAAAATCTTTCCTCTGTAAAATGACAAAACAGTGATGACTTCAAAGAGCCTGCAGTTTCTTCCCAGAGCTTTCCAAATAATTTCAATCTATCAGGTACTTATGTCCCTGAAAAAGCTCACCTATCACATACGTTATAGTGCGGCGGTAACTGATCTTTCGGCTTTTTGGGCGTGCTGCCCTGGGTAAGGCCCGCCGGGAAGCAGTTCACTTCATAATGCAAAACCTAGCCTTCAATTCAGCCACAAGTGCGGCCCTGTCTTTTGGATTTATCAGGATAACCTCGAGAGCCACTTTTCCTGAATCCCACTCTTTGAGTGAACCGATATGCTGGCCATTGTTTTGAACCTTGTATTGGCGCGATGTCTCTTTGCGTTTTCGTGTGCTGCCTGATTCGATCTTTGCTCGGATCGCGCTGACCTCTCTTGAGGAGAGATCTTCTGCAATAATTTTGTTGACCAGATCAAGTAGCGCGCTTTCTTCTATCTTTTTCGCTGCCAACGTCAATTCGTAACCAGTGAAGACACCGAACTTGGCTGGGCGCTCTCTCATTTTGTCGAGCGCAGCTGTCGGCAAGTTGAGCAGCGCCAAGGTTTTATTCACTGTAGCGGCGGAGATTCCAAGGAGCTCGGCGATTTTTCCCTCATTCTGGACCAAGCCCTTGTCCAGAAGCTTTCTCCAGGCAAAAGCGTTGTCCAGGGGGCTCTGGGCGCTACGCTCTTCATTGAGAAGCCAACTCAGTCGGTACAGCTCGATTTCCCCTTCGCTCTGACGAACCACCAGGTCCATAGTCTGAAGCCCGGCAGCTGCCGCGGCTTTTTTGCGGTAGTGACCATCGATTAACAAATAGTGGCCCTGAATCGATGGATGTGCAACGGCAGATGCAGGAACCATTTGCCCACGAGTGGCGATGGATGCTGCAAGCTCCTTGACCACGTCCGGATCGTAAATGCAGCGGGCATTGAGTGGATTTTCGTGTGTACATTCCAGTTTTGCAGAAACAATCAGCCTACCTTGTGCCGCTGAACTTTCAGCGCTGAAAGTTCGCTCTGGCGTAGTAATGGGTGAGCTGGCCAGCCCGGATGGATGCGAGGTCAGTACCGCATCGGCTCGTGCGAACCGCTCGTCAACACTCTTTTTCTCCTGTGTCAGCGTGGCTCTCATGGCTGATTTTCGATCGAATTTGACGCTCATTTTTTACTACCTGTTTTTTTACTTTTAGCCAGACCCAGCAGGCCCAGCACCTCATCGGCCATGGCTTCTACTTCCTGAATCGCGGTTGCAGCCCTTGGAACTGCATGAACACTGGATCCTAGAATTTGCGCCTCCCTGAATGCGGCTCGGGAACCCAAGGTCGATTTCATCAAGGGAAAATCCCTATCTTCCTGCAGGAGTTCGACCAGTTCCTTAGCCAGCGAGGTGGAGCGTTGGACCATGTTCGCCACCACTCGTGCCAGGAGGTTTTCATTGCTCAACTGTGATGCCTCGGCGAGCTTTTTCGCTGACTCGGCGGCCCAGATATCTGCCGGGCTCGGAACCACCGGGATCAGGGCGAGATCGGAGATCAGCATGGCAGACGTGGGAGTGGCCGAGTTCATGGCAGGAGGGCAGTCGATAAAGATCGCATCAAAACTTTCCAAGTGGTTTCTCAACTCCCGGTGCATCTTTCCCCCCATGGGGGCAAGACTTATTACCGAGGATGGAAAAAGCTTGTCGTCTGGAGCAGAACTGGCCCAGCGACTGGCTGTTCCTTGTGGGTCCATGTCTACGACCAAAGTTGTGTATCCGCGAAGCCCAAGCGCTCCAGCAAGGTTCATGGCGATAGTGGTCTTTCCACAACCCCCTTTTTGGTTAAACACCGTAATCAACTTCGCAGTCATCTCAAACTCCATGGATTGTTAGAACTTTTAGCACTGAAAGTCTAGCAGTAATAAAATTTAATTTTATTAAAGTTAGGAACAATGTTTTTATAGGTAGCCGTTCCGCTGCAGAACAATATGCACATTTTTGTTATCTTCACAACCTTGAGCAGTTGATCAAGCGAGGCAACTGGCTTTTTCTGCTACTGCGCTTTCAGCGCTGAAAGTTGTTGTACTGCATCTTTTACCGCTATTTGATTTTCTGCCTATCGGTTTAGCGCTGCGCTTTTTTTGACACAGCGATACTTTTAGCAGCCACAAACTCTGGCGGAAGTTACAGCCGTTGGTGACTCTCATCTGCCAGCGGGGCGGACAGGTCTGGATGAGCGGGCAGCAAGCAAGCAATAGTAGCTGCTACAGGTCTGAACTCCCCGGCCGTGCGCTACGTACCCGCGCCCGGGTCGCTGCGCAAGTGCTTGTCGGGGTTGAGTTTTTTCACGGTGTGCTGGCTCGGGTCGGTTTTGACCGGGTTATTTGACCCTGAGATAATGACAATTATCTTAGGGCAGTGCGTTGAATGTTGAGGCCAGTGCTTGTATTTTTGTGAACTATGGTTGACAATTCACCGATGCTTCAAATCCTGCGCACCGCTGAATTCGATGGCTGGATCGGCTCGCTTCGTGACAAGGTCGGCCAAAAGCAGGTTCTGGCGCGTCTTGCCCGCCTGTCGCTGGGTCACTGGGGCGACTGCAAACCCGTCGGCCAGGAAGTCACTGAACTTCGCATTGACTCCGGGCCCGGCTATCGCGTCTATTGCTGGAAAGAGGGCGCCACGGTCGTCGTCGCCCTGGGCGGCGGCGACAAGTCCAGCCAGCCCAAGGACATCGCGAAGGCCCAGGCAATGGTCCAACTCTTGAAGGAATGAACGATGAATCCCACAGCTGCTGAAAAACTGGGCATCCAGCCCTTCGATGCTGCCCAATACCTGCGTTCCGATGAAGACTGCGCCCTGTACCTGCAGGCCTGCATCGAGCAGGCGCCTGACGATGCCGCCCTGTTCGCCAAAGCACTGGGCGACATCGCCCGCGCGCGCGGCATGATGCAGCTCGCCCGCGACACGGGCATCACTCGCGAAGGGCTTTACAAAGCCCTGGGCGAGCAAGGAAACCCCAGCCTGTCCACGGTCCTGAAAGTGCTGCGCGCGCTGGGCATGCGGCTGCACATCGATGCTCGGCCCGAACACGCCTAACAGGCGCAATCGTCGGCCTGCTGCAGGCACCTGTCAGCCCGAGTTGATTTCACAAAAGGAAAATACGGGCGTGAACGGCCTAGGCTGTGTTCGGAAAGTCAGTGGAGCCACGTCATGATGCCGGCGATGTGTACAAAGCCCAGAAACCGGATGTCGAGCTTGTCAAAGCGGGTGGCCACACGGCGAAAGACCTTCATGCGCTGGAAAAGGTTTTCCACCAGGTGGCGCGCCTTGTAGCGGTGCTTGTCCAGGACACGTGGCTTTTTGCGGCTGACCCTGGAGGGGATGATGAGCTGCATGCCTTGCGCCTGGGCGCTTTGAACAATCTTGTCCGAGTCGTAGGCCTTGTCAGCCAGAAGGGCCTTGGCCGCCAATCCATCGAGCAGTTCGGGAACCGCTTTGGAGTCGTGGCGCTGGCCCGGGGTCAGCACAAAGCGCAGCGGGTTGCCCAGGGCGTCGCAGACGGCGTGAATCTTGGTATTGAGGCCCCCGCGCGTGATGCCGATGGCCTGCGGACCACTGGTCTTGCGCGCCCCTGCTGAAGATGGTTCTGTCGCGTTGCCAGTTGATAAACGTGTTTGGGGTAGGAACGGATGCCAGCTCCTCAAACGGGACGGATTTGTCCTGCCAATGCATAAAACTGGTCGGCAAAAGACAGCTCGATACAGCCTTCCAGCAGGAACTGACCTTTGCGGATCATGTGCATGAGTTCGATGCCGGCCAGGACATTTTTGGCCGATCGAAATGACTTGAAGTTGAGCATCGGTTTGGTGACCCGTTTGACAGCGCGATGGTCCTGCTCCACGATGTTGTTGAGGTACTTCACTTGTCGCACGATGACCGGTGTTTCACCTCGGGCATTGATCTCATCCATGGCCGCCTTGTTGGCGCCGCTCTTGTCCATCGTGACCTTCTCGGGAACACCGTTGGCCTTCATGGCTTTTTCAAAGAACCGCAGGGCTGCGGCCTTGTCGCGCCTGGCCGTCAGCAGGAAGTCGACTGTCTTGCCTTCCTTGTCCACCGCGCGGTAGAGATATTTCCAGGCGCCCTTGACCTTGATATAGGTTTCGTCCATCCGCCAGCTGCCGCCCACCGCGCGCTTGTGCTTGCGGAACACTTTCTCAAGCAAGGGCAGAAACCGGATTGCCCAGCGATTGATCGAGGAATGGTCGACAAACACGCCGCGTTCCTCCATCATTTCCTCGAGATGGCGGTAACTCAACGGATAAGCCGCGTACCAACGGATGCATACCAGAATCACGTCAATTGAAAATCGCATCCCTTTGGTTGCCAGCATCGCGTTTCATACCCGTCGCAAAAAAGAACTCAGCATAAACGAGCAGGCGGTACGACCGCCAATGCGACAGAACCGTCGTAACGGCTGTCTTGGGCATCGACTCATGACTTTGCTCTTGTCCATCTTTGCCGGTTGGATACTTTCGCTCCAATTAAGTTGCCAACTGACCCACTAGAGCAGCAGAACCGGGGCGTCGCTGGCTAGGGCACGAGCACCACTCTCACACTGTCATCGACCATGTTCCGCTCGATGTAGCCGAGGACGTTGGGGTTATCGGCCATGCGCTTTTTCAACTCGGCACCGTTCGCGACTTCCAGTGGCGGCTCTCCCCGCCCGGTGAAGATGATCTTTGCCCAGTGGGCCTTGAGCTGCGAGGGGGACTTGCCGGTGACGTTGAGATAGAACTCGTCGCGCGCAGCAGAACTTTCCGCCAGGTCGATCGGCACGGCCTGGCGGCCGTCGGGAAAGCGGCTCGTCTTGCCCAGAAAAATGTCCGCGACCTGGTTCTTGTTCATCGTGGCCATCGGGTTCTTGGCTGAGACCACCAGCACCACCACCACCACGTCGGCGGCTGCGACACTCGCGCCCAGACCCAGGGCGAGCCCCAGGACGGTAAATCTGATGTGGAACATAACGGGCATGCTTGGCCTCATCAGAATACGAAATCAAGCGTGGCGCTAAACACGTTGACCTTGCCGCCGGTCTGAAAACCCGGTTGGATGTTGATCAACATGCCACTCGAGCCGGTGCCGATGCGGGTATGGTCGAATTGCAGTTTGAGGTCAGTATTCTTCATGAAATCCCAGCGGCCGCCGACCGAAATGGTGTTCTGAACGGCTTTCCTGCTCAACACTGAATTGAGGGCTGCATTGAGGCCGGTCGCCGGCCCCGCCAAGAATGGGGGTAAGGCCGATACGGTCAAGCCGGGGTCGGAAAGATTGTCTGCCTTTGCTTGAGCGTACGTGACAAAGGGTGTGAACTTGCCGAACCGGTAACCACTGCTGACATACCAGCCAGTTCCTTTGCCAAAAGGAGTCTTGGTGTTGATATGGCTCCATTCGCCTATCACGAACCAGTTGCCCGGGTCATAGTTTGCGCCAACCCCGATGATGGAAACGGGCTTCTTATTTACATCGTATTGATCCGCAATGGCCACGCCTTGCGGCCCGAATTGCCGGAAGGCATCGAATAAAACATTGAAGGACGGTGCGGTCGCGTAGAATTTTTGGTAGGCGATGTGCGCGGTCAATGCACCGAGTTCGGCGGTATTAGAGATACTCCACATGTTTCTTAGTACAAGGGTACCCCCATTACTGGCGAGCTTTAAATCCTTCTGGCCGACATTCGCTTGCATGGTGTGCGTCGATTCCCCGACGTGCAGACGGTAGCTTACATCCAGGCCATCGCTGTTAGTGAGCGGGTTGAAGCTATAAACCTCGTACGGTGGACGCACCCATGGAAGGGTGTAGCCCACCTTGCGGGTCTGGGAAAACAGAAAGGTCGGCAGCACGGTGCGGCCGACGCGAACACTGAAATCCGGCGTGAACTGGTACTTAATATTCGCCCACTCCACATGGGGGCTGTAGGTGTCGTCGTAATTCTGTTCCGAGACGACCTGCAGGACCGCCGAGAGCTGTGGGGTGAGATTGGCGGTGACTTGCCCGGCAATCAGGCTGTCGACGTCGGCGCTCCAGGCGCGGGTATAACCTGCGCCATTGGGCTTGAAGAAGTTGGAACTGAAGTCCGCCTGGCGCTCGCTGGAATAGACCATGCCCAGGGTACCAAAGCCGTTGAAGGAAAACGTCGGCCCGTCGGAGTCGTCTGCGCGAGCGCTGGCGGCGTACAGCGCCGCTGCAAGCAGGACAAGGGTGGTCAGTTTGACCGGCATGCGTTGAATCTATTCATGTCTACTTCCGGTTCGGATTGGGCCGCCGCGATACGCAGGACCATGCGTAACGCCATTGAATTACAGTGAAACGGATGTTACGCCCGGCCCGGCCCGTCCCGCGAGAATATTTGTCGCCTCGATCGCATTTCCCTAGGGAATTTGCCTAGGCCCACCGACGGTTTTGCCTAAGCGGCGGGCGGGGCGTCGTGGTTTAATGGCAATGTCCATCCACACCTGCCTAGAGGGCACACGCCATGAACACGGGCTCTGCCACCACCCCGGCCAAAGTACCGAAGAGGCGTGCTTGAAAACGATTGCCGCTGTACTGAAGCGCGAGTTGAGCCATGCAACGGCACCGCACATCCTGTTTCCCGCCATCGCCGTTCTTGTCTTGGCCGTGATGTGGGGGATGACCCTGAACCTGATCCGTGTCGAACGCGCCGCCGCCGAGCGCGCTGCCGCGGTGTCGAGCCGCGAATTCGCCGAGACCTACGAAGCGCAGGTGGTACGCGCGTTGCGCGAAATCGATCAAAACCTGAAATTCGTCAAATATGCCTATGAACTCAGGGATGCACAGGGCTTGCTGCAGGAGCTGAAGGCCAGAACCTTATTGCCGCCGGAATTGTTGTTCGTCATCAGTATTGCGGACCGCACGGGCGATGTCGTGGCCAGCACCCGGGCACCCGAGGTGCCCAATATCGCCGACCAGAACATCTTCCAGACCCAGCGCCAAAGAGACAGCTTTGCGATGGGGCGTGCGCACCAAAGCAAGGGTTCCGGCGAATGGAAACTGCAATTCAGTCGCAGGCTGAATGCGGCCGATGGCAGTTTTTCCGGCATTGTGATGCTCACGGTCGACGCGGTCTATTTCGTCAGCGTGTATGAATCCTCAAAATTGGGCGTGGATGGCGTGCTCGGCATTCTTGGCACCGATGGCGTATTTCGCGCCCGGCAAACCGGCGAAAAATTGACGGCCGGCGACATGGTCGACTATGCAACGCTGGTGCCCGCCACGAACGAGGCCCAAAGCGAAGCCAAGCTCTCGACCAATACCTGGGACGGTGTGCAGCGCTACACCAGTACACGCCAGCTCTATGACTTCCCGGTGGCCGTGGTCGTCGGACTGTCCGCGGATGAACAACTGGCAACCACGCGACAGGACATGGAAACCTACTTGTGGCGCACCGGCCGCGCAAGCCTCTTGGTGATCCTGATTGTTGCCGTGCTGGGCTACCTGAGTCGGCAGCTTCAGAAATCGCGAGCCCAATTGCTGACCGCCGCCCGCCAGGCCGGCATGGCGGAAATCGCCACCAACGTGTTGCACAACGTGGGCAACGTGCTCAATAGCGTCAACATCTCGGCGGGCTTGATCAACACGCGATTGCGCAACTCCAAGCTCAAGGGGCTGGCGCGCGCCGTGAGCCTGATGGACGAGCATGCCGGCGATCTGGGCGAGTTCCTGACGCGTGACGCCAGGGGCAAGCTGCTGCCCACCTACCTGCGCGAGTTGGCGCCCGCGCTGGAACTCGAACACCAGGCCATGGCCGATGAACTTGGCGTGCTTGGCAAGAGTGTGGACCACATCAAGGAAGTCATTGCGACCCAGCAGTCGTATGCCGGCGCGCCGCGTTTCATGGAATCCGTGCGCTTGAGCGACCTGGTGGACGACGCGTTGCGCATGAACGAAGGCGCGCTGACGCGCCACAAGGTGGAGGTCGTGAAAGAGCTGGCCAAGCTGCCGGCCCTGCCGCTGGACCGGAATCGCTTGCTGCAGATCCTGGTGAACCTGATCGACAATGCCAAGCACGCGATGCACGGCGCGCCTGGCCACAAGCCCTGCATCACGCTGGCCGCCGCCCTCGCGAACGAGCATGTCTTGCGCATCACGGTGGCCGACAACGGTGAGGGCATAGTGCCGGACAACCTGACGCGCATTTTCTCGCATGGCTTTACCACCCGCAAGAACGGACACGGCTTCGGCCTGCACAGCTGCGTGCTGGCTGCGCAGGAAATGGGCGGCAGCTTGACCGCCCACAGCGGCGGCCCCGGCCAGGGTGCGACCTTCACGCTTGAACTTCCCATCGACACAGCGCAAGGCGCGTCATGAACCGGCTGCCGAACCGGCGCATCTTGCTGATCGATGACATGCCCTCGCTCCATGAGGACTTCGGCAAGATCCTTGCGGCCCGGCCGGTGGCGCGCGAGCTTGACGACGCCGAAGCGGCGCTGTTCGGCCAGGCCGAGGCGCCTGCTTGCGACGGCTTCGAGCTGGACTCGGCCTACCAGGGGCGCGAAGGGGTGGCCCGGGCCGAGGCCGCCGTGCAGGCCGGCCTGCCCTACGCCATGGCCTTCGTGGACATGCGCATGCCCCCGGGCTGGGACGGCGTGGAGACCATCGAGCGGCTCTGGCGCATCGACCCGCAGGGGTTCTGTCGCGTTGCCAGTTGATAAACGTGTTTGGGGTAGGAACGGATGCCAGCTCCTCAAACGGGACGGATTTGTCCTGCCAATGCATAAAACTGGTCGGCAAAAGACAGCTCGATACAGCCTTCCAGCAGGAACTGACCTTTGCGGATCATGTGCATGAGTTCGATGCCGGCCAGGACATTTTTGGCCGATCGAAATGACTTGAAGTTGAGCATCGGTTTGGTGACCCGTTTGACAGCGCGATGGTCCTGCTCCACGATGTTGTTGAGGTACTTCACTTGTCGCACGATGACCGGTGTTTCACCTCGGGCATTGATCTCATCCATGGCCGCCTTGTTGGCGCCGCTCTTGTCCATCGTGACCTTCTCGGGAACACCGTTGGCCTTCATGGCTTTTTCAAAGAACCGCAGGGCTGCGGCCTTGTCGCGCCTGGCCGTCAGCAGGAAGTCGACTGTCTTGCCTTCCTTGTCCACCGCGCGGTAGAGATATTTCCAGGCGCCCTTGACCTTGATATAGGTTTCGTCCATCCGCCAGCTGCCGCCCACCGCGCGCTTGTGCTTGCGGAACACTTTCTCAAGCAAGGGCAGAAACCGGATTGCCCAGCGATTGATCGAGGAATGGTCGACAAACACGCCGCGTTCCTCCATCATTTCCTCGAGATGGCGGTAACTCAACGGATAAGCCGCGTACCAACGGATGCATACCAGAATCACGTCAATTGGAAATCGCATCCCTTTGGTTGCCAGCATCGCGTTTCATACCCGTCGCAAAAAAGAACTCAGCATAAACGAGCAGGCGGTACGACCGCCAATGCGACAGAACCGGGAAGCGCTGACAACTTATACCAATCCCGACAGAGAAAGAACCAAAGTCAGTGATCGGAGTCTGACCAGTCTTGGCTCTCGCAGGAGGTTACGAAAATGTTATCTCAGCACATCATTGATCAGCTGCAGCCCTATGACTTTGACCGTCTGGCCCACAAGGAAAAGGATGGGCGCCGCCGACTGCGATTGATCGCGCTGGCGCACCTCAAGGACGGCAAGAGCTATACCGAAGTGGCCGCTGCATTGCGCTTGACCCGTCACGCCGTCATGCGCTGGGTGCAGTGGTTTAGCGCTGGCGGCGTGGCCCGTCTGGCCGGCATGCCGCACGACTGGAGTACGCAGCGCCTTGCCAAAGCACAGGAAGAAGCGTTTCGCCAGGCCGTCGAACAACTCCAGTGCGAACGCGGCGGTGGGCGGGTTCGGGGTAAAGATATTCGCCAGTTGTTGGACCGGCAGTTCGGCGTTGCCTACAGCTTGAACGGTGTGTATGACCTCATGAAGCGCTTGGGCATGGTATGGATTTCGGCCCGCGCCGTCAGTCCCAGTGCCGATCCGGTGGCACAAGCCGAATTCAAAAAAAAACTTCGTCCAGGAAGTCGCAGCAACGCTGCCCCCGAGCATTGCGCCTGAGCAAGTGGATGTTTGGTTTCAAGATGAAATGCGCATTGGCCAGCGCGGCACGCAAACGCGCCTGTGGGCGCGCAAGGGAACGCGGCCCCGGGTGGTGCGCCAGCAGCAGTCCGAATCGGCATACATCTTTGGCGCCGTCTGTGCGCAGCGCGATACGGCTGTTGGCCTGATCCTGCCGCAGGCCAATACCGAGGCGATGACCCTACACCTGCAGGCCATCAGCGAGGCCGTTCCTGCGGGGCGCCACGCGGTGCTGGTGCTCGATCGTGCAGGGTGGCATACCACCGCCAAACTGCCCCAGTTCTCCAACCTCTCATTGCTGCCGCTGCCCGCGGGTTCACCCGAACTCAACCCGGCCGACCATGGTGCACGGTACCTGAAAAGCTGGCCAGGTGGTCCGACCTGGCGGAGTTCGGTTCAGCCTCGAAGCTTATCCGCACAATCCATCAGCGTTTCGGTGAAGCACGACCGCAACGTCCTGGTTAGACCGGGCGCGCCACAAATGCCGACAGCTCTCCGGGTTTGCGCAGCATCTTGTCGACTTGCGCCGCATGCCCCTCTTCAGCAAGAATCATCTGACGAGCGAACTCCTCCAGCGCGACGGAGCGATCCTCGACGAGCGCCAACAATTCCCTGTACAAAGTCAATGCGTCGCCTTCGGCTTCCAATGATTCGCGCAAAATCGCACCGATGTCATGCTTATGCGAGTCCAACAGCGACCCGATGACCAAAGACGGATAGGCGCCCAGCGTGGTGATCCATTCTCCGGCTTGCTGCGCATGCAGCAGCGATTCGCTGGCCTGTTCGCGCAACCACGACACCATTGGAATGCGACCGAAGCCGAAAACGAGGAACGAATAGTGGGTATACCGCACCACACCGGCCAGTTCTGCTTCGAGGATCCGGTTCAATACGGCAATCACCTTGTCTTTATCAATTGCTGACATGTTCTTCACCTTTTTGACGTACACCTGAATGGATATTCAACCGCGCTCCTGGCCTGAGGTTAGGAATAGTGTGATGTGCCGCAAGCGCGTGCGCGCACCGCAGAAAAAAACCATCGTGCCAGTGATTGGGTGGCGGATGCAAGCGCGAAGTGCAACAGCTTGTTGATGCGACGGTACCAGTGTCATAAACATAGGGGTTGCAAGGAGGAATTCAGCATCCAGAAATAGAGGCGATGCGTTCATGCTGGGCGAAGTCCTTGCCGTTATCGGGGGGTCAGCGTGTGAACGCACGGCCAGTCAAGAGGGGGTTCTCGGTATTTTCCGCTGACAGTTAGAACTCATAAGTTGATCATAAGCAGTGTGGGTTTAAGCGCAGCGTCAGCCATTCACAGAGGTGGCCCTGCATCTCCTTGGTTAAACTCAGGTTAACAACTTCCACGGAATTTCCTGCCAGCCGATGAGTTTGATATCAAGTATTCGAGTCGCTGGCACCACCCGCACAGTATCCGCAGAGATTCACCCCTGCGAGTTCAAGGACGTCCAGCTCTGGCAAAGAGACATTCACACGCCGCACATCAAGCCGAAGGGTGGAATTGGCTCGGATTGGGATTGGCCCGCGTACTTCATTGGCTGCAATGTGACTGAAGCGGCAGCGGGTCGGCAGGCCCTCACGTTTCAAATCCGTGTCGAGGGGCGCAACGCAGATGCGGTCCCGGTAGCCCAGGCTATTTTAAGTTTGCCATACGCCTTCCCGGGAACTCCGACCGGCGTCAAGCTCTCAAAGCGCTGTGTGTTCATTTGGTACATTGCGGCAGCCCCGCAAGCAGCCCTGAAGTCTTTTGGAATTAACGACAAGTTTGCAACGCTGGCACCCTTGCTCGATACGGCGATTCAGGTTAGCCTGGCACACGACTTTGAAGGCAGGATTGGCCTGCATGCAGCGCTTGGCGCCGACGCTCAAGCCAGCGAGGAGTTGGCTAAAAAGTATGAACAGCAGGGCCTCATGCGTCGAAGGACGGGGTCAGGATTCTTCCGGGCGCCGTTTCGACGCGAAGACGGTCGTCTTTTTTACTTTGACGCAGACGACGCCCGGGCCTATGCCGCAGCACAGGACGACTTGCGTTGATCGCCGCTTGGTGCTATAAAAACTGACAGGTGTTTTATGACTACTCTTTTTAATCGCAGCCACCGCTCCCTGGAG
The DNA here is from genome assembly GCF_040105105.1 of Polaromonas hydrogenivorans. GTDB lineage: Bacteria > Pseudomonadota > Gammaproteobacteria > Burkholderiales > Burkholderiaceae_C > Polaromonas > Polaromonas hydrogenivorans. Next base: position 104,893 of record NZ_CP157676.1, on the reverse strand, counting down.
CCCCAAGCCGTTAAAGGGCTGGGAGACATCCTTTCCGAGGACAGCACCACGCGCGTCGTGGAGATCGCGTTCATAGAGCGCTATGTAAAAGCTGCCTTCAAGGTGTCAAAGATGACGCTGCAACTTGCCCGGCTACAGAGTGAGCGACCGGCTGCCAAGTCCGGCGCCCATGTCAAGAGAGCAGGCGAACTCGAAGCCCAGGTGATGACGGACTTCGCCCTGATGCGCAGCCCAGCTTTCGCGAAGATCGCTCGTGAGATGGAGAAGAACCTTCCAGCTGACGCGACTTTTGGTAAGTTTCGGGCCAACGGGGGCTGACCAGAACGCGGGAACCGGAATGGTCTGGACAGAGTGGGGAAGAGCGGCAAAGGAGAGTCTGGCCGCTTTTTTCGTTTCTGGCGTCCACCCGGACACATTGTTAAGCGGTTCTGTCGCATTGGCGGTCGTACCGCCTGCTCGTTTATGCTGAGTTCTTTTTTGCGACGGGTATGAAACGCGATGCTGGCAACCAAAGGGATGCGATTTTCAATTGACGTGATTCTGGTATGCATCCGTTGGTACGCGGCTTATCCGTTGAGTTACCGCCATCTCGAGGAAATGATGGAGGAACGCGGCGTGTTTGTCGACCATTCCTCGATCAATCGCTGGGCAATCCGGTTTCTGCCCTTGCTTGAGAAAGTGTTCCGCAAGCACAAGCGCGCGGTGGGCGGCAGCTGGCGGATGGACGAAACCTATATCAAGGTCAAGGGCGCCTGGAAATATCTCTACCGCGCGGTGGACAAGGAAGGCAAGACAGTCGACTTCCTGCTGACGGCCAGGCGCGACAAGGCCGCAGCCCTGCGGTTCTTTGAAAAAGCCATGAAGGCCAACGGTGTTCCCGAGAAGGTCACGATGGACAAGAGCGGCGCCAACAAGGCGGCCATGGATGAGATCAATGCCCGAGGTGAAACACCGGTCATCGTGCGACAAGTGAAGTACCTCAACAACATCGTGGAGCAGGACCATCGCGCTGTCAAACGGGTCACCAAACCGATGCTCAACTTCAAGTCATTTCGATCGGCCAAAAATGTCCTGGCCGGCATCGAACTCATGCACATGATCCGCAAAGGTCAGTTCCTGCTGGAAGGCTGTATCGAGCTGTCTTTTGCCGACCAGTTTTATGCATTGGCAGGACAAATCCGTCCCGTTTGAGGAGCTGGCATCCGTTCCTACCCCAAACACGTTTATCAACTGGCAACGCGACAGAACCCGAACGTCGCCTGGCCCCAGCCGAGTAGCGCAGCCAGCATCTGGCCGGTCTGGTTGCAGTCGTCGTCGATGGCTTGCTTGCCCAGGATGACGAGCTGCGGCGCTTCTTTTTCGACCAGCGCCTTCAAAAGCTTGGCCACGGCCAGCGGCTGCAGTTCTTCGGCGGTTTCGACCAGGATGGCGCGGTCCGCGCCGATGGCCATGGCCGTGCGCAGCGTTTCCTGGCACTGCAGCACACCGCAACTCACGGCGATGATCTCAGTGGCCGAGCCCTTTTCCTTCAGGCGCACCGCTTCCTCAATGGCGATCTCATCAAACGGGTTCATGCTCATCTTGACATTGGCAATATCGACGCCGCTGCCGTCGCTCTTGACGCGCACCTTGACGTTGTAATCGACGACGCGCTTGACGGGGACCAGGATTTTCATGATGAGTCTTTCAACTTTTCTTGCTTAATTACGATGCCGTTTTCCGCAGTCACTGGCTCCAGCGCAACGTTTTTTTCCAAGTAGTAACGTCAGACGACGCCGTTCGCTTTCAACTGCGTAAGTTATTCTTCGGCCAGGCCAAGCAGTGACGGAAGCACTTTTCAGACCCCTTGCCCAACTGCGGCAGCGAGGAATGCAGTGTTGAACTGACCGCTCCAGGGGTTCGAAAATCTGTTTTAAATTTCTCACTCAGACGCCTGCTTGCCGAGCGCGATGAAACGCTGCAGGTGATGGTCTTCATCGCCCAGTTGGTGGTCGATCATCACGAGGCGCTTGGCGTAGTGGGCCAGCGGCAGCTCCCAGCTCATGCCGATGCCGCCGTGCAGCTGAATGCTTTCCTCGGCTACCAGGGTGCCGATGCGCCCGATGCTGACCTTGGCGGCCGACAGTGCGCGCTCGCGCGTCAGTCGGTCGGCCTCAAACGCGGCAGCGGCATTGATCACCGCTGAGCGGGCCTGCTCGATCTCGAGCAGCAGGTCCGCCATGCGGTGCTGCAGCGCCTGGAAGCTGCCGATGAGCAGGCCGAACTGCTTGCGCGTTCGCAGGTAGTCGAGCGTAGCGGCCTTGGCTACTTCCATGGCGCCCAGCGCTTCGGCGCACAGCGCCAGCACACCGCGACCAATGGCCCGTTCCAGCGTGGCGTGACCCTGGCCTTGGACACCCAGCAGTGCGTCGGCCTCCAGCAGCACGCCGTCCAGCGTCAGTTCGGCGGCGCGTCCCCCGTCAATCAGGCGATAACCACGTACCGTCAGACCCGGCGCGCTCGCGGGCACCAGAAAGAGCGAAATGCCAGCCTCCTCATCCACGGCCCCCGCGCTGCGGGCGGAAACCACGAACAGATCGGCCTGCTCGCCGTGCAGCACGACGGCCTTGGCGCCGTCCAGCACCCAGCCGTTGCCGCTGCGCTGGGCATGGGTTTGAACACGCGCGAGTTCGTAGTGCGTATCGGGCTCGTCATGAGCAAAGGCGGCGATGGTGGAGCCGTCGATGATTGCGGCCAGCACGGCTTTTTGCGCGTCGTTGCCGGCTGCAGCAATCGCTTCACCGACCATCAAGGCGCCGAGCAGCGGCTCGACCACCAGGCTGCGGCCCAGCGCCTCGAAGACCACGGCCACGTCAAAGCCCGCGCCGCCAAGGCCGCCGTCGGTTTCGCTGAACAGCGCGCCGATCACGCCCAGTTCGGCGAACTGCTGCCAGATCTCGAGGCTGAAGCCGTGCGCCGACTTGGCGATGCGGTCGCGCGCCTCGAAGGCGTACTGCTTGGAGATGAAACGGTTCAGGCTGTCGGCGAGCATGCGCCGGTCATCGGTGTGTTCGAAGTTCATGAGGGGCTTTCTCCTTACAGGCCGAGGATCATCTTGGAGATGATGTTTTTCTGGATTTCATTGGAGCCGCCGAAGATCGACAGCTTGCGGTTGTTGAAGTATTTGGCTGCCGCAGGCGCGGCCCAGGCCGGGCCGACAGGTGTCCTGTCGTAACCTTCTTCCATCGCCTCGGCGACAAAGGGTCGTGCATAGATGCCCATGGCGCGCCGCGCCAGCGACGAGATCTCCTGGCGGATCTCGGTGCCGCGGATTTTGAGCATCGAGCTCTCGGCGCCCGGCACGCCGCCGCCGGCCACCGCCGCGATCACGCGCAGGTTGGTCGTTTTCATGTTCTCCAGGTCGATCTCGACGCGGGCCAGGCGGGCGGCGAAAGAGGGGTCTTCAAACAGCGGTCGACCGTTGCGAGTCTGCTTCGCCGCAATGGTCTTGAGCTGCCCAAGCGCGGCCACCGAGAAACCGACGCCGGCGATGTTGGTGCGCTCATAGGTCAGCAGGTACTTGGCGCAGGTCCAGCCCTTGTTCTCCTCGCCCACCAGGTTCTCAGACGGCACGCGCACGTTGGAGAAGAAGATCTCGTTGACCTCGTGCTCGCCGTCAAGCGTGATGATGGGGCGTACCTCGACGCCGGGAGCCTTCATGTCAACCAGCAGGAAGCTGATGCCTTCTTGCTTCTTGGCCTCGCGGTTGGTGCGCACCAGGCAAAAGATCATGTCGGCGTGCTGCCCCAGCGTGGTCCAGGTCTTCTGGCCGTTGACGATGTAGTGATCGCCTCCGGCGTCCATGCCGCGCACGGCCGAAGTCTTGACCGAGGCCAGGTCGGAACCCGCGCCGGGCTCCGAATAGCCCTGGCACCACCAGTCCGTGCCATCGAGGATGCGCGGCAACCAGTGGCGCTTTTGCGCCTGGCTGCCATACTTGATCAAGACGGGCCCCAGCATGTTTACACCAAATGGCACAATGCGCGGCGCATGGGCCAGCGCGCATTCGTTCTCGAAGATGAACTTCTCGATTGCGCTCCAACCGGGGCCACCGTATGCTTCGGGCCAGTGGTTGGCGAGCCAGCCGCGCTCATTGAGGATGGCGTGCCATTCCTGCATGTCGGCCTTGGTCAAGTGCAGGCCGCTGGCGACCTTGCCGGACAGGCGGGCCGGCAGCCGGGTGCTCAGGAAGTCGCGTACCTCATTGCGGAAGGTTTCTTCTAGGGGGGTGAAGTTCAGATCCATGTCTTGCGTTTGGGTAAATTTAAAAAAGCGTCCACCGGCGCCCATGCCGGAGACATGAAATGCCTAACTTTTGCAGGCAGTCAATCGATTGCGAAGCGAAGGCTTCGTTGCGTTGCCAGAAATCGATGCCATCGACCCGTAGGCCATGCGGTGCGCACGATGTTCTGGCGTGCCGGAGGTACTGTTGAGTTCACTGCAGTGCGCCTTGGTCAGCGGCGTGCAGGCACTGGGAACAATGACGGCTTCGCGCATGGCGGGCGCCTTATTCGGATTGATTGAGGCTGGCGAAATTGGCGCCACGTTCGACCAGCTCGACCAGCAAAGGCGAAGGCTGCCAGAACAGCGAGTCTTCCCTGGCGAACTCACGGATGTCGGCCAGCACCTGGGACAGGCCCACGGTGTCGGCGTAGTGCATCGGCCCGCCGCGATGGCGCGGGAAACCGTAACCGTACAGGAAGGTCACATCGACATCGAGCGGGCGCAGCGCGATGCGCTGGTGCACGACGTTTGCGCCTTCGTTGACCATCGCGGCCATGTAGCGGCGCATGATTTCTTCGTCGCTGAAGGGGCGCGGCGTGATGCCCGCGCGCTGGCGCTCGGCATCGATGATGGCCGTCACTTCGGGGTCGGGCGTGCCGGTGCGCGCTCCCTCGACGTAGAGGTAGTAGCCGCGGCCGGTTTTCTGGCCGAACCAGCCGCGCTCGCAGATGCGGTCGGCGATCTGTACATAACGCGCCTTCGGGTCGCGCGTGGCGGCTTTGCGCTTGCGTGTGGCCCAGCCGATGTCGCCGCCCGCGAGGTCGGACACTTCGAATGGACCCATCGGGTAGCCGAAGTCACGTACCGCCTGGTCGATCTGGTACGGCGAAGCACCGTCCTCCATCATGTGGTCGGCCGCCTGGCGGTACACGGCGAGGATGCGGTTGCCGATGAAACCGTCACAAACGCCGGCGCGAACCGGCGTCTTCTTGAGCTTCTTGGCGAGCTCGAAACCGGTGGCGACCACGTCGGCGTTGACCTTCGCCGGCACCACGATCTCCAGCAACTTCATGATGTTGGCGGGCGAAAAAAAGTGCAGGCCCAGCACATCGCCCGGACGCGAGGTGCTGGCCGCGATCTCATCGATGTCAAGGTAAGAGGTATTGGTGGCGAGCACCGCGCCCATCTTGCACACACGGCCGAGTTCAGCGAACACCGCCTTCTTGACCGCCATGTCCTCGAACACGGCCTCGACCACCAGGTCGGTCTGGGCCAGCGCGTCGTAGGATGTGGAGCCCGTAAAGCGCGCCATCACCGCCGCCTTGGCGCCTGGCGTCAGGCGACCCTTCTTGACCAGGCCGTCGTAGACCTTCTCGACATGGGCGCGGCCGCGCGCCAGGCTGGGCTCGTCGCGCTCGATCATCGTCACCGGCAGGCCGGCGTCGAGCATGGCCACTGCGATACCGGCGCCCATGGTGCCGCCGCCGATGATGCCGCAGCTGTTGACAGGGCGTGGCTTGGCGGCCTTGGTTTCCGGAGCGTTGAGCACCTCGCGCTCAGCAAAAAAGGCGTGGATCAGGCCGGCGCGCTGCGGGCTGTCGATGCACTGCAGGAACAGCTTGCGTTCCAGCGCCAAGCCTTCGTCAAAAGGCAGCGTGAGCGCAGCCTCAACGGCTTCAATGATTTTCATGGGGGAAAACAGACTGCGGCTTTTCCTGGCGGTGTCGGCGCGGGCCGCTTCGATTGCGGCGCGCTGGGTTTCTTGGTCTGTCAGCGCATTCGCATCGCGCGTGCGGCGCACCGGTGCCCTGGCGGCAACGAGTTCCTGCGCGTAGTTCAAGCCCTCGGCCATCGCATCCGTGCCCTCGCCCAAGCGATCGATCAGGCCGAGCGTCAGCGCTTCCTTGGGCGCAACGTGGCGCCCGCTGAGGATCAAATCGAGCGCGGCCTTGGCACCAATCAGGCGAGGCGCGCGCTGGGTGCCGCCGGAGCCCGGGATCAGGCCAAGCTGCACTTCAGGCAGGCCCAGCCTGGCGGAGGTGACAGCCAGTCGGTAGTGCGCTGACAGCGCGATTTCCAGCCCACCGCCGAGCGCGGCGCCCTGGATCGCGGCGACCACCGGCTTGCTGCAAGCCTCGATGCGATGGCAGACCTCGGGCAGCGAGGGCGACTGCGGCGGCTTGCCGAATTCGCGGATGTCGGCGCCAGCGATGAAGTTGCGCCCGGCACCGACGATCAGCACGGCCGCCACGGCGCCGTCGGCTTCGGCCGCGTCGATGGCGGCAACCAAGCCGCGGCGCACGTCCACGCTCAAGGCATTGACGGGCGGATTGTCTATGCTCACCAGCAGAACGCTGTGACGGCGCTCAGTGGTGACGACTTCGGGAACGGCATTCAGGGCCATAGCAGGGATCTCCGGGTCTTGAACCATGAAGGGGTTGGTAAGAGGCATGGATTGTGATTCGGACAGTCATTCTTGACAATTACAGAAATCGTTGACAGACTGTCAAATTAAATTTGACATATTGAAACCATGGAACCTTCTTCCTTGACTTTGCTGGTGGAGATACTTGACGCAGGCAACCTGAGCCAGGCAGCCAAGAAACTGAAGATGACCCGCGCCAATGTCAGCTACCACCTGAACCAGCTGGAGCGCTCGGTAGGGGTTCAACTGGTGCGGCGAACAACGCGCAGGGTAGAGCCGACCGAGGTCGGCTTGCGCTTGTACCAGCATGGCTTGAGCATCCGCAACGAGCTTCTCGCCGCCCAGGAAACGGTTTCGACCCTGGGGCAGAGCCTGCAGGGGCGTGTGCGCCTGAGCGTGCCCAGCGGTTACGGCCAAATGGTGATGACTGACTGGCTGATCGAGTTCAAGCGTCTATACCCGGGCATCGTGCTGGACGTGCTGTTTGAAAACCGCGTCGATGACCTGATGCGTGACGAGGTCGACATTGCCATCCGCGTGATGGCCGAGCCGCCGCAGACCCTAGTGGCGCGCGAACTGGGGGAAGTGCGCTACCTGGCCTGTGCATCGCGTGGCTACGCGGCCGCGCAGGGCTTGCCCACACAACTCGATCAGCTTCGCACCGCGCCGTTGATCACCTCGGGCGTGATCGGCCGGCAATTGCGCGTCTCGGCCTACCTGGGCAACGTGCGCCATGAAATCACGCTCGAGCCCACGCTGATCTCGGAGCATTTCCCCTTCCTGCGCCAGGCCATTCTGGCCGGATTAGGCATCGGGCTGGTGCCTGACTACGTGGTATTGGACGACGTGCGGGCCGGCGAGATCCTGACGGTACTGGACGAGTACCGGCTCAGCATTTTCGGTACCCAGATGTTCATGCTGTACATGCCCGATCGCCACAAGACCTTGGCGGCTCGAACGTTCATTGACTTCGTTTTGGACAAAGCGAACTTTAGGCGGTAGCGCAAACGATCCGGCCCGTAGCGCGCAAGCATCTGATTGAAATCAGACTTTTCGGCGCTGGCCAGATCGAGCAGGCAGGCTCGCACCGAGGCGGAAATGCCTAGGGTATGGAAAAAAAACAGTCCTGGCGAATCGGCCAATCGCTAGAGCGGATTTCAGATTAGTGAAAGGCATAGCCGCAATGGGTGAACCAGCCTTTCGCGTCGGCAGCGGTCACTGTCTCGATGACATGCGCAAGCGCCTCATCCAGCGCCTCCCGGGTACGGGCCTTAATGGCACGCAGACACGTCTTGAGTTTGGACCAGCACGGCTCGATGGGTGAGTAGTCGGGCGAATAGGGTGGCAAATACATCAAGGCAGCGCCCCTGGCTTGGATGGCGCTGCGGATGCCATCGACTTTGTGCGCCCCCAGGTTGTCCATCACCACCATGTCGCCCGGCTTGAGGGTGGGCGCCAAGACCTGGCTGACATAAGCGTGGAACACGGCCGCATCGGTGGCGCCTTCGATGGTCATCACCGCTTCGAGACCCTGGCACGACAGCGAGCCCAGCACGGTCACGTTGCGGCCCCAGTTTTTCGGCACCGCATCATGCACCCGCTGGCCGCGCCGGGCGCGCCCGAAGCGCCGCGTCATCGCGATGTTGACACCCGATTCGTCGACAAACTTCAGTCGCGTTGGCGCATGCCTGGCAATGTCTTGCCAGTATTGATGGCGTGCCTGACGTACCTGCGCGGTGTCGCGTTCTGAGGCGTGTACGGTCTTTTTTTTCTGCGCAGGCCCAGGCGCTGCAGCGCCCGGCACAGGGTAGGCGTGCTCACTGCTGGGCGGCCATTGGACTGTAGCCGACCGGCCAGTTCGGCCAGCGTCAGGTCGGGCTGCTCTTGCAACCAGCGCTCCAGGCACTGACAGGACTCGTCATCGACCTTGGCGTGAGGCCCAGGGCGCCTGCGCAGCGGCGCCAACTCGCCGCTGCGGCGCACCCGGCGCAGCAGACCCTCGACAAACGACAGGCTCACGCCAAAGAACTCGGCCACCGCGCGTTGCGATTGAGCTGGGCGTTGGCAGGCCTGAACGACTTTACGGCGCAAATCCAAAGAATAAGGGGCAGCCATGATTTCACCATTTGCTTGATGACATCTTGCTTGGACACCTGCTTCTTCAAAAATATCCGTTGCCTTCAGTTATCTTGAAATCCGCTCTAGCGGTAGTTTGTTGAACCATTTCATCCCCCTGCCTGTCCAAGTGGCAGGAGGATTCACATCATGTCTGCTCGTCTTGCATGTCCTCCTGCACCGGGATCTCTTGAGGCGTTTGCGGCGCAGTTCGACCCTTTGCTCCAGACGCCGGCCCAGCGCCATGGCTTTCGCACGTATCTGTCCGGCTTGCTGCTGCCGCGCGAGCGGTCCAAAACCCTCACGGCGCTGGTGGGCGCCGAGCCTCTCGTCCAGGCCCAGGCGGCCCAGGTGCAGCGGCTGCAGTTTTTCCTCTCCGAGGCCGCCTGGGACGGCGAAGCGGTCAATGCCAGGCGCCTGGCGCTGCTCAGAAACGAGCCGGCCACGGCCCCGTCGGCTGGCGGCGTGCTGGTGATCGACGACACGGGCGACCGCAAGGAGGGCCGCGCCACCGATCACGTGGCGCGCCAGTACCTCGGCTCGGTCGGAAAAATCGACAACGGCATCGTGGCGGTGACCACGCTGTGGGCCGACGAGGCGCATGACTACCCGCTGCATGTAGCGCCGTACACGCCGGCCGTGCGACTGGCCGGTGGCAAGCACGATGCGGCGTTTCGCACCAAGCCGCAAATCGCACTGAACCTGGTCGAGCAGGCGCAGGCCGCCGGCGTTGCGTTTTGCGCCATCGTGGCGGACTGTTTTACGGCTGGCGAATCCGGCCCACCGTTTTGGCCCAGCCAAAACCCTGCTCGATGAGCTTTCTCTTTTGCTGCGAGACGGCATAGCCTTCACTTTTGGCAATCGCATCGGGCACCGCCGAGCGCCGGCCCGAGGTGTTTTGCGCCACATGCGGCACAACGTTCATCGCCAGGCATGCCTCGATAAACTCTTGCGCGTCATAGCCCTTGTCCGCACCCAGCGTGATGACGGTTTGCTCATCCACCGTCGCTTGCCGGGCATCGTGAACCATGGCCTTGGCCGCTTCGCGCTCAGCGTAGCCGTCTGCCCGCGTAACCACGGCACTGGCAATCAAGCCATGGCGGTTGTCGCTCAGCGTGTGGCCCATGAAGCGCAACTCGCTGGCCGTCTTGCCCTTGCGGTACAACCTGGCATCCACGTCAGTGCTCGATTCATGCGTCTCGTTCGAGCGTATCTGCCCCTTGAAGCTGCCGCCTCCCTGGTCGCCGTCGCTGCCGTCCTTGCGCACAAAGCTCTTGTGGCTCGCCCAGGCCTGAATCAGCGTGCCGTCCACGCTGAAGTGCTCGCCCGAGAGCCAGCCGTGCTCGTCGGCGCTTTGCACCACATGGTTGAACAATTCAATCACTGCGTCATGCGCCAGCAAGCGCTCGCGGTTTTTCGTGAATACCGTGGGCACCCACACCGCATCCTCCATGGCCAGGCCGATGAACCAGCGGTAGAGCAGGTTGTACTGGACTTGCTCCATGAGCTGGCGCTCCGAGCGAATGCTGTAAAACACCTGCAACAGCATGGCGCGCAGCAGCTTTTCGGGCGCGATGCTGGGCCGCCCGCCTTTACTGTGCGCCTCGTACATCCCGGAAAACAGCGCATCCATCTTCCCCAGCGCCTCGTTGACCATCTGACGTATCGGGCGCAGCGGATGGTCGGCCGGCACAAAGTCTTCCAGGCGATGCAGCGTGAACGGGCTTTCGGTGAAGGTGTCGGCTCCGCGCATGGATGGACTGGGTTGGTATCGGGTCAGAAAAAGGACTGCTTCAGATTATCGGGTGGGTTGAAAACCGGCGAACTTCGATTTGAGGTATTTCAGCGGCCTGCTAGGTCGTCGGCCTGTTGACGCCGACCGAAAACTGACCCACTTATAGAGGTTGTGCCGATCCAAAACTGACCCAGGTGTTTTACTTGCCCTGCCTTATTTTTAGGCAGGAGCGAAAAAGGTGATCACCATGGAAATGTTAGGCAAGATAAGGCGAATGTATTTGCGCGACAAGCTGTCGCTGCATGAAATAGCCAAGCGCACGGGGTTGTCGCGCAACACGCTGCGCCGCTGGCTCAGGGCACCAGAAGAGGTGCAGGTGCCCGTCTACAGCAGGCCCCAGGCGTTGGGCAAGCTGGCAGCGTTCACTGAGGAGTTGGAGCAGGCCCTGCAAGCCGATGGCCACCGGAGCAAACGAGACCGGCGCACGGCCAAGGCGCTGTTTGCGCAAATCCAGGCGGCCGGGTATGCGGGCGGCTACAGCGCGGTGACGGACTTCACGCGCGCCTGGCGCGGCAGTGCAGGCAAGGCACCGCATGCCTTCGTGCCGCTGAGTTTCGCACTGGGCGAGGCCTTCCAGTTTGACTGGAGCGAAGAGGGCTTGGTGGTGGGCGGGATTTACTACCGGCTGCAGGTCTCGCACCTCAAGCTGTGCGCCAGCCGCGCTTTCTGGCTGGTGGCCTACCCCAGCCAGGGCCATGAAATGCTGTTCGATGCCCACACGCGCTCCTTCGCGGCGCTGGGCGGCATTGCCCGGCGCGGCATTTATGACAACATGAAAACGGCCGTCGACAAGGTCAAGAAAGGCAAGGGCCGGGTGGTCAATGCCCGCTTTGCCGTGATGTGCGCGCACTACTTGTTCGATGCCGATTTCTGCAACGTCGCCTCGGGCTGGGAAAAAGGCGTGGTGGAAAAGAACGTGCAGGACAGCCGCAGGCGCATCTGGCTCGATGCGCAGAAGTGCCAGTTTGGCTCGTTCGAAGCGCTCAACGCCTGGCTGGGCGAGCGCGGCCGGGCGCTGTGGAGCGAGATACGCCACCCCGAGTACAAGCAGTTCAGCGTGCTTGAGATGCTGGCGCAAGAACTCCCCGAGATGATGCCCATGCCGGCCGCGTTCGACGGCTACGGTGGCTGTCAAGGAAGTTGTCGCCTGAAGTGAAGTGAGTCAGGCTGTTTTTTGCTTGGATTCAGGCTCCTTGGTTTGTTGCTTGGTTTCTGGGTTGAGGTGCACGACATCGACATGCGCCCACTGGCGAGGCTGCCCTGACCAGCGCTGAGGATTTTCCTGGCGGGCCTGTTCATAGACGAGCGCGCGCTGCTCAAGCAGTGCCCGGTCCAGGCCGGCATGGCGCTGCGCCGGTGTCGGTGGCTGTCAAGGAAGTTGTCGCCTGAAGTGAAGTGAGTCAGGCTGTTTTTTGCTTGGATTCAGGCTCCTTGGTTTGTTGCTTGGTTTCTGGGTTGAGGTGCACGACATCGACATGCGCCCACTGGCGAGGCTGCCCTGACCAGCGCTGAGGATTTTCCTGGCGGGCCTGTTCATAGACGAGCGCGCGCTGCTCAAGCAGTGCCCGGTCCAGGCCGGCATGGCGCTGCGCCGGTGTCACGAAGCCAATGGCGCTGTGGCGATGCTCGTGGTTGTACCAATGGGCCAGCTCGGTGACCCAGCGCCTTGCGGCCAGCAGGTTCTCGAACGGCTTGACAGGCAGTTCGGGGCGGTACTTCAGCGTTCTGAACGCTGATTCGACGTACGGATTGTCATTGCTCACGGACGGACGGCTGCGCGTGTGCGCCACGCCCAGGCGCTGCATGGCCGCCAGCATGGTCTCGCCCTTCATGGGCGAGCCGTTGTCCGAATGCACCGTCAGCTGGCCCGGGCGAATGCCCTGGCTCTCACAGATGTCACGCAGCAACTGGCTGGCCAGCTCGGCGCTCTCGCAGTCAAACACCTGCCAGCCCACGATCTTGCGGCTGAACAAATCCTCGAACAGGTACAGGTAAAAGTGCTGGCCGCGCACCTGAGTGGGCAGATACGTGATATCCCAGCAGAACACCTGATCGGCTCCGGTGGCGGCAAGGGCGCGCGGCCGGCTTCGCTTTTGCGCTGCGCGCTCCGAGCGTCGATGGCCCAGTTGGCCCTGCTGTCGAAGTATTCGGTACATCGTGGACTCCGAGGCCACATAGACGCCGCGGTCGGCCAGGCGAGGCACGACTTGGCTCGGCGGCAAGTCCTTGAACGCTTCGCTGTTGAGCGTGGCCATCACCGCCTGGCGCTCGTCCTCGCGCAGCTTGTTGGGCGGGCACACATAGCGCCGCTTGCCCGAAGGACGCTGGTCGCCCTCGGCCGCCTGCGTGCGCTGCCAGCGCTGCACGCTACGGCAGGACAGCCCGATTTGATGGCAAGCCGGCTTCAAGCGCGCCCCGTCGGCGCAGGCCTTGCCGATCAGGCCGAGCAACTTTTGGCGCTGCTGGACGGACGTCATTTGTCCGCGCCCTCCAGCAGCGCCTGGAAGTTTTTTTGCAACACCAGCAAGGCGGCTACCTCGGCCAGCGCTTTTTCCTTGCGCCGCAATTCACGCTGGAGCTGCTCGTGCTGACGCTGGAGTTCTCGAAAGGCACCCGTTGCCTCGCGCGAGGCGGGCGCGACCGGGGTGCAAAACTCTTCGCGCCACTGCACCAACTGGTGCTCGAACACACCACGCTCGCGGCACCACGCCGCCAGTGCCGGGCCATTGAATGCGTAGCTTTCCTGCAGAGCCCTCAGGCGCTGCGATGGCGACCAAGATGCAGCCGGGCCGTCCAGCGCAGGGCTTGTCTCCCCGAGTGCCTGTTCGCCGGCCTTGGCCGAGTCCAGCACCCATCGCTTGAGGGTGCCGGCAGACATGTTCAGCTCGCTGGCAAGGCTCAGAATTGAACGCGCGCCGCGATGGCGGGCTTTGAGCAGTGCCTGCTCCTTGAATTCGGTGGAGTGATGGGAATGAGGTTTTCTGTGCATGAAATGTCGCTTGCGCTGCGGATAACCCGCGGAAAATCGGAGGCGACAACTAGTCTGACACAGGGGGGTGTCACGAAGCCAATGGCGCTGTGGCGATGCTCGTGGTTGTACCAATGGGCCAGCTCGGTGACCCAGCGCCTTGCGGCCAGCAGGTTCTCGAACGGCTTGACAGGCAGTTCGGGGCGGTACTTCAGCGTTCTGAACGCTGATTCGACGTACGGATTGTCATTGCTCACGGACGGACGGCTGCGCGTGTGCGCCACGCCCAGGCGCTGCATGGCCGCCAGCATGGTCTCGCCCTTCATGGGCGAGCCGTTGTCCGAATGCACCGTCAGCTGGCCCGGGCGAATGCCCTGGCTCTCACAGATGTCACGCAGCAACTGGCTGGCCAGCTCGGCGCTCTCGCAGTCAAACACCTGCCAGCCCACGATCTTGCGGCTGAACAAATCCTCGAACAGGTACAGGTAAAAGTGCTGGCCGCGCACCTGAGTGGGCAGATACGTGATATCCCAGCAGAACACCTGATCGGCTCCGGTGGCGGCAAGGGCGCGCGGCCGGCTTCGCTTTTGCGCTGCGCGCTCCGAGCGTCGATGGCCCAGTTGGCCCTGCTGTCGAAGTATTCGGTACATCGTGGACTCCGAGGCCACATAGACGCCGCGGTCGGCCAGGCGAGGCACGACTTGGCTCGGCGGCAAGTCCTTGAACGCTTCGCTGTTGAGCGTGGCCATCACCGCCTGGCGCTCGTCCTCGCGCAGCTTGTTGGGCGGGCACACATAGCGCCGCTTGCCCGAAGGACGCTGGTCGCCCTCGGCCGCCTGCGTGCGCTGCCAGCGCTGCACGCTACGGCAGGACAGCCCGATTTGATGGCAAGCCGGCTTCAAGCGCGCCCCGTCGGCGCAGGCCTTGCCGATCAGGCCGAGCAACTTTTGGCGCTGCTGGACGGACGTCATTTGTCCGCGCCCTCCAGCAGCGCCTGGAAGTTTTTTTGCAACACCAGCAAGGCGGCTACCTCGGCCAGCGCTTTTTCCTTGCGCCGCAATTCACGCTGGAGCTGCTCGTGCTGACGCTGGAGTTCTCGAAAGGCACCCGTTGCCTCGCGCGAGGCGGGCGCGACCGGGGTGCAAAACTCTTCGCGCCACTGCACCAACTGGTGCTCGAACACACCACGCTCGCGGCACCACGCCGCCAGTGCCGGGCCATTGAATGCGTAGCTTTCCTGCAGAGCCCTCAGGCGCTGCGATGGCGACCAAGATGCAGCCGGGCCGTCCAGCGCAGGGCTTGTCTCCCCGAGTGCCTGTTCGCCGGCCTTGGCCGAGTCCAGCACCCATCGCTTGAGGGTGCCGGCAGACATGTTCAGCTCGCTGGCAAGGCTCAGAATTGAACGCGCGCCGCGATGGCGGGCTTTGAGCAGTGCCTGCTCCTTGAATTCGGTGGAGTGATGGGAATGAGGTTTTCTGTGCATGAAATGTCGCTTGCGCTGCGGATAACCCGCGGAAAATCGGAGGCGACAACTAGTCTGACACAGGGGGGCTACGTGGAAAGGGAAGCGCGCGTATCGAGCACCTGCCTGGTCAGCGTGCAGCGCAACCGGTATCGGTGCCTGCCGGCACCGTCTACTACGTGCTGAACCTCTCTTCTGCCGGGTCATGGCGATGAATACGCCCGGGCGCAGCGTCCCGGACGTGCTCATGCTCGTCAAAAGCGCGCACGGCTTTTGACAGCAATCGGGCCATGCCCAACCTGGTTCCAGGCGATGCCGCGCACCCGATGCGCCGCCAGGCTTTATGGTCGATGAGTTCGCACGCAATGAGTACGAGCGCAAGTGGACCAGCTATTTGGGGTTGCACGGGGCCGAAAATCCCGGCGGGGACAAGCGGCCTCGGTGACAGCCAAGGTGCTGGGCATTCCGAAGCAGACGCTGGACAACTGGTGACCGTCAGCCCGGCAGTGTCGGCAGGGACTCCTTTCTTGGTCGGGCAGGCCAATGTTTGGATTCCGGCGCTGGTTCTGTGAGCAGTGGTCGATTGCGCAGATGGCCAGGAATCAAGGCTGCGTGCTTCGTGCGCTTGGCCTCCAGCTGCATATTGATCCACGGCCGGGGCATTCCTGAAACGCTCCAAGTCTCGGCTTGTGAAGCAGACCACCAGAGTTTATGCGTCGTACGAGTCGTGCGTCGCAGCGCTTCCTTTGCGCCAGTAGCCGGAGGCGCGAATCCATTTCGGGTTGGCGAGGCATTCCGTAAGCAGATAAGTGCGCAGAGCTTTCGCTTGCGCTGACTCGCAACCGATCCACGTATGGAAAAGGTTCTGTCGCATTGGCGGTCGTACCGCCTGCTCGTTTATGCTGAGTTCTTTTTTGCGACGGGTATGAAACGCGATGCTGGCAACCAAAGGGATGCGATTTCCAATTGACGTGATTCTGGTATGCATCCGTTGGTACGCGGCTTATCCGTTGAGTTACCGCCATCTCGAGGAAATGATGGAGGAACGCGGCGTGTTTGTCGACCATTCCTCGATCAATCGCTGGGCAATCCGGTTTCTGCCCTTGCTTGAGAAAGTGTTCCGCAAGCACAAGCGCGCGGTGGGCGGCAGCTGGCGGATGGACGAAACCTATATCAAGGTCAAGGGCGCCTGGAAATATCTCTACCGCGCGGTGGACAAGGAAGGCAAGACAGTCGACTTCCTGCTGACGGCCAGGCGCGACAAGGCCGCAGCCCTGCGGTTCTTTGAAAAAGCCATGAAGGCCAACGGTGTTCCCGAGAAGGTCACGATGGACAAGAGCGGCGCCAACAAGGCGGCCATGGATGAGATCAATGCCCGAGGTGAAACACCGGTCATCGTGCGACAAGTGAAGTACCTCAACAACATCGTGGAGCAGGACCATCGCGCTGTCAAACGGGTCACCAAACCGATGCTCAACTTCAAGTCATTTCGATCGGCCAAAAATGTCCTGGCCGGCATCGAACTCATGCACATGATCCGCAAAGGTCAGTTCCTGCTGGAAGGCTGTATCGAGCTGTCTTTTGCCGACCAGTTTTATGCATTGGCAGGACAAATCCGTCCCGTTTGAGGAGCTGGCATCCGTTCCTACCCCAAACACGTTTATCAACTGGCAACGCGACAGAACCGAATGCAATCCCTGCTCCAGGGCGAAGCCAGCCAGTTGCAACTCGTCAGGAGAAAGGCCGTTTGAGCGCAAACCATGTGGAGGCCCGTTGAACGGCACGAACCCCTGAGCCCGGTCAGTAGGTCGTGCCAAAAATGAGGTGAACTTGCCGCGAAAGCCCTGAGTGCTGAGTGCTGAGTGCTACCATTCGCGCACTTGATAAGTATTTGATTTCTACCCATGACGTCCACCTTTTCCCCCCTTTGCACAGGCGCCACGAGCAGCCTGTCTGCGGGGAGGTGCGCCGCGGTATGCGAATTGTGGCCCTACGAGCCAGTCGCACATTCCTCAGCCCGGCGATAACTTTTCCTCTTTTCTGCGCAAACCATCGATCGCCGGGCACCCGCTTAGCGCGATCGCGGCCGTCTGCTTTGAGCAGATCTGGTCGCACCCGATGGAGATCCGTCATGTATCCAAATAACGCCGGTGAGCGCATGCTCACCGAACTCGATTTCACCCGATTGTCCAAACTCAATGGCGGGCAACTCCCCGAGGCCTTGGCTATGGACTTGCGCTCGGCTGAGCTCGTGCAATCGCGCGACATTGCCCCGGACGTCGTCACGATGTATTCCCAGGTCGAGATAATCTTCAGCGATTCTGGACTTCGGCAAAAAGTCACGGTGTCCTATCCCTGTGACGCCGAGCCGGAGCTGGGCTTTATCTCGGTGCTTTCACCCATCGGCGCGGCTTTGGTGGGCAGGCGCTTGGGGGAGGTCTGCAGTTGGCGTGTGCCCAATGGCCAAGAGCGCTCTGCCCAAGTAGCGACGATTTTGTTTCAGCCCGAGGCCTCGGGCGACTACACCACCTGAGCCGCGCTCTGGCCTGCAAGCTGGCCGCCTGAAAAGACCCAGCGCGCCACGCCCTAACCCACACCTCATTGGAGCCAGGGCGAGCAGTTTTGGCTTTACCGGAAAACGCCCTGCTCGACCCACAAGTAAGTGTTGGTTTTCCTGCATTGGCTGCCAGCATGAACGGACTTCATCAACAGCGCACCAGCGAATGCACGAGGTGCATTGGCAGCGCACATCGAAATTGGATTGAATGCAA
The DNA here is from genome assembly GCF_040105105.1 of Polaromonas hydrogenivorans. Classification (GTDB taxonomy): domain Bacteria; phylum Pseudomonadota; class Gammaproteobacteria; order Burkholderiales; family Burkholderiaceae_C; genus Polaromonas; species Polaromonas hydrogenivorans. The sequence continues at coordinate 87,094 of NZ_CP157676.1, read as the reverse complement.
TGGAATTCACAAAGACATTTCTCAGGGCCAAGAGTCCCTGCGCCGACGGCTTTCGGTGGTTTGTCCGCAACGTCGAAGACGGCAGCGGTTACCAGGAAGCTTTGGATACGCTCGTGAGTGCCGGGCGCGTGGATGACGCGTGCTGGCTGTTGACGCAGTTTGGTCCAACCAACGCCGTTTTGATCGTCGATTCACTGGACGCCGAGGCTGTTGTCTACGCTGGCGCCCTGGAGGTTCGCGGTGGGATCGATGTTGACACAGTCGTCCAGGCCGGTCGATCGATTCGGGCGGGTGGCGGCCTGCGCGCCGGTCGCGCCATCGTGGCAGGAGAGGACATCCGGGTGGCGGGCAGCATTTACAGCAACGGCTCGCTCCAGGCCGGCGGTGACGTTCGGGCCGATTGGGGCATTGAAGTTCAGAACGCCATTTTTTGCGCTGGCAATGTGCGCGCCGCCTGGGATTTGATCTGCCACGGCAAACTGTCACTGACAGGCAGCGCATTCGTCGGACAGAACCTGATCGTCCAGGGATTGGTCGAGTGCGGCAAGAGCCTGCGCGCTGGCGGCGCGATTGTTGGCGTTGAAAGCATTCGGGCCGGGCAAGGTATCCTGGCCGGTGGGACCATCAGCGGCGGAATGCATTTGGAAGCTGGCTGGGGCATCAAGTCCGGCGAATCCATCCACGCAAATGGCTCCATCAAGGCCGGCGAGAGTCTTTCGGCGGGCGACGAAATCCGCGCAGGCGTTGGCTATGGGGTTTATGCCGGCTTGAGCGTCCAGGTCGAATCCTGGGAGTCCAGCGCGCAGGTGCAGGCCGCGAGAAAGCCAGAAGGCTTGATGAGTGGCTGCTGGGCAGGGCCACGCAGTGTGTGAAAACTGCCTGGTGAGGGCGATGGCGCTGCCGCCTGTAGGTGCCCGTTCGGTGGTCACTCAACTGTGATGCGCAGCACCGTGTGATCCATGCACGTCCTACACGGTCGATCAGACCATCGTTGACGAGGCCGAAAAAGCAGGCGCCGACATGATTGTCATGGTGACGCACGGGCGCAGCCGAGTGGGAAAATTCGTATTTGGCTCGCATACCAAGAACGTCATCATCGAAAGCAGGCTTCCCGTGCTGGTGCTGCGCTAAGGGCAGTTGATCCGGGCGCTCTGTTCGAAAAGTTTGAGCTCCAGAGCGCGTCAGTGGTTAGTTAGTCACAACCTTCATGAAGCAAACCGGTATGGATGGCGCTGTCCAGACAAGAAAACGGCCCGATTCGGGCCGCCTGTTTGTTTACTCTGCTGCTGCGCTGCCAGAGGCGGCCCGGTTCTGATCGATCAGGAAATCTTCCCGGGTTTTGCCGTCGACGAGCAAGTCGTTGAGCCACTTCGGCGCGGTTCCGCGGCCGGTCCATTCCTGCCCCTCGGGTCCGCGGTATTTCGCGGGCGACGGCACGGCCGGCTTCTTGCCTTTTGTCGGACTCGCTACTTTGGCCAGTGGCTGCCTTGGCTTTTGTACCCTGGCCGCCGGACGGCTGAGCTCCTCGGTGGTGATGCCGTAGGCGGCCATTTGCTCACGCAACTGGGTCAACACGGCAGGCCGGTTCTTTTTCTGCAGTTCAGCGGCCTGCTTTTCCATGTCGAAAATTTGCTGGCGGAGTTTGACAAGTTCGTTCATTTTGGGTTCTTCTAGAGTTGTAGCAGCACGTATCGTACTGCCCCTAGGGAGCGCGCGTCTTCGTTGTTCGGTTTCCTCAAGGCTTTGACGCATTGGTGAACGGGCGCGAAAGCGTCAATGACGCCGGCAATCAAAAGCGCGACCCGCGCGCACTGGATAGCCACACCAGCAGCATTGCGTAAAATGCAGGCAGCCTTGAGAAAGCCGCGCCCGGACTTGGTTTAGACGGATTTTTGTCTCCTCATCAACAACGTTATCCACAAGAAACGCGAACAACTTTGTCTTTACGCTTTGGACGTCAACGCCGTGTCCATTGCGGACTGCGCAGATCAACCGGATTATCAAATTTCAAATGCGCGAACTGCTTTGCAGCTGAAGAACCGCATCATTCTTTGACTCCGAGGATTCCGCTCGAAGCGCGCGTCACTGCTACAGCTCGACTGTCCGCTCGGCGACCGCACACATTGTCGATTCGAACGAATTTATCGGGCCGTCAAGAGCCGGTCATGAACGACCGTTGACTGCAAATCAATTCGGTTGGCAGTTAAGCCGACACTGACGATCGGCGCAAAGCGCGTAAGCGTCTAGGCACGGCACCTTGACCGTTACGCCGATTCAGGATTGCGGTTGCCAGCGGTGTGGCAGCAGTTCCTCAATGCGGCTGTTCATATGCGTTGGCAGTCTTGTCAGCACGTCCCGCAGATAGGCCCACGGGTCATGGCCATGCATCTTGGCCGACTGCACCAGGCTCATGATGATGGCGGCCCGCTGGCCGGCAAGTTCGCTGCCTGCGAACAACCATGCCCGGCGCCCCATTGCCCATGGCCGAATCAGATTCTCAAGATGGTTGTTATCAATCTGGACGTTGCCATCGGCCAGGTAATACCAATCCCGTGTCATGAGATAACCGAAGCTGAAGGCAGCACTGCCCAGCTGCGGGAGCACAAAGAGCGGATGGCACCAGGGATTTGCGTGAAGGCATTCCAAGCGTCGCAGCAGGCATCCACAATCTGCTCATACCCGTCATAGCAGCGGTTGGCCAGGTGCCGGTCGCGCAGTTGCTGCCACACCTGCTCCAGGTGATGGTGCGCGGGCTGGAGCGGGTGGACCAGATGTTTGTGCTGACGATGGCTGCGTACAACCTCACGCGTATGCGCACCTTGGGACAAATCCGTCTGCAGAGGCAATAAGTGGATAAAAAAGGCGGCAAGGACGATTCAGCTCGCCAGCCGCAACGCAAAAAGGCAGTGTGATTTCAAAATATGAAAAATAATCGCAAAAATACACCACTTCAAGCCAGTTGCTGCGCCGGCGCAGTCAGTATTTCAGCGGCCTGCTAGTGTTGTTTCTCAATGGTATTCCGGTGGTCACGATCGAATTGAAGACGGAAACCACCCAGTTCATTGAAGCCGCCATGCGCCAATACCGCAAGGATCGTAAGCCGGTCAGCTCGGTGACCAAGACCACGTCGACATCGCGCGCCTGGGCCAGCGCCATGACCTTCTTGCGCTGGGCGCGATCATCCTTTGCGCCCGAGGCCGTTTCCTGAGGCGGCCCCAAATCAGCATTGACGTCAACATCTTGACTTTGCAGATTCCCGCACCCCGCCATTTCACCAGGTGAAAACAAGGAAAGTAAGTCTGGTTCCTTAGGCACGTACTCATCAACAATTTGATTTGGCCCAAATTCAGATTAAATAACCAGAGACAAGAATCATGGCACCTAGATTTATTTATCAGCTTCTTTCTTCTGTTCTTAGTTTCGCCATGATGGTGCCTCCAACGGTCGCAGGGGCCAATGAGTTGGGCGTCAGCGTCGACACCATCCTGATCGGGCGTGTGACGCCCAGTAGTTCCCCTGTGTTCGGCGACATAGCGAAACAGCGCACTGGCTCAGCCGATGCCTATATCGCGAGTGTCAATGCCGCCGGTGGTATCCATGGCCGCAAACTCGTGATTAAGGACCGCGACGATGCCTACAAGGCCGACCAGGCCGCTGCCGAGGTTAAGGCGCTTATTAACGAGGACAAGGTGTTTGCTCTGATGGGCTCCTTCGGCACCCACACGTTACCGGTAATCATGAAGGAGGCTGAGGCAGCCATGGTGCCCCTGGTGGGGGCTACCATGCTTTCCAACAAGGCCCGTGACCCGGTGCAGCGTTATGTATTCCCGGTCCGTATTTCGCTCACCGATGAGAACTCGACTGTGGTCAAGCACCAGACCACCATCGGCGTACGCAAGTTTGTCGTGCTGGCAAGTGAGGAAGCCTACGGACCGGATGGTCAGGCGGCCTATGTAGAGGCGCTCAAGCGCTTCAACATTCAGCCCGTAGCTGTGATCACCTTCAGCGCTGGCGACGAGCCAGCCGAAGTGGCCCGGCGTATCCATGCGGCCGGTGCGAAAGCCCTCTTGGTAGCGGTCCTGCCCAAGCCCTTCTCGAAGGTCCTAAAGCAGTACCGTGCGCTTGGCGGTTCTGCTCAGGTGTTTGGCTTTTCAGCAATTCGGATCGAGGATCTGCAGGCCGCGCTTGGAGACATGGCGAGCGGCATCGTGCTGTCTCAAGGTGTGCCTTCGCCGGCTCGCCGATCGGTGCCGTTAGTTGCTGAGTACCGCAAAGTGTTGCAACACTTTGCGCCAGGGACTGAACCGTCCTACCATGGCCTTGATGCCTTCATCGAGGCTAAGGTGCTGGTCGACGGCCTGCGAAAAGCAGGCAGGTCGCTGACCCGCGAAAAACTGCTGGAGGCGCTTGAGAGCATGAATAATCGGGATTTCGGCGGTGTTAATGTTCGTTATGCCCCCGGTGACCGCACTGGCTCGACCTATGTCGATCTAGTATTGCTAGGGACACAGAATAAGGTTGTCAATTAAGGGGGTTTTCGAGACCTCACGGGTTCAAGTCTGGTGTGTGAGTATTCCGGACCAACGTGACCGCTGATTCCGGGATGGTGACCGACGTTCCGGTGAAGGTGCCAGTCACAGCTTCTTTGTTCCTTGCGATTGGCTTTGGGTGGAATCAATGCCGCTTGTCTCGCGCTGTCCGAGCCAGTCAAGCAGGGCATTGGCTTCACCCCTTGTCGGCCAGCAGTGCGCCCGTGCTGCCAATGTCCTTTATGAAGGGGAATCGCTTGGGTGCTGTCGATGCAGACATTCTCCAGGTCAGTCTTGGCTGATACATGGACCGGCATCTTCTCCCATACATCAAACCGGCGACAAGTGCCCTCGCATCCAATCCGAATGCCGGGTGTTTTCTTCAGGCCCACAACCAGCTGCATCTACTCCTCATCGCTCAGTTTGTTTTTGTCCATGCCGACCAAAAAGTCGGAATTCTACTTTTCGCGTACATCAACAGCGCCTAGCAAAATCTGTCCTTTTGACCAATGACATTGCTTACCTCGATTTCAGCGAGATTGGATCGATAGCTGAATTCCAAATACGACAAAGTCGATTCAAGAAGCCATCAGCCGCCGCGTGATCTCGGCCGAGGCATCCTTCAATGTTTCAAGATGGGCCGCAACAATCTGTTCGACAGTTTTGACCTTGTGAAACCAGGTGAGATTGATGACGGCGACCACATCAGATCCAACGATAACCGGCACCGCGATCGAGTCCCGTCCATCGGTCCATTCACGCCGTGACAAGTTGTAGTGCCCGCCGAAGTCCTGGTAGCGCTGACCATAGCCAAGGCGCTTGGTTTCTTTCAGCAACCGAGCCACTACTGACGGTCGCTTGGCCAGGTAGTCGCCCGGTTCGTCGTTGGCACAAAGACGTTGCAGCACGGCTTGCCGTTCGGGTTCGCCGCAGAACGCGAGGTAGGCGCGGCCCGAGGCGGAACGCAACATGTTCACCCGAAAGCCGATCGGACCAAGCGGGATGTTTGAGAAATACGACTTCGGGCTGTTGGTTTCGATGACTTCCATGTAGTCCAGTCGCGGCACTGCGAAGATCGAGGGCCAGTCAACTTTTTTGCATAGTCGCTCGAGTACGGGAGACGCCACTTCAACAAGATGGTTTTCGTCATTGATCTGCGACGCTCTGGGCAAAAGCGTGTGCGTGGGCATGTAGGCGTTGTCAGCCAGCCTCTGCCATATCAATCCGCGTGTTTCCAGTGTTGCGATGATTCTTGTAAGCGTCGCTTTCGGCAGCGCCGTCGCAAGGTGCAACTCATGCAGGCTCGCAGCGCGTGAAGTTTGCAACACATCCAGCACTTCCAAGCCTCGATCAAGCGCCCGGATCGTTTTGACTTTATAGATTCGCATAACGCTACTTTTCACCAGGAGAAAACTTACAAGGTAAGTCTAGCGCCTCAGGCGGTGTTAATCAACAATTTGTTCCAGCCCCCCTTTTGCAATATAAATTAAATGATAGGAGACAACGATGGTGCGGCGTATCAGCATAGTCACGCAATGTGCCCGGCTCAGCCGACGGCATTCAGCGTGGATCAAAATTCCATCACGTTTCGCAGGTTCATCGACCATTGGCATAGGCATCCCCGCTGCGTATCGCGGTCGGATGCCGCTTCATCACACCTGTTGTGAGACAGCCGCAAGCATTCGCCCTGCATTCGGCTCTCTGCCACGGCACAGGTCTCCAGGCGAGTTCGCCGCCGACCCAACCTAACTAAATCCCACTTTCAAGGAGTATTTTCCATGAGCCTATCGCACGAAGACGTCATGCGGCTACTGCAGTTGCTTGATGCATCGCAGTTCGATGAACTGCATCTAGAAACCGATGGCACCAAGCTCACGCTTCGCCGCAACAGCACACATTCTGCTGCGCTCCCGGCGTCCGCCGTAAGTTCCTCATTTGCCCCGGCTACGGTTCGGCCAGTAGTGCAACCTTTGACCTCGGCTGCACCGCCAGCCCCTGCGGCGAAAACATCTCTCGCAACCGATCTGGTCGATGTGCGTGCAGCCATGCTGGGAACACTCTACGGTTCGCCCAAACCCGGTGCCGCTCCCTTCGTTTCGGTCGGCTCGAAGGTCGAGCGCAACACAGTTATCGGGATCATCGAGGTGATGAAGCTGATGAACTCCATCTCCGCCGGTGTAGACGGCGAGGTCGTCGAGATCCTGGCGCGAGACGGTGATCTGGTCGAGTTTGATCAAGTGCTGATGCGTATTCGCCCGGTGTGAGGCAAGCCATGAACGCAACACAAAGCAAACCCACGGACGGCCCTATCCGTCGCGTGCTGGTCGCCAATCGCGGCGAGATCGCCGTGCGCATCATCCGTACCCTGAAACGATTGGGAATCGAATCGGTGCTGGCCACCTCGGTGGCTGACCGTGACAGTATGGCTGCCCGGATGGCTGACCGTAGCGTGTGCATCGGACCGGCGCGTGCGACCGACAGCTACCTGCGCATTGGCACGCTGGTCGAGGCCGCCAAGGGCGTCGGCGCGCAGGCCGTGCACCCGGGCTATGGCTTTCTTTCCGAGCGCTCCGAGTTCGCTGCCGCTTGTGCCGAAAACGGCATTATCTTCATCGGCCCGACGGCGGAGCAGATCGAGCGTGTTGGCAACAAGCTGGAAGCCCGCCGCTGCGCTGAAGAGGCACAGGTGCCTGTAGCGCCGGGCGGGCCCGTCGAAGATATGTCGGCGGCCTTGGATATGGCTGAAAAGATCGGTTATCCGGTACTGATTAAGGCCGTGGGCGGCGGTGGAGGGCGTGGCCTCAAGCGCGCCAACACGCCAGCCGAGCTGAAGTCGCTGTTCGAACTGGCGGGTTCGGAGGCGCTGGCCGCCTTCGGAGATGGCCGGGTCTATATCGAGTGCTTCGTCACGCAGGGTCGCCACGTCGAGGTGCAAATTCTCGGCGATGGGGTGAACATCATTCACCTTGGAGATCGCGATTGCTCGGTTCAGCGACGCTATCAAAAGTTGATCGAAGAAGCGCCCGCACCTAATCTTTCGGATGAAATGCGGCACGAGCTTCACGCGGCAGCGTTGCGGTTTTCCCGGCACATTGGCTACCGAAGCCTGGGTACGGTCGAATTTCTGGTTGACATGGAGCGTCAGCGCTTTTACTTCCTGGAAATGAACGCCCGCATTCAGGTCGAACACCCCGTGACCGAACAGATCACAGGCCTTGACCTGGTCGAAGAGCAGATTGCGGTCGCCCAGGGACAACCGCTGCGTCTGTCGCAAGGCGATGTCCGTCTGACGGGTCACGCCATCGAATGCCGTATCAACGCCGAGGATCCGGCGCACGACTTCCGTCCCGCGCCGGGCAAGATCAGCAGCGCTCACTTTCCGACTTGGGAGGGCATTCGCGTCGACACGCACATCGAGGCAGGTGCATCGATTCCGCCGTTCTACGACTCGATGATCGCCAAGGTCATTGCCACCGGGGACACCCGCGAGCAGGCGCGTCGCCGCCTTCAGGCCGCTTTATCCGAGGTGACTGTCGAAGGTGTCCATACGAATGTGTCGCTGCATCGCGAGGTGCTTGCCACGCCCGAATTCACGGCCGGCGGTATCGATACCGGTTTTCTCGGTCGCTTCCTTGCCGATCGCGCTACCGCAGTCACTTCCAACTGAAAGACAAGTTTATGACTTCACGTCGTCTCGACTTTATCGACACCACGCTGCGCGACGGCAATCAGAGCCTGTGGGGCGCCACCGGCCTGCGCACCGGGATGATGCTGGAAATCGCATCTGATCTGGACCGGGCAGGCTTTCGTGCGATCGACTTCACCACAAGCACGCACATGGCCGTCACGGTTCGGTTTCACAAGGAAAACCCTTGGGAGCGCATCCGGCTGATGAAGGCCCGAATGCCGCGCACGCCACTGAGCTTCTTGTCGACCGGCATGCGCTTCATTTCCTGGGAGACCGCCCATCCCGAGCTGATGCAGCTGTCCTACCGGCTGCTGGTGCGCAACGGCATCGAGCGTTTCATGGTGATGGACCCGATGAACAACATGCAGGCAGTGGCCGACAGCGCTACCGCCATCGCGGCCGAGGGTGCGAGCGAGATCGTCGGGGCAGTGGTCTATACGGTTAGTCCCATCCATGACGATGCCTACTTCGCCGCAGCGGCACGCCGTCTGGCTCAAGTGCCGGCAATCCATCGCATCTACCTGAAGGATCCCGGCGGCCTGCTGACTCCCGAACGCGCCCGCACACTGCTGCCGGCGTTGCGCGTGGCGGTCGGCGACAAGCCGTTGGAGTTGCATTCTCACTGCACCATTGGTCTGGCCCCGTTCACCTATGCCGAGGCACCGTCGCTAGGCGTCGATACGCTGCATACCGCCGTGCAACCGCTTGGCAACGGCACCAGCCAGCCAGCGATCGAGAATGTCGTCAGCAACCTGCGCAGCGCCGGCTACTCGGTCGACCTGGACATGGAAGCGGTAGGCCGCGTCAGCGCCTACTTCGCCCGGCTGGCTGTCGCTGAAGGCCTGCCCCAAGGCGTGCCGCAGGAGTACGACATGCGTTACTTCCAGCACCAACTACCGGGCGGCATGATGGGCACGATGCGGCGTCAGCTGCGTGAGATGCGCCAGGAACACCGCTTGCCGGAGGTGTTTGAGGAGGTCGAACGCGTGCGCCGCGAGCTGGGATACCCGATCATGGTCACGCCGTTTTCACAGGTGGTCGGCACCCAGGCGGTAATGAATGTTCTTGCGCCTGAGCGTTATGCCAACGTACCCGACGAGGTGATCCGTTACGTCATTGGCCGGTTTGGCGCTCCCCCTGCACCCATGGATCCCAACGTGCGCGACCGCATCGAACAGCTACCGCGTGCTCGCGAACTGGCGGCGCAGTCCGGCATGCTGGATTTGACCGAACTGCGCCAGAGATTCGGCGCGCGGCTGTCCGACGAGGAGTTCCTGCTGCGTGCCGTCATGCCGGCGGAGCAGGTTGACGCGATGGTTGCGGCCGGACCTTGCCGGCAACATTACAGCTCGGTAGCCAGCCCGGTCGAGCGAATGATTTCCGAGTTGTCTGGCAGGCCAGACGTGACGCACGCGCGCATCGAAAAAGACGGCTTCATGCTTGATCTGCGCACCAGTAGCGCAGGTCGAACGGGCGCCCCGCCGGAGACTAAAGCGTGAAGAAGATTCTTGATAACAGCCAAGCGAAAGCCGCACTGGCCAATGTTCGCGGTTACGTATTCGACATTGATGGCACGCTCGCCCTGGCTGACCGGCGCCTAAGCGGCTACCAGGCTTTGCCCGGCGCGGGCGATTTGCTGGCACTTCTGCGTCAGCGGGAACTGCCTTTCGTTGCCTTCACCAACGGCTCTACCAAGACGCCACTTCAACTGTCTCAAGAACTCGGCCGCATTGGCATTGAGGTCGACGAGCAGCACACGCTCACACCAGTGAGTGTCGCGGTAGATCATTTCCGTCGCCGTCGCTTTCGCCGTCTTCTGGTGCTCGGCGGCGAAGGGGTGTGGAGACCCTTGATCGAGGCCGGTTTCGAGGTCGTGCGCTCGCCCGAGCGGGCCGACGATGTTGATGCCGTCCTGATTGGCTGGCACCCGGAGTTCGTGCTCGCCGATCTCGACGCGGCTTGCCGTGCGGTGTGGGCAGGGGCGGGACTTTTTGTGGTCTCGACGGCGCCTTACGTCGCCAGCCGGGATGGCCGCACGCTCGGAATTTCAGGTGCGCTGGCGGCTGCCGTGCGCAGCATCACCGGCAAGCGTGCCATTGTGCTGGGTAAGCCCTCAGCATACGCATTGGCTTGCGCCAGTAATCGCCTTGGGATCCCCCCAGACCAGATGGCCATTGTCGGCGACGACCCAAGCCTGGAAAACGCGATGGCGCTGCGTGGCGGCGCTCTCTCTGTGGGCGTTCACACCGGACTCAGCGATGCCGCTGACTTCGATCGCCTACCAGCGGACAGCCGTCCCCATCTTTCCCTGCCCGGTGTGGCGCAACTGCTGGAGCTGGTGTCATGAGGTCGAACCACAGCGAACCGGTCGTAGCTTGTGTGACCGACCACGGAGCCCACGTCATGGAAAATACCAACGCGGAGATACTCTGGGCTCCTACCGCCTCCCAGATCGAACCCACGCGCCTGGCAGCCTACCTGCGCTGGCTGGAGGCCAACAAAGGCCTGCACTTCGCTGACTACGACGCGCTGTGGCGCTGGTCGGTCGATGAACTGGAGGCCTTTTGGCAGTCCATCTGGGACTTCTTCGGCGTGCAGGCCGACGGCGCGCGCGAGCCGGTACTGGCCTCGCGCACCATGCCCGGCGCCCAGTGGTACCCGAACGCACGGCTGAACTACGCTGAGCATGTGTTTCGTTGTGCCACGCCGGATCGGCCTGCGCTGATTGCGCGCAGTGAAGACGCGCCACTGCGCGAGGTGTCGTGGGCCGAATTGCAGCGCGACACCGGCGCGCTTGCGGCAAAGCTGCGCGCCCTGGGCATCCAGGCCGGAGATCGAGTGGCCTCGTACATGCCCAATCGCGCCGAAACGGTGGTCGCATTCCTGGCCTGCGCCAGTCTGGGCGCGATCTGGTCGAGCTGCTCGCCCGACATGGGCGCCAGCGTGGTGCTGGACCGGCTGCGTCAGATCGAACCCAAGGTGTTGTTCGCCACTGACAGCTACAGCTACAACGGCAAGACGCACGACCGCGCTGCCGTGGTCGAAGAGCTGCTGCGCGAACTGCCCAGCGTGCAGACGGTGGTGCATGTCGGCGGGCCGCTGGCGGCCGGCCGGACCGTGGCCTGGCGCGACGGCATCAGCTGGGCCGAGGCGATTCGCGTCGAGGCCGAACTGACGTTTGAGCGCCTGCCGTTCAGCCACCCGCTGTGGATCGTCTATTCCTCCGGCACCACCGGCCTGCCCAAGGCCATGGTGCACAGCCACGGAGGCATCGTGCTCACGCACCTCAAGACCATGGCGCTGCAGCATGACCTGCGCCCCGGCGACCGCCTGCTGTTTCTGGGCGGCACCGGTTGGATCGTGTGGAACCTGCAGATCGGCGCCTTGCTGACCGGCGCATCCGTCATGCTCTACGACGGCAACCCGGCCTGGCCCGACGACACAGCGCTGTGGCGCTTCATCGATGAGCAGCGCGTGACACTGTTCGGCTGCGGCGCGGCCTACCTGATCAACTGCAAGAAAGAAGGGCTGCGTCCGCGCGACCTGGGGGCGTTTGATCATTTGCGCGCGATCAACGCCACCGGCTCGCCCTTGCCGATCGACGCCTACCACTGGGTGTATGACGCGGTGAAGTCCGACCTCTGGCTGGCGTCGATCAGTGGCGGCACCGACATCGCGTCTGGCTTTGTTGCCTGCGCGCCGACGCTGCCGGTCATGGCAGGCGAAATCCAGTGCCGCGAACTGGGCGTGGCTGCCTATGCCTTTAACGATGCCGGCCAGCCGGTGGTGGACGAGGTGGGTGAGCTGGTGATCACCCAGCCCATGCCTTCAATGCCGGTGTTTTTCTGGAACGACCCGGACCAGCGGCGCTACCGGGAGAGCTACTTCGAGACCTATCCGGGCCTATGGCGCCATGGCGATTGGATCCGTTTCACGCCGCGCGGCACCTCGGTGATCTACGGCCGCTCTGATTCGACCATCAATCGGCATGGCATCCGCATGGGGACTGCGGAAATCTACCGGGTCGTGGAAGAGCTTCCCGAGGTGCGCGACAGCATGGTCGTGGACCTTGAGTATCTTGGACGACCTTCGTACATGCCCCTGTTCGTCGTGCTCAAACCGGGATTCGAACTCGACGAGCCGCTCAAGGCGCGCATTGTGCAGCAGATCAAGACCAAGGCGTCTGCGCGGCACGTGCCCAACGAGATATTCATCGTCGACGAGATTCCGCGAACCTTGACGGGAAAGAAGATGGAAGTTCCAGTGCGCAAGCTGCTGCTGGGGTCGGATCCGGAAAAAGTCGCGACCCCGGATGCGATGGCGAACCCCCGCAGCCTCGAGTTCTTCGTGCAACTGGCTAAGCAGCGCAACAGCACCGGGGTGAAGTGATGGTGCTGGCGCCGCTTGCCAACGGCGTCAGCGTTTGAGAGTGTTTGAAAACAAAGGAGACAGGCAATGATAAGTAAACCCAAAGTTTTGATGATCGTCACGCTGGACACCAAGGCGGTGGAGGCAGGCTTCATCCGGCAGATTCTGGAATCCGAAGGCGTGGACGTCGTTCACCTCGACGCGAGCATCAGAGTATCGATCGACCCCAACGTCGAAATTTCTCCGGAGGCCATAGCCGCGGCGGCCGGCACAACCCTTCAGGCGGTCCGCGACCTGCGTCATGAGGGCAAGTCCCAGGCCGTGATGACTGAAGGGGCGGTCAAGTGCGCGCTGGAGGCCCACGCTAAGCACCCCTTCAGCGGCATCATCGGGGTCGGCGGCTCAATGGGCACTTCGCTCGGTTGCGTTGTCATGCAAGCCTTTCCCTATGGCATGCCGAAGGTGATGGTGTCGACGATGGCATCAGGTTTCACGCGACCATTTGTCGGCGCGAAGGACATCATCATGGTCAATCCGGTGTGCGACATCGCCGGTCTCAACAGCATCACTCGCGATGTGTTCCGCAACGCGGCCATCGCAGTCGCCGCCATTGCCAGGAACTATTCGCCGGTCCGCCGTGAGCCTAAACCGCTGATCGCGATGACGACGCTCAGCACGACCGACAGCTGCACCGTGCGCGTGCGCAAGCTGCTGGAGAAAAAAGGCTTCGAGGTCATGGTGTTCCACACCTTGGGCACCGGCGGTGCGGCGATGGATCAGATCGTCACCGAGCGTGATGTGGCGGCTGTTGTCGATCTTTCACTGGTGGAGATCAACGATTATCTCAACAACGGCCTGTGCAGTGCCGGCCCTGATCGCGCCAAAGCGGCACTCGCCAAGGGTGTGCCGACGATCTTCGCACCGGGCAATGCCGACTTCATGGTGGCTGGCCCTATCGATGCGGCGAAGCAGCAGTTTGCGGGCAAGCGCTACCACATGCACAACGCTGCGCTGACGGCGGTGCGTGCCGACGCGCCGGAACTGGAGAAACTGGCTCAGCACATGGGTAGCCTGATCAAGGATGCCAAGGGGCCGGTCACGTTCTTCGTGCCGCTCAAGGGCTTTTCGCACCACGACAGTCCTGAGGGTTATCTGCACGATCCGTCGTTGCCGCCGGTGTTCGCCGCAGCCATCAGGAAGGCGCTGCCCGAAGGCGTACCGGTCGTTGAGTTCGACTGCCACATCAATGATGCGGAGTTTGCTGACGCGCTGGTCGAGCAGGTGATGGCCTTTATAGGCCAACGCGAATCTGTTTAAGTCTGAGAAAGCGAACGTGCCGACTACGGCACGTTCGCTCACGACACCGAGCGCGCCAGAGGCGACGCTCCCATAGAGAGTGCTAATTGGCCCTCAGAACTTTGGAGACAATAATGAAACGCAGACACTGGATTTCTACACTAGCCACATTTTTCGGCGTCGCACTCGTCGGCCTCTCGGCCCCGGCCATGGCCGATGAAGCGCCCAAGAGCATTCGTATCGGCTGGTCGCTTGCCAAGACGGGGCCCAATGCGCCCGGCGGCGACACCACGTTACGTCCCAACTACGAAATGTGGGTCAAGGAGGTCAATGCGGCCGGTGGTCTGATGCTCAAGGCCTATGGTAAGCGGGTGCCGATTGAGGTGGTTGAGTACGACGATCGCTCCAGTACCGAAGAAGCGGTACGTGCAATTGACAGACTCATTTCGCAGGACAAGGTTGATCTCATTCTTCCCCCATGGGGCACTGCGGTCAATCTTGCGGTAGCACCGATGTTGGCCAAGCATGGCTACCCACAACTCGGCTCCACCGCCCTCACCGACAAGGCGGCGGAGTTTGCCAAGCGCTGGCCATCCATCTTTTTCATGCTTGGTTCCGGCGGTAGTTACGCCGAAGCGTTGATGAGCCAGCTCGACGCAGCACGCAAGGCCGGCAAGATTGGCGACAAGGTGGCCATGCTGTATGTAGCCGACGGCTTCGGTGTCGATGCCGCAACGGCGGCGCGCAAGGCGGCCGCTGCGCACAACTTCAAGCTGGTTCTCGACAAGAGTTATCCCGTTGGCACACAGGATCTGTCGCCGCTGCTCAACGAGGTCAAAGGACTATCACCCGATGCTTTTATTGCTTTCTCTTATCCGCCCGACACGGTGCTGATCAGCGATCAGTCGCGCGTGCTGAGTTTCAATCCCAAGATTTTTTACACAGGAGTAGGCACCCAGTTCCCGTTCTTCAAGGCCAAGTACGGCGCAGGCGCCGAAGGTCAGATGAGCTTGGGTGGCGTTGATGGCGATTCACAGCTAATCAAAGAATACTTCAAGCGCCACAAGGATTTGACCGGCAAGGAACCGGACAGCTGGGGCAGCCCGGTCACCTATGCCAGCTTGCAAGTGCTGCAGCAGTCCATCGAGCGTGTGGGCAAGATCGACCGCCCGGCGATTCTGCGTGAGATCAAGACTGGCTCGTTCGAAACGGTGCTGGGTCCGATCAAATTCGAGAACCAGCAACTGTCTGGCATTTTTCTCGTCGGCCAATGGCAAAACGGTGTATTCCAGGGTGTCGGGCCGAGCGCCATTAAAGGCGCGAAACCGGCCGTAATTCCCAAGCCGGTCTGGAAAAACTGAGCAGTCGCAGCGCGCCGCAGGGCGCTTGTGAGTCAAGCACTCGCCGGTGATAACCAGCGAGGCTGGGTTGACGCGTTCTTGCAATAGGTCGCCGGCCCATGGAAACCGCATCGGCAATACGCCGGTGCCAGCGGATTTCTCACGTCTTTACATTGAAAACCAGGAGACAACATGACATTCAACACTTCGACAACGCTCAGCAGCATCTCGCTTGCAGCTCTCATGATGCTGGCGGCGGCGCCGGTAATGGCCACCGAGGGCGGCGGCAGCATTTACCCTAACGGTGCGGAAAACTACATGGTTGGCGCATTGCCGCCACCAGGCGTCTACTACCTGTTGTACGGATCACGCTATGAAGCCAGCACGTTGCGCGACAACAATGGCAACAAAATTCCGCTCGACTTCAATGTCAAGGCTACCGCGCTCGTGCCCAGAGTCACCTGGGTTACCGACAAGCAGCTTCTCGGTGGCCAGTTGGCGTTCTACGCGTTTGCACCCCTCGTGGATGTGAAGGTTCGTGTTGGTAGCGTCAGCGCCTCCGATTCCGGACTCGGCGACATGACCTTCGGGGGTGGTCTTGGCTATCATGCGTCGCCCAATCTTCACTACGCATTTGCGGTGGATGTGAACGCGCCGACCGGACGCTATGACAAGAATGCAATCGCCAATGTGGGTCGGAACTACTGGAATGCTGAACCGTTTTTTGCGTTGACCTATGTACAGGGCACCGGCTTTAACGGTGATATAAAAGTCATGTACGACTTCAATGCCCGCAACAAGGACACGGACTACCGCTCAGGTCAGGAACTGCACGCCGACTTCTCCGCCGGTTGGGCTTTTGGCAATGGGTGGACGGTAGGGGCGGGTGGCTATGCCTACCAACAGACAACCAGTGACAAGCAGGCTGGGAAAGAGGTGCCCAACAATCGCGGCCGAGCGTTCGCGCTCGGTCCCTCGATCAAGTACGACAACGGAAAAGGCTGGTTCATCACTGCCAAGCTTGAGAAAGAGTTCAGCGTTCGCAACCGGGCCGAAGGCGGCGGCTTGAAGATCAAGGCGGTCCTGCCGTTTTAAGAATGGCCTCTGACGGTTGGGGCTCATTTGACTCCAGCCGTTCATCACCACCTAGGGAACATCCGCCATGACTCTACAACCAGCGGTCTTCGACACGCTTGTCGTGCCTGCCATCCATTTACCACCCCTGATCGGGCAAAATTATGTTGCTTGTTGAACTGACCCTTGCTGCGCTAACGCTGGGCGGTCTGTACGCTTTGATTGCGATGGGCCTGACGCTGCAGTACGGCGTTGCCAGAATCATGAACCTCTCGCACGGCGAATTCATGATAGGGGCTGCGTTCCTGGCTTACTGGCTGGTAAGCGCACAAGGCCTGCACCCGCTGCTGGCCTTGTGCATAGCGCTGCCGATTGGCTTTGCCTTGCAATGGCTTGTTTACCAGACGCTGCTCATGCCGCTGGTACGGCGCGCACCCTCGCCGGCCGCGCTGGAGGTGGACAGCATACTGGCGACCTTCGGCATGCTGTTCATTGTGCAGGGCATTGCGCTGGTGATCTTCGGCGGTGGCTACTTCAGCTATGACTACCTTTCCATGCCTGTCCATGTGATGGGCACCGCAGTGGCTGCGAATCGCCTGCTCGCGGCCGGTTTCGCCATCGTCATCGGCCTGGTGGTGTACGTCGTACTGGTGCGCTCGCGCTGGGGCACGGCAATGCGTGCGATGGCGGGAGCCCCGCGCTTTGCACACCTGGTGGGCATCAATCCTCGTTCGATGGCGGCGTTTGCCTTCGCGCTCGGTGGCGCACTGGTGGCTGCGGCCGGCGTGCTGGTGAGCATGTTTCTGCCCTTCAGCGCCTCAATGGGCGTGACCTTCACGATGAAGGCCTTGGTGATCGTCATCATGGGTGGAGTGGGAAACCTCATGGGCTGTCTGCTCGCCGCCCTCCTGCTGGGGATCGTGGAGACGCTTGTGACGCGTTTCATTGATCCAGGACTGACATTGGCCGCCACGTTTGCAATTTTCCTGTTGGTGCTGCTGTTGCGCCCTCAGGGTCTGTTTGGAAGGGTTGGACGATGATTCACAAAGTTAACAAGGCGGCCGTCGTTGTGGCAGCTCTCTTGGCCGTGATGGCTGCACTTCCCATCGTCGTTCCGGGCGACTACCTCTTGTCGTACGGCATCAATCTGCTCCAGTACGGCACGCTGGCTACCGCCTGGGCGCTTTTTTCAGGGCCGACGCGCTACATCTCGCTGGCGACCACGGCCTTCTTCGGCATAGGCGCCTATACCGTGGCGGTGCTGGGAGAGGCGCTACCCTGGCCAGCGGTACTTGCCGTGGCCCTGCTGATCGGGGCACTTGTCGCGCTGGTGGTCGGGCTGTCCACGTTGCGACTGTCCGGTGTTCACTTCGTGATCTTTACGTTCGGACTTACGGAACTCATTCGTCAACTGGTCACCTGGTACGAGGTCAACGTCACCAAATCCATCGGACGCTACATTTTCCTTGACATGTCACAGCTTGAAATTTACTGGCAGTTGCTGGCACTGCTCGCGCTGGCTCTTCTCACCGGTTGGCTGATCAGGCGATCGCGCCTTGGGCTGGCCTTGCGCGTCATCGGCGAAGACGAGACGGTCGCCAGGCATCTGGGCATCAACACCACCGCCGCCAAGGTGCTGCTCTTTACCATCAGCTCCGTATTCATGACGCTGGTAGGTGCGGTGATGTCGCCGCGCTGGACCTACATCGACCCGGCGATTGTGTTCAATGCCAACTTGTCATTCCAGGTGCTTATCATGTCCTTGCTCGGTGGCGCTGGACACCTGCTCGGTCCGCTGGCCGGCGTGATACCGCTCACGGCCCTGTTCGAGTTCCTGTCCGCACGTTTCCCCAACCATTTTTCCGTGCTTCTCGGCGTGACTTTCCTCGTCATCGTCTATCTGGTTCCCAATGGGGTGGTCGAGCGTGTGCGTTTATGGTTCCGGCGTCCGGCTGCCATGGTGGCGAAGGAGGCATAGGCATGAGTATGCTGAAAATCAAGGGTCTGCAAAAGTCTTTCGGTGGCCTGCGCGCCGTCGATGGGTTGGACTTCGAAGTGTCGCGAGGTGAAGTGGTGGGCCTGCTTGGCCCCAATGGATCGGGCAAGACGACGGCCATGAACCTGATCTCTGGCGCGCTCCGCCCCAATGCCGGCGAAATCATTTTTGACTCGCACCGTATCGACTGCCTGCCACCGCATCGGATTGCACGGCTTGGCGTGGCCAGAACCTTCCAGTTGGTCAAGGTACTGGGCAGCATGAGTTGTTCGGAGAACGTACAGGCCGGTATGGCATTTCGCCCTCAGCATGCGTTCGGTGCCGCGGCGCGCGAGGAAGCCTTGATGCTGCTGGAGCGCGTTGGCTTGCGCCATCGTGCTCATGTCGCGGCCAGCGACTTGACCTACATCGACCAAAAGCGCCTGGAACTTGCACGTGCGCTGGCACTGCGGCCGCAACTGCTGCTGCTGGACGAATGGTTGGCAGGTCTCAATCCAAGCGAGTTGCGCGAAGGCATCGCGCTCATCCTCGATCTGCGTGCACAAGGACTTACCGTGGTGCTGGTCGAGCATGTGATGGACGCCGTGCGCGCACTTTGTGACCGCTGCATTGTGATGAGCGCAGGGATAAAGCTCGCAGAAGGCAAAACGAACGCTGTGCTCGCTCGCGAGGACGTGATCACAGCCTACCTGGGAGTGGACCATGCTTGAGGTGAATGGACTGTCGGCCAGCTACGGAAAACACCGCGCCCTCGACAACGTGAACATCCGTGTCGACGCTGGAGAACTGGTGGTCATGCTCGGCGCCAACGGCGCCGGCAAGTCGTCATTGCTGCGTGCGCTGGGCGGTATGCTGCGGCCGCATCCGGGTGCAAGCGTCAGGCTGGCTCAGCAGGAGCTGCTGACCATGCCTCCACACCGGTTGGTGGAAGCCGGACTGGCCCTGGTGCCTGAAGGTCGTGGCGTTTTTGTCGACCTGACCGTGCGTGAAAATCTTCGCCTTGGCGCTCTGACACCCCGGGCACGTAGCAGCGAGATACTAAATTACGAGCGTGTGCTGGACTTGTTCCCGCGGCTTAGCGAGCGTCTTGATCAGCGCGTGGGAACGATGAGCGGCGGCGAACAGCAGATGGTCGCGGTGGGTCGGGCGATCATGTCCGCGCCACAGATCCTGCTCCTTGACGAACCGTCGCTCGGCCTGTCGCCGCTGATGTGCCA
Organism: Polaromonas hydrogenivorans; assembly: GCF_040105105.1. GTDB lineage: Bacteria > Pseudomonadota > Gammaproteobacteria > Burkholderiales > Burkholderiaceae_C > Polaromonas > Polaromonas hydrogenivorans. Next base: position 67,586 of record NZ_CP157676.1, on the reverse strand, counting down.
CGAGCTGTTCCGTGCCATCGAACGAATACGTGAACTTGGCGTCGGCGTGCTGCTGGTCGAGCAAAATGCCAACCTCAGCTTGCGCATCGCTGACCGGGGGTATTTGCTGGAAACCGGGCGGGTGGTGGGTCAAGGGACGGCCAAGGAACTTCGAGAAGATCCCGCCGTGCAGCGCGCCTACCTTGGCGCGCACTGATTCGGCGTTTTTTGATGCCTCAATTTAAGTGAGATGCAAATGAACACAACAGAACTGATCGCCATCGACATTCATACGCACGCCGAGGTGTCGTGCCGGAACCCTTTTGATAACTATGGCGAGGAGTACGACCGCGCCGCCGACAAGTACTTCGGCTCAAATCTACGCCCCACCATCGACGAAACGGTCGCCTATTATCGGGAAAGGAAGATCGGCCTGGTGATGTTCACCGTCGATTCGGAAGCGCAACTCGGTCGCCGCCGCATTCCGAACGAGGAGATTGCCGAAGCTGCGCAGAAGAATGCCGACATGATGGTCTGCTTCGCTTCAATTGACCCCCATAAAGGAAAAATGGGTGCCCGCGAGGCACGTCGCCTGATCGAGGAACATGGCGTCAAGGGCTTTAAATTCCACCCTACCGTACAGGGATTCCTGCCTTACGACAAGATGGCCTGGCCGATCTACGAGGTAATTGCCGAGCATAAGCTGCCGGCTATCTTTCACAGTGGCCACTCGGGTATCGGATCGGGTATGCGCTGCGGCGGGGGCTTGCGTCTGCAAAACTCCAATCCCATGCTGCTTGAAGACGTGGCGATTGACTTTCCAGACATCCAAATTGTGATTGCGCATCCGAGTTGGCCCTGGCAGGATGAAGCGCTTTCGCTGGCACTGCACAAGCCCAATATCTGGATAGACCTGTCAGGCTGGAGCCCGAAGTACTTTCCACCGCAACTGGTCAAATATGCGAACACACTGCTTAAGGATCGTATGTTGTTCGGTAGCGACTACCCGCTGATCACCCCGGAGCGCTGGATGAAGGATTTCGCCGATGCCGGCTTCAAACCAGAGGTGCATCAGCCAATCTTGAAAACCAATGCAATGCGACTGCTCAAGCTGGGTACGAGCGAAACGCCGCTCGCACAGGAACCCGTCGCATGAAGCAGGTGAAGGCAGGCATTACGTGGCGGTCCAATGAATCAAGCGAGACCAGCTCGCATACCCGAGCATCCGCAATTGAGGCGTTTATTAGTGGGCAAAGCGTCCATCATCGAGTCGGGGGTCGGCCGTGACCGTTGAGTCCTTGCTGGCCCGAAACCGGGCTTGGTCGAGCCGCATGTGCTGCGGCGATGCCGATTTCTTTCAGCGCCTGGCGCGCCAGCAAAAACCGGCGTACCTCTGGATCGGCTGCTCGGACAGCCGGGTGCCCTCCAATCAGATTCTCGATCTGGCCCCGGGCGAGGTGTTCACCCACCGAAACATTGCCAATGTGGTGGCCAGTAGCGACCTGAACTGCCTGTCGGTGATCCAGTTCGCGGTGGACATTTTGAAGGTGCGCCACATCATGGTGGTCGGCCACTACGGTTGCAGCGGCATCCGCGCAGCTGTCGAGGGACTGCGCCTGGGCCTTGTCGACAACTGGCTGGGGCACGTCGGTGCCGTTCATGCCAAACACCAGAGCACGCTTATGGCACTGCCAGCGGCCGATCGGGTCGACAGGTTGTGCGAGTTCAACGTGGCCGAGCAATTTCACAACGTGTGCCAGACGCACACCGTGCGCGATGCCTGGGCGCGGGGCCAGCCCTTGTCGGTGCATGGATGGGTCTATGGTCTGCAGGATGGCCTGCTGTCCGAGCTTGGACTCACCGCTTCAAACTCCCATGCTGCGGACGGTGCGTATCAGGATGCGCTTGAGGACATGGCGGCCCCCCAGTTCAAGGCCCGGCAGCCTTTGGCGGGCGATGAGCGCTTTGAGGACATTTGAAGAATCGATGATGAAGTGGTTTCAAGCGCCGACAGTACACCAAGACCTGGCCAGCCGAAGCGTCAGGGCCATCTGGCACCCGTGCACGCAGATGCAGCGCGCCATGGCCGTGCCGCCGCTGGCCATCGTGCGCGGCGAAGGCGCCTGGCTGTTCGACGACGCCGGCCGGCGCTACTTCGACACCAGCAGCTCCTGGTGGGTCAACCTGTTCGGCCATGCCGATGCGCGCATCAACGCCGCGCTGAAGGACCAGCTCGACACCCTGCCGCATGTGATGCTGGCCGGCTGCACGCACGCGCCTGCGGTCGAGCTGGCCGAGCGCCTGTCGGCGCTGACCGGCGGCGTGCTGGGCCACTGCTTTTTCGCCAGCGACGGCGCCTCGGCGGTCGAGATCGCGTTGAAGATGAGCTTTCACCACTGGCGCAACCGGGGCCGCAGCACCAAGCGCGAGTTCGTCTGCCTGCGCCAGGGCTACCACGGCGAGACGCTGGGCGCGCTGGCCGTCACCGATGTGGCGGTGTTTCGCGATGCCTATGACCCGCTGCTGATGCGCTCGCACCAGGTGATGTCGCCCGACGCGCGCCAGGCGCTGCCGGGCGAGAGCGCCGCCGATGTCGCGCAGCGCGCCGCCGCCGAACTGCAGGCTTTGTTTTCCGGGCGCCACGAACACATCGCCGCCCTGATCCTGGAGCCGCTGGTGCAGGGCGCCACCGGCATGGCGATGCACGACCCCGCCTACCTGCGCGCCGCGCGCGCGCTGTGCGACCAATACGAAGTGACCTTGATCGCCGACGAGATTGCCGTGGGCTGCGGGCGCACCGGCAGCTTTTTCGCCTTCGAGCAGGCCGCGCTGCCGGGCCAGCCCCGCATCTGGCCCGACCTGGTGTGCCTGTCCAAGGGCATCAGCGGCGGCTACCTGCCGCTCTCCCTGGTGCTGTCGCGGGACAGCATTTACGAGGCCTTCCTGGACGACGACGTGGCGCGCGGTTTTTTGCATTCGCACTCCTACACCGGCAACGCGCTGGCCTGCCGCGCGGCGCTGGCCGTGCTCGACCGCTTCGAGCACGACGGCGTATTGCAGCGCAACCGGGCGCAGGCCGCGCTATTGACCGCCGCGCTGGCGCCGCTGCACACCGATGCGCGCATCGAACACTTCCGCCAGATCGGCATGATCTGGGCCTTCGACGTGCGCGAGCCCTTCGCCGGTTTTCGTTTTGCCGAACGCTTTCACCTCGCCGGCCGGGCGCGCGAGCTCTTGATCCGGCCCATCGGTCGCACCGTGTACCTGATGCCGCCCTACCTGCTGGACGAGGGCTTGTGCACCTGGCTGGCCGGACGCGTGCTGGCAACCCTTGACGACGTTCTCAACCAGAGGCTTGATGATGCTGATCGACTACCTGAACCACCAACTGCGTGAGCGCCAGGCCCAGGGCCTGCAGCGCCAGCGCCGCATCGCCGAGTCGCCGTGCGCGCCGCACCAACGGGTTAGCCGCGACGGCCAGCCGGCGCGGGACATGCTGGCGTTTTGCAGCAACGACTACCTGGGCCTGGCGAGTCACCCGGCGCTGGCGCTGGCCGCCGGGGAAATGTCATGAGGATGCAAGGCTTGGACGATCAAGCGCTGCACGGCTGCTTCGTTGCCGGCACCGACACCGGCGTGGGCAAGACCCACATCAGCGCGGCGCTGCTGCAGTGGTGCGCGCAGCAGGGCTGGCGCAGCGCGGGTTTGAAGCCCGTGGCAGCAGGCACGACACTGATTGACGGCCAACCCGTTAATGAGGACGTGCAGGCCCTGCGCCAGGCCTGCTCGGTGAATTTGAGCGATGCCGAAGTCGGGCCGCTGCAGTTCAAGGCCGCCTGCGCCCCGGAGATTGCCGCTGCCCTGGAACACCGGCATATCGATCCGGTAACGATTTTTTCCGCCGCCCGCCATCTGGCTAGATGCGCCGATGTTGTGGTGATTGAAGGCGTGGGCGGATTTTGCGTGCCGCTCGGCCCTGACTGGGACACGGCCGCCCTGGCAGTGGCCCTTGGCTTGCCGGTGGTGCTGGTGGTCGGCCTGCGCCTGGGCTGCCTGAGCCACACTTTGTTGACGGCCGAGGCCATCCGCGCGCGCGGCTTGCCGCTGGCCGGCTGGATTGCCAATGCTACCGAGCCCGACATGGCGCACAGCGCTGCCAACCTGGCCAGCCTGCGCCATGAAATGACGCGCCGCCACCAAGCACCCTGCCTGGGCATGGTGCCTTGGCTGGACGCACCGGAACCCGCCGCCGTGGCGGCCCACCTGGATACCGCAGCCCTCCAAAGGGTGTTTCACCGCATCCCTTTTGTCCCGACCCTTTTCACCTGAGAAAAACCTGATGACCACCATTGCCACCATTCCCGTTTCATCCCTGCGCCGCGCACCTGCGGTTGTCAAAGCTCCGCAAGCGCCGCTTCGCTGGGAAGTCGCGGACGTGGCGGCCCTGTACGAGCTACCGTTCATGGACCTGCTGTTTCGCGCCCAGCAGTTGCATCGCGAACACTTCGATGCCAACGAGGTGCAGCTCTCGACGCTGCTGTCGATTAAGACCGGCGGCTGCGCCGAGGACTGCGGCTACTGCCCGCAGGCGGCCAGCGCAGACAGCGGCGTCGCAGCCACGAAACTGATGCCGCTGGCCGAGGTGATGGAGGCCGCGCAGGCCGCCAAGGACCAGGGTGCTACCCGTTTCTGCATGGGCGCGGCCTGGCGCAGCCCGAAAGAGCGCGACATGGAAAACGTGACCGAGATGGTGCGCGAGGTCCGCGCCCTGGGCCTGGAAACCTGCATGACGCTGGGCATGCTGGAAGCTGAGCAGGCGCAGGCGCTCAAAGACGCTGGCCTGGACTACTACAACCACAACCTGGACAGCTCGCCCGAGTTCTATGGCGACATCATCACCACCCGCACCTACCAGGATCGGTTAGATACCCTGGGCCATGTGCGCGAAGCGGGCATCAATGTCTGCTGCGGCGGCATTGTCGGCATGGGCGAAAGCCGACTCCAGCGCGCAGGACTCATCGCGCAACTCGCCAACCTGAGCCCTTATCCTGAATCGGTGCCCATCAACAACCTGGTTCCCGTGCCCGGCACGCCGCTGGCGGACACCCCGCCGCTGGACCCGTTCGAGTTCGTGCGCACGATTGCCGTGGCCCGCATCACCATGCCGCTGACCATGGTGCGCCTGTCGGCCGGACGCGAGCAGATGGCGGAAAGCCTGCAGGCGCTGTGCTTTGCCGCTGGCGCGAACTCGATTTTCTACGGCGACAAGCTGCTGACCACGACTAATCCGCAAGCCGACCGCGACCGCCAGCTGTTTGACCGCCTGGGCTTGAAAGTCCAGGGCGCCCGTCCCGCAGCGCAGTAAGGCATGAGCGCTGACCCGAGGCCGCCAGCGCTGGCGCGTCCGCTCATGGATGCCGCCTTCCTGGCCAATCCCTACCCGGCTTACCAAGCCCTGCGGGAGACCGGCCCGATCCACTGGAGCGAGGAATTTTTCGGCGGCGCCTGGCTGCTCACGCGCCATGCCGATGTCGAGCTGGTGCTGCGCGATCCGCGCTTTTCGGCGCAGCGCACCGGCGCCTGGGTCAAGGACCGGGAGGATGCACCGGGCGAGTTGAAAGGCTTTCAGCAGCTGTTTGCCCGCGCGCTGCTGTTTCTCGACGCGCCCGACCACCCGCGCATCCGCAAGGTGCTCAATGCCGGCTTTCGGCCTGATGTGCTGCAAGGGCTGGCGCCGCACATCGAGCAGGTCGTCACCGAACTGCTTGATCGGGTAGCGCACCTGGAAAGTTTTGACTTCATCGAGGCCGTTGCCCGGCCCTTGCCGGTGCGGGTGATCACGCTGCTCATGGGCATCGAGCAGCCGCAGCATCAAGACTTCATGGCCTGGTCGGAAGACCTGGCCAGCTTTATCGGCGAGCCCAGGCCCTCGCGCGAGCAGGCGCGGCGGGCGCAAGCCAGCCTGCTGGGCATGAGCCGCTATTTCGATTGCCTGCTGGCGCTCAAACGTAAAACGCCAGGCGACGACCTGGTCAGCCGCCTGGCGCAGGCCGAGGCTAGGGGCGAGATCCAGGATGGCGCCGAGTTGCTTGCGCAATGCGCCATGCTGCTGTTCGCCGGCCATGAAACCACGCGCCACCTGCTGGGCAGTGGCCTGCAGGCGCTCTTGAGCCATCCGGCGCAGTGGCACCGCCTGCGGCGCGAACCCGAACTGCTGCCCGGAGCGGTGCGCGAGCTGCTGCGCTTTGACAGCCCGGTGCAGTACACCGGGCGGCGCGTGGCGACCGACTTGGTGCTGCACGGCCAGCAGCTGCGCCGGGGCGACCTGGTGCTGCCCCTGATCGGCGCGGCCAGCCGCGACCCGGCGCGCTACCTTGATCCCGACACGCTCGACATCACGCGCAGCCAGGGCAGTTCGCTGGCCTTCGGCTCGGGGCCGCATGTGTGCATGGGCGCGGCGCTCACGCTCATGGAGGCCAAAATGGTCTTTGGCCAGTTGCTGAAAAGATGGCCCGGGCTCAGCCTGGTCGATGCCGCGCCGCGCTGGAGCGACAAGCCGGCTTATCGGGGGCTGGTGATGCTGCCGCTGCGATACCAGGCAATCGCCTGAATGTTGCCAGCGTCCAGCAGACTTCTGGCATCAACCTATTTCCGGCAGTTGAAACCACGTAAACCAGCGGGACGTATGGCTGGTAGCCAATTTCAATGAATGTCCAGAAGTCACCGAATAGGTGTAAGCGGCTGGGCATCCCATCTTGAAGGACTGCGAATAGGTTGAGATAGTGTGCGCGATGAACATCATGCACACCATGGCGAGTAAGACTCGCACCACCCAGGTCCCCAAGCGCCGGTTCTACAGCCCTGAACTCAAGCTGCAGGTTGTCCAGACATGCGCGCAGCCTGGCGCGTCCATTGCTGCAGTAGCCCTGCAACACGGCATCAATGCCAACATCGTGCACCGATGGATACGTGAGCATAGCCAGGGAACGCTGGTCATTGAGCCACAGGCGTTTGTGCCGGTCACCTTGAGCACGGAGCCCGAACCCGTTGCCATCCAACCTGTGGCGGTGGCGGCCACGGCAGAAATCCGAATGGAATTGCGGCGCGGCACCTCCTCGGTGACGGTGATGTGGCCGAGCGAACTGGCAAGCGATTGTGGCGCCTGGCTGCGCGAGTGGCTACGATGATCCGCATTGACGCGCTGTGGCTGGCAACCACCCCGATAGACATGCGCATGGGAACGGAGCGTTTGTTGGCACGGGTGGTGCAGGTGTTCGGGGCGGCCCAGGCCCATCATGGATACCTCTTTGCTAACGCCCGTGGCAACCGCATGAAGCTGCTGCTGCACGATGGCTTTGGCATGTGGTGCGCGGCCCGGCGGCTCAATCAAGGCGGGTTTGAATGGCCACGCGCTGGCGCCGATAGGGCCACCTCGATGACGCTGACAAAGCAGCAATTCGATGCCCTGGTGTTGGGACTTCCGTGGAGCCGGCTGGAACAAATGCAGTCCATTACGCGGGTGTAGGAACGCTGTCCTTTAACGCTGTAAAAAGGGCAATTGGAGGATGCCCTGATTCTCTTTTTTGTGTGGATTTTGCACAATCCACGCATGCTCCGCGTGGACCAACTCAGCGCCCAAGACTTTGTCGGTCTGAGCCCTGGCGCCGCTGCCGAATTGGCCGCCCGTGTGTTGGCACACGTTGGCGAGCAGAGCCGGCAAATCGAATCCCAGGCCCAGGCCATCGGGTTCAGGGATGCCAAGATCGCAAGCATCACCTTTGAGCTGCGCCGCCTCAAGGCCTGGCGCTTCGGTGCCAAGACCGAATGCATGTCTGCCGAGCAGCGCCAGTTGTTTGAAGAAACGCTGGCAGCCGACCAGGCAGACCTAGAGGCCCAACTCGCAGCACTGAAGGCGGCCTCCAAAGAAACGGGCAACACGCCAGAGCCCGACACCCGACGTCAGCCAAAGCGTCAGGCCCTGCCCGAGCACCTCAAACGGATAGAGCACCACCATGAGCCGGAGAACACGACCTGTGGCTGCGGCGAGGCGATGGTGCGTATCGGCGAAGACGTGAGCGAGCGCCTGGACATCATCCCCGCTCAATTTTTCGTGCACCGCCACATCCGCGGCAAGTGGGCCTGCAAGTGCTGCCAGACCCTGTTGCAAGAACCGGTGGAGCCACACATCATTGACAAGGGGATGCCCACGGCCGGTCTGGTGGCGCACACTACGGTAAGCCGCTTCGTTGACCACATTCCGTACTACCGCCAGGAGCAAATCAACGCCCGTTCCGGCGTTCACACACCGCGTTCCACGCTGGCGTCGTGGTCCGGCCAGGCAGGTGCAGCCTTGCTGCCTCTGTATGCGGCGCATCGGGAGTTTGTTCTCAGCTGTGCAGTGGTTCATGCCGACGAGACGCCGGTGGCCATGCTGGATCCCGGCGCGGGCAAGACCAAACGGGCCTACGTCTGGGCTTATGCCAGAGGCGGATTTGATGTTTCACCCGGCGTGGTGTATGAATTTTGCCTGGGCCGAGGGGCCAGGTACCCGCTGGAATTCCTCAAGGGCTGGTCGGGCACGCTCATCTCCGACGGGTACGGGGTGTACGACCAGGTCCTGAAGCAGGAAACCCGCATCGGCGCAGCTTGTTTCGCGCACGCACGTCGAAAGTTTGATGAACTGGTCAAGGACAACCTGAGTCCGGTGGGCACGCAGGCCCTACAGCGCATGGCAGCGCTCTACCAAATTGAGCGCCAGGTCAAAGGCTTCTCGGCTGAGGATCGGCAGGCCATCAGGCAATCGAGCTCCAAGCCGCTTTGCGAGGATCTGCACGCCTGGTTGAAGCTGGAGCGCCAACGCGTGCCCGAGGGCGGTGCCACGGCCAAGGCGATTGACTACAGCCTGAACCGCTGGGAAGCGCTGACAACTTACCTGGCCGACGGCAACGTCCAGATTGATAACAACCATCTTGAGAATCTGATTCGGCCATGGGCAATGGGGCGCCGGGCATGGTTGTTCGCAGGCAGCGAACTTGCCGGCCAACGTGCCGCCATCATCATGAGCCTGGTGCAGTCGGCCCTATGCCGGATGCGGCATAGTGCCGACTACGCCGACCGCCGAACTATGCCGAATGGGCTCGCTTCTTCCTGAATTCTCCGTAGTCAGCATGTGATCGGTTCGGCATAGTCTGACCGCTTACAGTGCCTCGAGAAAGGCGAGCAGGTGATCCTCAGGGCGGAAGCGAAGGCGCTTGCATTGCTTGTATGGCTCAAGCTTTGCGAGAGCTGCCTCCTTGAGGGCGAGGTGGGCATGAAGGTAGAGCTGCGTGGTCTCGATTGATTCATGACCGAGCCACAACGCGATCACCGAACAGTCGACGCCCGCCTGCAGGAGCTCCATTGCCGCGCTGTGCCTCAGGACGTGCGGTGACACACGCTTGGATGCCAGCGATGGGCATGTCTTGCTGGCGACGCCCACATATTTAGCCAGCAGCGACTGGACGCTATCAGCACTGAGCTGGCCTCCGTGCAGGTTGGGGAACAAGGTTATGGCGCCACGCCGCGCCGGCACCTTGAGCCACGCCTGAAGCGCGATCTGGGCGTATCTCGTCAGTGGGGTACATCGCTCCTTGCGGCCTTTGCCCACACACCGAACATGCGCACCGGTGCCGAGATGAATAGCCTCCCTGCGCAAGCCGGTCAACTCGGAGAGGCGTAAGCCGGTCTGGGTCGCGAGCAGTAGCAATGTGTGATCACGGTGGCCGATCCACGTCACGCGATCGGGCGCAGCAAGGACGGCTTCGATCTCGGAACGCGTCAGAAAATTCACTTCACGCTTATCGTGTCGCTTGCTCGGTATTGCGAGCACGCGTTGGATAAGGGCGCTGTGAGCCGGCTCCTCGAAGGACACGAAGCGGAAGAAGGAGCGGATGGCGGTCAGGCGCAGGTTGCGTGTCGTGACGCTGGTGCCGCGATTCATCTCGAGATCGGTCAAAAACGCGCCGATGAAAGGCGCGTCCAGTTCATCGAGGGTCAGGGCAGAGGGATCCTTGCGAAGCCTCTCCTTTGCAAACTTGAGCAACAATCTGAACGTGTCTCTGTAGGATGCAATCGTATTGGCGCTAACGTTTTGCTGACGGATAAGCCGTTCGGTAAAGTAGCGCTCGACGAGCGGGGCGAGGTTGCAGCCGACGGGCTTCATGGTTGACTCTCCCACCTTCGATCAAGACGCTGCGCCGCCTCTTGCATCAGCTCCGGGCATGCCGAGAGGTACCAATAGGTGTCCCGCACGCAGGAGTGGCCAAGATAGGTGGAAAGCATTGGGAGCATCCTCTCGATATCGCTGCCTTCGCGATACCAGCCCAACAGCGTGCAAATGGCGAATCGGTGCCGAAAGTCGTGCATGCGTGGTCCCGTGTGATCGCCAGGACGCCGCAGACCAGTCTCACGCGACAACTGCCAGAAGACGCTATGAACGTATTGACGCAACAGTGGTCCGCCTCGCTCCGCAACGAAGAAATGTGGGTCGCGGCGCGTTGTTAGATGGGCATCGCGCCGTTGCGTGTAATTGCGTAGCGCTGCGCTTGTCGTTGGATGCACGGGTACGAGTCGTGACTTCCCAAACTTGGTCAGTCGAATCGTCAGCACACCGGCGTCCAGGTCGACGTCGTCACGTTGAAGGCCGATCACCTCGGACAAACGCATGCCCGTCACCGCGATGAGTCCGAACAGGCAGTGGTAAGTCCAGCGGCGCAGAGCACCTGATGGCGGCAAGGACAGGGCTGCTGCCAGCAACGCATCGATCTCTGCATCGCTATAGACGTAGGGCTTGGCACGCTTCAGGCCCGGCAGGATTCCGACCGGGGGCACTTCCGTCTTCGGATCGAAGCTTGCGATATGGCGCGCAAAGCCGCGAACATCCGTCAGCCGCAATGCCCAGGACGCATGCCGGCCGGGCGGTAGCGTCGCCCACTCCATCGCGAGTTTCGACGTGATGGTCGTGGCCTTGCGTTTGTCCATGCAGTCGACGAAGTCGGCGAGCCGTCGTGTCTGATGCTGGTACTTGAATCCAAACCCTTTGCGCATACTCAGGTACCGCTGCAGTGCCGAATGTAGATCCGTCATTGCTCACCTCCCGGCCACGGCAAGCTCAATGTGCGGAGCGCCTCGATATCAACCTTTGCGTAGATCCGCGTGGTGTCCTGGTTCTTGTGCCGCAGCAGCTGGCCGATCTCCGACAAAGTTGCACTAGAGCGCAGGAGTTCCGTGGCCAGGCTGTGCCGGAAAATATGGGCACCCTGGTGCGCGTAGCCCTGGATGCCGGCACGCTTGAGCGCGGTCTTGGCGATCATCGTGATTGCGCTGGCGGACGAAAATCCGGTGTGGGGCGCAAGGCTGCGAAGAAATAGCTGACGGCAGGGGGACTTGGGTCGACCGTCCTGTAGATAGGCGGCGATCCCTGCGCCGACGTCTGACGCAATCGGCATCCTGGCGCGCTGCCGGCCCTTGGCGCGAACGAGCATCTCGCCAGCTCTCCAGTCGATGTCGTCCAAAGTGAGGGTGGCGACCTCATCAGCCCGCAGGCCGAGCTTGGAAAGCATCAGCAAAATGGCGAAATCACGTCGTCCTACCGCGGATGCCCGGTCGCAACTGTCCAAAACCTTCTGAACCTGCGCCGCAGAAAGATAAGTCGGGAGGCCTACGAGGTTCCATTGCCTGATCGAGGGAACGCAGCCGCCCAATGCGTGCGGGTTCAATCCCGTGTGATGAAGGTATCGGAGAAACGCTCGCAGCGACCAGCACATCAACTTGGCGGACTTCGGGCTCCCATCCTGGGCGTGACACTCGACATAGCGAATCACCTCGTCCTGATTGATCTTGCCGAGATCGCTGACGCCGCCGGGACAGACTTCAAACAGGAACCGACGGATCGCAGGCTGATGGTGCGCGATAGTCTTTACTGTCAGACCGCGCTCGCTTCGCAGATAGTCGCCAAACTCCGCGAAAATCTGCTGTAGCGGCGTGTTCATCGGGACCGGCGCCGGCGCAATTGTGCCGACGGCACGTAGTGTCAGCAGCCACCGCTTCAGCGCGGCCCGGTCGTCGAATTGGATGGTCCGCTTTGCTCCTTGGTGTCGCAGGTAGCGCTCGACCATGCGTTCATCAAGACTTCTCAGCTTAGTCCGGTGGCTTGTCATCCAGGCCAAGAGATTGCCGACCACGTTGAGAGAACGCCAAGTCCCGTGTCTACTGAGCCCAACCTCGACAAGACGCGCCGCGTACAACTCCACAAGATGCCCGTGGGTGCCGCTTCTCAGGCGCCGGAACAGCCGGCTCCGGCTCAAATACTCTGCCGTATTAGTCATCAAATTCTCCGTTGTTGAGGACGGAGGCAGGATGAACTATGCCGAACCGATCACATGCCGACTACGGAGAATTCAGGAAGAAGCGAGCCCATTCGGCATAGTTCGGCGGTCGGCGTAGTCGGCACTATGCCGCATCCGGCATAGGGCCGACTGCACCAGGCTCATGATGATGGCGGCACGTTGGCCGGCAAGTTCGCTGCCTGCGAACAACCATGCCCGGCGCCCCATTGCCCATGGCCGAATCAGATTCTCAAGATGGTTGTTATCAATCTGGACGTTGCCGTCGGCCAGGTAAGTTGTCAGCGCTTCCCAGCGGTTCAGGCTGTAGTCAATCGCCTTGGCCGTGGCACCGCCCTCGGGCACGCGTTGGCGCTCCAGCTTCAACCAGGCGTGCAGATCCTCGCAAAGCGGCTTGGAGCTCGATTGCCTGATGGCCTGCCGATCCTCAGCCGAGAAGCCTTTGACCTGGCGCTCAATTTGGTAGAGCGCTGCCATGCGCTGTAGGGCCTGCGTGCCCACCGGACTCAGGTTGTCCTTGACCAGTTCATCAAACTTTCGACGTGCGTGCGCGAAACAAGCTGCGCCGATGCGGGTTTCCTGCTTCAGGACCTGGTCGTACACCCCGTACCCGTCGGAGATGAGCGTGCCCGACCAGCCCTTGAGGAATTCCAGCGGGTACCTGGCCCCTCGGCCCAGGCAAAATTCATACACCACGCCGGGTGAAACATCAAATCCGCCTCTGGCATAAGCCCAGACGTAGGCCCGTTTGGTCTTGCCCGCGCCGGGATCCAGCATGGCCACCGGCGTCTCGTCGGCATGAACCACTGCACAGCTGAGAACAAACTCCCGATGCGCCGCATACAGAGGCAGCAAGGCTGCACCTGCCTGGCCGGACCACGACGCCAGCGTGGAACGCGGTGTGTGAACGCCGGAACGGGCGTTGATTTGCTCCTGGCGGTAGTACGGAATGTGGTCAACGAAGCGGCTTACCGTAGTGTGCGCCACCAGACCGGCCGTGGGCATCCCCTTGTCAATGATGTGTGGCTCCACCGGTTCTTGCAACAGGGTCTGGCAGCACTTGCAGGCCCACTTGCCGCGGATGTGGCGGTGCACGAAAAATTGAGCGGGGATGATGTCCAGGCGCTCGCTCACGTCTTCGCCGATACGCACCATCGCCTCGCCGCAGCCACAGGTCGTGTTCTCCGGCTCATGGTGGTGCTCTATCCGTTTGAGGTGCTCGGGCAGGGCCTGACGCTTTGGCTGACGTCGGGTGTCGGGCTCTGGCGTGTTGCCCGTTTCTTTGGAGGCCGCCTTCAGTGCTGCGAGTTGGGCCTCTAGTGTCGCGTCACGAAGTAGTTGTCGGGTAAAGCGGTTTGAGCTTGACGCGGGCATCCTTGGTCGTGAACTGCCAGTTGACTTTGGCCTGAAGGTTGTCGCGGCGAGCTTGCCAGGCAGCGACCTCGCTGCGCACGGTCTCGATGTTGTCGATGCGCCGGCTCAGGCATTGCTTGACGAGCACGTTGATCTCGATTTCCGCCATATTGAGCCAGCTGCCGTGCTTCGGGGTGTAGACGAACTCGAAGCGGTCCCACAGCGCCTTGGCCTGCCCGGGGGCAAACGCCTCGTACAGTGAGCCCGCTGTGTGCGTATTCAGGTTGTCCATGACCAGCGTGATGCGCTCGGCGTCGGGGTAGCTGGCAGCAATGTCCTGCACAAATACAGCCCAGTCCAGTTTGGTTCTGCGCTCGGTGACCTTGGTCAGGCGCCGCCCGGCCAGCGGCTCGCTGGCCATGAAGACGTTGCACACGCCACAGCGTTCGTACTCGTAGTCATGGCGCTCGGGCCGGCCAGCAGCTGCGGCAATGGGCTCGCGGGTCTCGCGAATCAGTTGCCGGGGCGTCTCATCCATGCACACCACCGGGTGCTTTGGATCGTAGGGCCGGCTGTAGAGGTCCAGCACCTTTTCCATGGCGGCCACGAAGGCGGCGCTGGCTTGCGGCGCGATCACCCAGCCGACCTTCCTCCAGGGCTTGAGTTCGTTTTTTTCAGCGCCCGGCGCACCGTCTCGTGCGAGACGCTGTCCACATACTCCAGCTCGACCAGCCGGTCGGCCAGCAGCCGCAGCGACCAGCGAGCACAGCCTTCGGGTGGCGCCGAGCAGCTCAGGGCGAGCAGCTGCGCCTCCAGGCGGCCATCGATCTTCAGGTCGTATTCGCACTTGGAGGGCTGGCGGTTCAGGGTCGGATCCAGGCCTTCCAGGACAAACTTCTTTTTCACCCGGTCCACCTTGCGCTCGCTCACGCACAGCATGGCTGCGATGTCGCAAGTGCGGGGTCGCTCGGTGCGTTCCCCAGCTTGGTCGCAGTTGAGCAGTATCAAGGCATTGATGACCTTGGACGCCGCGTGCGTGCCTTTGCCTGCGATGCCCTGCAACTCGGCTCTTTCCTGCTCTGACAAGGTGACTTTGTAATGTTCCATCCCCCATTGTCCGCGTCAAACTTCTCGTGACGCGACACTAGGTCTGCCTGGTCGGCTGCCAGCGTTTCTTCAAACAACTGGCGCTGCTCGGCAGACATGCATTCGGTCTTGGCACCGAAGCGCCAGGCCTTGAGGCGGCGCAGCTCAAAGGTGATGCTTGCGATCTTGGCATCCCTGAACCCGATGGCCTGGGCCTGGGATTCGATTTGCCGGCTCTGCTCGCCAACGTGTGCCAACACACGGGCGGCCAATTCGGCAGCGGCGCCAGGGCTCAGACCGACAAAGTCTTGGGCGCTGAGTTGGTCCACGCGGAGCATGCGTGGATTGTGCAAAATCCACACAAAAAAGAGAATCAGGGCATCCTCCAATTGCCCTTTTTACAGCGTTAAAGGACAGCGTTCCTACACCCGCGTAATGGACTGCATTTGTTCCAGCCGGCTCCACGGAAGTCCCAACACCAGGGCATCGAATTGCTGCTTTGTCAGCGTCATCGAGGTGGCCCTATCGGCGCCAGCGCGTGGCCATTCAAACCCGCCTTGATTGAGCCGCCGGGCCGCGCACCACATGCCAAAGCCATCGTGCAGCAGCAGCTTCATGCGGTTGCCACGGGCGTTAGCAAAGAGGTATCCATGATGGGCCTGGGCCGCCCCGAACACCTGCACCACCCGTGCCAACAAACGCTCCGTTCCCATGCGCATGTCTATCGGGGTGGTTGCCAGCCACAGCGCGTCAATGCGGATCATCGTAGCCACTCGCGCAGCCAGGCGCCACAATCGCTTGCCAGTTCGCTCGGCCACATCACCGTCACCGAGGAGGTGCCGCGCCGCAATTCCATTCGGATTTCTGCCGTGGCCGCCACCGCCACAGGTTGGATGGCAACGGGTTCGGGCTCCGTGCTCAAGGTGACCGGCACAAACGCCTGTGGCTCAATGACCAGCGTTCCCTGGCTATGCTCACGTATCCATCGGTGCACGATGTTGGCATTGATGCCGTGTTGCAGGGCTACTGCAGCAATGGACGCGCCAGGCTGCGCGCATGTCTGGACAACCTGCAGCTTGAGTTCAGGGCTGTAGAACCGGCGCTTGGGGACCTGGGTGGTGCGAGTCTTACTCGCCATGGTGTGCATGATGTTCATCGCGCACACTATCTCAACCTATTCGCAGTCCTTCAAGATGGGATGCCCAGCCGTACATGAACGCCCCCTATGCCAGCCTCTCAATTCATGACGACGCAAAGGTAAAGATTGCTCCCGTACATTCGGACTCTGAGTGCAGTTCTTGACTGCGGTCCCTGATGGGATTTGCTGGTTGACGCCCAATCGCTTACACGCACTCTGGGTGCCCCGGCTGGCACGGGCTTTGTCAACCACGGTCTAACCTGTCTTGCCATCACTTCATGATCGCCTGAGCAATCGGTGGTATTCCTCCCTCGCTTCGTTTTGCTTTTACGTGGTGAGCCTTCGGTCAGTCGGCCTCGACGACCGCCTTGCGGTAGCCCTTCTCATAGCACCGGCCGTGGGCCAGCAACGCCCAGACGATTCGGGCATTCTTGTTGGCCAGCGCGACTGCCGCGACATTCTTGTTGCGCCGTTTAACCACTGAATTGATCCAGCTGCACGGGTCTGCCTTTTGCCCGGCACGGTAGATGACCGAGCGCGCGCCGTGTATCAGCAAAGTACGAAGGTAGCTGTCGCCACGCTTGCTCATGCCCAGCAAGTTTGATTTGCCTCCAGAAGAGTGCTGCCGGGGCACCAGGCCCAGCCACGCGGCCAACTGCCGGCCGTCGTCGAAGTTCTTCGCATCTCCCACGGAGGCGACCAGAGCGCTTGCCGTGATGGGGCCGATACCAGGCACCTGCGCGAGCCTCATGCTGAGTTCGCTGTTTCGATGCCATGCCTGGATCTGCGCCTCAATTTCTTCGACCTGCCGGTCGAGCTCCTTGAGATGGTCAAGCAGCCGCTGGACAAGCTGGCGGAAAGAGCCCGGCAGTGAGTTTTCAGCGTCTTCGATCAGTTCAGGAACCCGCGTGGTGATGTAACCAATACCCTGGGGAACGATAAGGCCGAACTCCCCAAGGAGCCCGCGAATCTGGTTGGCCTGGGCGGTGCGCGCTTTCACGAAACCCTGGCGAACCCGGTGCAACGCGAGCACTGCCTGCTGCTCCACGTTCTTGATCGGCACGAAGCGCATGTTGGGTCGGCCTACTGCCTCGCAGATGGCCTCGGCGTCAACGGCATCGTTCTTGTTGGACTTGACATACGGCTTGACGAACTGCGGCGCCATCAGGCGGACCGTGTGGCCCATCGCCTGGAGCTTGCGCGCCCAGTGATGCGCGCTGCCACAGGCTTCCATTCCAATCAGGCACGGCGGGAGGTTTACAAAGAACGTGGCCATCTGATCTCGACGAAGCTGCTTCTTCACGAGTACCTTGCCATGCTCATCAATTCCGTGGACCTGAAAGACGTTTTTTGCCAGGTCAATGCCAAAAGTCGTAAGCTTCATGGTGGATGCCCCTTCTCAGTTCAAGTGGTTGATCAACGTCTCCACTTTGGCACAACGATGCCGTTATGGGTGGGGGCGTTCATCCCATTGCTTACGTTGGATCAGCGTAGACTTTGACTGCCCCTGCTTGCACGAATGAGTAGTGCACCTGCCGGGTGGGGAGAAAGATGAGAGACCTGTTGACTGGATACACCATCCATGACTGAGCGCGATTCACTGGCAGCGTTGCAGGCGGAAAACAACCGCCTGGTTGCGCTGCTGGAGCAGCATGGCCTTGAATGGCGACTTGCGCCTCAAAAACCTGATTTCACGACTTCGACTGAAGAACCAGCAGGTCTCGTTCGTTATTCAGTCGATGCCAAGGTCGCCATGTTTCGGCGCCTGTTTCGTGGCCGAACCGATGTTTATCCTGTGCGCTGGGACAGCAAGGCCAGCGGCAAGTCGGGCTACTCGCCAGCCTGCGCCAATGAATGGCAGGCAGGCGTTTGCGACAAGCCTCGCATCAAATGCGGCGACTGCGCCCATCGATCGCTCATACCGCTGAGCGATCCGGTAGTCTATAAACACCTTGCCGGCCAGCACACCATCGGGGTGTATCCGCTGCTGGAAGATGACACTTGCTGCTTTCTTGCCGTCGATCTCGACGAAGCCCAGTGGCAGGAAGACGCCTTGGCTTTCATGCAGTCATGCCGTGACCTGGGGGTTCCAGCGGCTCTGGAGATCTCCCGTTCCGGCAAAGGCGCGCACGCATGGGTGTTCTTCAAAGGCAACGTGTTGGCCCGCGATGCCCGTCGCCTGGGTACCGCCATCATCAGCCATACCTGCTCGCGGACCCGGCAGCTGAAGCTGGCGTCCTACGATCGCCTGTTCCCGAACCAGGACACCATGCCCAAGGGTGGATTTGGCAACCTGATCGCGTTGCCGCTGCAAAAAAAGCCCCGCGAGAATGGCTGCAGCGTCTTTGTCGATGAAGCGCTGATACCTTACCCGGACCAGTGGGCGTTTCTGGCATCCATCGAGCAGATGGAGCCCGGCAATATCGAGCCCACCATTTTGCGGGCGACAGGCGGCGCGCACCCGCTCGACGTGACCTTTGTGGACGACGAGGACTTGGCGACTCCCTGGCTGCCGGCTGTTCCCGCTACCCGCAAACTGCCCGGGAAGATGCCTGCGTTACTGGCGGTGACGGTGGCCAATCAGATTTATTTTGAAAAGGCAGCCCTGCCTCAAGCCCTGGCCAACAGGCTCATCCGCCTGGCTGCGTTCCAGAACCCCGAGTTCTACAAGGCGCAAGCGATGCGAATGTCGGTGTGGGACAAGCCCCGCATCATTGGCTGTGCGCAAAACTATCCTCAGCACATTGCTTTGCCCCGTGGCTGCCTGGAGGCTGCGCAGGCGCTGCTGCTGGAAAACGGCATCGCCTGCGCGTTGCACGATGAGCGCTGTCGGGGCCAGATCCTTGATGTCAGCTTCAAGGGAATCCTGCGCCTGGACCAGGAGGCTGCGGTCGCAGGCCTGTTGCCTCATGACACTGGGGTGCTGTGCGCGCCGACGGCGTTTGGCAAGACGGTCGTGGCCGCCGATCTCATTGCCCGCCGGGGTGTGAACACCCTGGTTCTGGTGCATCGCACGGAGTTGCTCAAGCAGTGGCAAGAGCGCCTGCAGACTTTTCTGGGCGTGGGCAAGGAGGTGATCGGCGTCATTGGGGGCGGCGCCGCCAGACCCACTGGCCAGATCGACATTGCCGTGATGCAGTCGTTGTCCCGAAAAGGCGAAGTCCACCCTCTGGTGGCGCACTACGGCCAGGTGATTGTCGACGAATGCCACCATGTCGGGGCCTTGAGCTTTGACGCCATACTTCAAAGGGTCAAGGCCAAGTTTGTTCATGGGCTGACCGCCACGCCCATCCGCCGCGATGGGCAGCAGCCTATCATCTTCATGCAGTGTGGTCCGCTGCGCTACACGGCAGCCCGACCGTCGGGTGCGCCGCACGATCTGGAAGTCTCGCCACGCTACTGCCAGGCACGCATGGACATGCCTTCGGCGTCTGGCATCCAGGATGTTTTCCGCCACTTGGCGAACGACCAGAACAGAACCGAAGCGATTGCCCTTGAGATCCAGAGCGCCTATCGGCAAGGCAGAAAAGTGCTGGTATTGACCGAACGCACCGAGCACCTCGATGCGATCGTGGCGGCCCTTGAAGGCAAGGTGCCACCGCCCTTTGCGTTGCACGGCCGGATGCCCAGAAAACTGCGCGCCAAGCTGATTGCTGCGCTTGATGACCTGCCAGCCGATGCCCCCCGCATCCTGCTGGCCACGGGCAAGCTGGTCGGCGAAGGGTTCGATCATCCCGCGCTGGACACGCTGGTGCTGGCCATGCCGGTATCGTGGAAGGGCACCCTGCAGCAGTACGCCGGTCGCCTGCACCGTGACCACGCGACCAAGACCGATGTGCGCATCGTCGACTTCGTGGACACAGGCCACCCCGCGTTGCTGCGAATGTGGGACAAGCGCCAGCGCGGCTACCGGGCGATGGGCTACCGGATGGCCGAGCCGACGATCAACCCAGTACCGGCACAGATGCGGCTGGAGTGTCTGGCCGCCAACTGAAAACAGGTCGATGGTGACATTGCGGGTCGAACTCGGCACGGCGGGCCTTGCTGGCCCGGTGTGCTACTGCCTGGGCATGCGGTCCAGCTGCTCGGCCGACCTGCGCAGGCCCTGGAAGATGGAGGTCGCGACTTTTTCAGGAAAGCCCCTGGGCAGCTTGCTGGCGACATTGTCGATGGCCGCCGGGGTGCGTTCGAGCACCTGCCCGATCAGGTCTTCCGCGTCTGGCCGCTGGAAGCACCTGGCGGCCGTGCTGTTGAAGTGCCGACGCTGGACATCCTTGAAATGGTAGTGCTTGTTCTTGCCCAGCAGCGCCATCGCCAGCTTGGCCTTGTGCAGCGAGAACTGGCTCGCGCCGCGGCCTTCCACGGGCCAGATGGACATCACGTCGTACAGCGGTGTCAGCGCGTAACGGCCCTGGGGCAGCAGGCGGATGCTGAAATTCTTGGCGTGGCCGTCGGGCGCTGCCAGCATCCAGAACAGCACCTGGCTCTTGAGCAGCGTGGCCAGATCCTGCTCGGCCTGCACCGAGCCGCTCAGCACCCCGGCCAGGTCCGCCAGACCGGGCCCGCCATCGCTTTCATACTTCAGGTGTGACGGCACGCCCTTGACCTGGCAGAAATCTTCCTGCGGCAGGCGCATCAGCCACGTCCCGGAGGAATGCAGCCGGCGGTCGAACCGCTCCACGCCGAGCACTTTCTGGCGGCCGAACGTGAGCAGGGTGGTGTTGGCCACCGGCAGGCCATACTCGGCGAGCAAATGCATGCACAGCCACTCATTCTCGACCGAGGTGCTGAAGTCGGCCTTGCGCTGGCCCACCAGGCCGAGCGGCAGCTTCAGGATATGGTTGGTCGGCGTCGAGCCGTGGGGACGCATCCAGGCGCCGTCATGCCAAAGCAGGGCGGTCTTTTCCTGGGCGCCGGCCAGCGAAATGCGCAGCTCTTCGCCATCGTCGAGGTTGGACAGGGGTCCGGTGCTCGTCGTCTGGATGAGAAGTTTCTCGATGTCTTCTTCACGCATCGGCGTGCCGACGATGCGGGTGATGTCCGCGGGCGACTCGTCCACGCCCAGCAGCTGGACCGCGCCCACGCAGTCCCTGCCGATGGCCTGCAGCAGGTCAAAGGCCCCGGCGCTTTGAGTCTTGAATCGCGCAGCGAGCCGCCTGCGAATCGGTTCGCTGTCGGGCAGCAGGTTGTCGAAGAAGTTGTGCACACGCTCGCCCCTGAGCGCCTGCTCGCCGGTGTAGGGCAGCGACAGCGACAGCGGGCGTCCGCCCGGCGAGTTCATCCACTTGGCGTCGTAAGTGAATTCCATGTCGCCGCGGCTCGGAAGGCTCCAGGTGCCCACGCGCTGACCATTGGTCCACACGGACAGGGCGCGCGAATGGGATCTGCGGCCCATGGCTTACCACTCCGGCTCGGTAAGCGCCGCATTGCCGAGGTCATCACCCGGGCGCCCTTTGGTCTGCACCACCAACTCCAGGCGCAGCGCGGAGCACATGGCGAGTAACTGCGCCAGGCTGATGGAGCCCGGATCGAGCTCCATCGCTGACATGCGGCTTTGGCTGATGCCCAGGCGGCGGGCCAGTGCGGTCTGGGACAGCCGGGCCGATTTTCGGGCTGCCTGCAGGAGCGGGCCTGCCTGGTCGGCAACGGACAGGATTTGTTTCATGCGGGGTCTCGTGGTCAGGTGGGCGGCGTCAGACAGATAACCAATATTTGCAAAACAGGTATTTGCATTTTACCTGTTCTGAAGGTATTCACCAAATATCAGCTAGAGAGGTAATGACTGCCGGATCCTTCAACGAAAACGCCTGCGCTCAGGCGCCGATCATCTCTGCGGCACACCGCTGGCCTACATGACTTTTTCAAAAAAGTGCAGGGCAGCAGACTTGTCGCGCTTGACCGTCAGCAAGAAGTCCTTGTCGACTTCCACGCTGTAACTCCGAAGCGTTTACGGTCAGCAAGGCACCACAAAATAATCTGCAGCCGGATTCGAACACGTGATGTCAATCAGTGTTGTTATTTAACAGATGTCGTGGAATATTCCCCTTGGAAGCCTGGATGCTTCTAGGAATTATGTTCAGTGTTCCGCATCAGGCTCTCACTGCAGGTATGGCTGATCGCCGTGGAGGCTGCCTTGGCTGTCACGCCGTGCGCTTGGCCTGGGCATGTTCATCCCGCCATCGCGCACCTGTTGGGGCAACCCCAGCAACACGCTGATGCCCACCATCTTCTTCAGATCAGACATCGAGACGGTCGAATACTCGCGTGTCTCATCGTTGGTGACTTCCGGCGTGCTGCTGCTTCAGGCTGTAGAGCACCTTCCACAGGTATGTGGACACCACGACATGGCCGACTTGCTTGATGCCGCTACCGATACAGGCAGGGCCACAAACGAAATAAAGCTCAGCGCCGCCACAAAATTGCCTATCGGGAGACTGTCGATGGCGCTGGCTCCTGCCCTTGCAGGATATTCATCAGCTGATCGTGCCTGTTCGCATACCAGCGCAGCAGGCACTCTCGGTCCCGGCACGTCGCCTCGCGCCTGCGCCACTCTTCGCTGTTCTGGCGCCGAAAAGCGGCGCCGTCGGCAGCCGCGTTTTTCGCCCGTGCGTACACCCAGCCCAGTTCGCGGTCGAGCCGGGCAAGCTCGGCATCCGAACAAATCATCTTCTCGGGCATGGAGCGCGCCTTGGCGCAGTCAAAACTCGGTCCGGGCGATATTGCCGTGCTCGGCCTGTGCGGCGCCGGCAGGGCCGCTTGTGCAGCCTCATTGCGGCGGGCCTGCGATGGCGGCATCAAGGCTTGGGAAGTCGTTGAAGTGTCCTCCTGCGCCGACCTGACCGGCTGGCCCAGCGCCTTGAGCCCTTCGGCTGCAAGAGGGCCTGCTGGCTGTGGGCGATACCGAACTGCTGCGCCAGGTGATGGAAAACCTGATCGGCAATGCCTGGAAATTCACCGCAAAAGCGTCTGCGCCGCAAATCCGGGTCGGGCAATTGCAAACTGCTGGCCCAGAGGCGGCAACCTATTTCGTGCGGGACAACGGCGCCGGCTTCGAAATGTTGTATGTCGGCAAGCTGTTTGGCACCTTCGAGCGTCTGCATTCACCGGAGGAGTTTTCAGGATCGGGCATTGGCCTGGCGACATCGCAACGCATCATTTCATGCCACGGGGGCCGCATCTGGGCCGAAAGCGCGGTGGGGCAAGGCGCTACATTTTTCTTCTCGCTGCCCGGCTGTCCCAAGAGTCCGGGCTTGATGGACGCTGCGCGGTAGCGCTTGGAACGCGCGACTAAGGCAGCAACATTGGTATGTGGCCTCAATGAAAATGAGGCTGGATTTTTGAGGTGGCTTTATCGGATGCATCACAACTCGAAAATCCGAACAGATGGGTCAACTCTGTGAAAATCTGCAGTGGGAAAGAGTCTTGTGAAGGCGCCAAAAGGGGATCAGCCTTTTTGCGGAAAGAGTTAAGGGCTTGTTTCGAAATAACTTGAGCAATTGAGAGAAAATTTTCCAATCAAATTGCTTTAAAAATTAAACAAGTTATTTGTCAACAAGCCCTGGCGGTGGAAAAGTATCTGGAGTTTTGGCATGAGCCAAGGGATTAGCGTGTATTTCTCAAAGGTGTGAACATCCTTTCATTCGTGAATTACAACTTCACTCAACTTTCGCTGTTGCGAATTTATTCTACGGCGCTGCTTTCTAAAGTGCATTTGAAAGTGTTACGAAGTAAGCCACCTGCCAACCGGCTGTACCTTTCTAGTGGAGATGCGTTTTTCTCAGTGTGGCAGGCCTCCAAAAGTGATGCAGATAAGCGCGGCCATAGGTGTCATTTTTTGATACATTTTGAGGATTCGAAGGGCTACCCCGTTTGAGCTACTTTTGGTCGGCGACAACACCCGATCCCCGTGGGACCGCGCAGGTAGCTGATGAAGCCTTTTTCATGACCGTCATCGCCAAGTAGCAGGAGATTGAAAATCCTTGTGTCGGTGGTTCGATTCCGCCCCAGGCCACCAAGGTTTACCTTGCAAAGAAGCCAACCCATGCGGTTGGCTTCTTTGTTTTCGGGGACAAACAGTCCTCGCGTCCGGCCCATTTCCGGGCTGCTGCTTTTTTCGGAAAGCTTGCCCCACTTCTCCCTCTGCCAATGTAAATTCCCACTTGGCCGTACTTGCTAGTCGGTGGTTCGCACTGACACTGCTGGCACACCGAAACTGATCAAACGTGTTGAACGTACCTGTGTCAGGTGTGCCGGCAGCAACTATCGGCAACTCCGCCGAGTTGACCGCGACTGTGGAAAACTTACAACAACCGGCCTCCACGAAAGACGGGCGGTTCAACAAGCCGTCATAGAGAGATTGGATTTAATTCCAGCTGGTATGTACGCTGTCGAACATACAAACCGTCCTTGATTCCTAATACTTGGATTTCCGCGAGATCTCTGCCATAAGTGGTGAATCAAGCCTGACCTGCCCCTGGAATCCAATGATGCATCTTTCTTCCGACCCCCAAGCCAAACAGATGCTCGCCGCGCTGCCCGATGACGAGTGGCAGTGCTGGCTGCCGCCGCTTGAACGGGTCGACATGCCTCTGGGTCAGGGGTCAAACTTTTTGACCAAAGGCAGTTCCATGCCGACAAGCCATCAGCTGGCTCCCCATGGCGCCTTGCAGCCCATGTGGCCCAGTTTCCTGACGGGCCAGGCCGAGCACCCGGTTCGTGTCCTGCTGGTCGATGACGATCTCCACATGAGCCGTGTGATTGCCCACGAATTGCTGGGCGATCTGCGGATCAACCTGCTGGGCCAAGGCCGCAGCGTGCGGGAGGGCCGCCGCCTGATCAGTCAGAATGAGTTCGATGTGATGCTGGTTGATCTGAACCTGGGCGACGGCACCGGTTTTGACCTGATTGAATACATGAAAACTGTTCGTCCGATGGCTGAGGCCATCGTCATCTCGGCCATGGAGGACGAGCAGCATGCCCTGCATGCGTTCGATCTCGGCGCCACCGGCTACCTGGTCAAAAACTCCTGGTTCGGCAACTTTCCGCAGGCGATTCTGCAGGTGGTCAATGGCGGAGCTTCGATCACGCCCAACCTGGCGCGCCGGCTGCTGAGCAAGTTCGAGCCGCCTCAAGCCAATGTTGAGCCGCTGCCCGTGAACCAAGGCAAGGACAACAAGCTGTCCGAGCGCGAACAACAAGTCCTCAAGCTGGTCGCCTCGGGCCATAGCAGCACTGAAATTGGCGCACGGCTGGTCATCAGCGGGCAGACCGCCAACACGCACATCAAGAACATTTACCGCAAGCTCAATGTGCGCAACCGTGCGCAAGCAGTCAGTTTTGCGGCAAACCACGGGCTTTTTTAACCAGCCTGATTTTTACTACTCAACGTCTAAAGTTGGGCGGTCCAGACGAGAGTCCTGCTGGCAAAAGGCGTTCATACTCCTTCTTGACCACTGCATAACACTCGCAGCTGCGTTTTTCCAGCGCCGGGCGGTCGAGCACCGTGATACGACCGCGTGAATAGGAAATCAGGCCAGTTTTTGCAGCTTGCGCGCACTTTCGGTCACGCTTTCGCGGCGTACGCCCAGCATGTTGGCGATCAGTTCCTGCGTCATCACCAGCTCGTTGCACTGCAGGCGGTCCAGGCTCAGCAGCAGCCAGCGGCACAGTTGCTGGTCGAGCGAATGGTGCCGGTTGCACACGGCGGTTTGCGCCATTTGCGTGATCAGCGCCTGGGTGTAGCGCAGCAACAGGTGCAGCACCGGGGCACGCGTGAACTCGTCCTTGATCGCCTGCGCGCCCAGCATGAACCCTTGTCCGGCGCTTTGCACGACCGCGCGGTTGGGCGTGGACTCACTGCCCATGAACAGGGCAATGCCGACCAGGCCCTCATTGCCGACAACGGCAATCTCGGCCGAGGCGCCGTTTTCCATCACGTACAGCAATGAAACGATGGCAGTGGTGGGAAAGTGAACGTGGCTTTGCTGGGCGCCCGACTCGTACAGCACTTTACCCAATGGCAACTCGATCCACTGCAGTTGCGGAAGCCAGCGCTGCCATTCGGCATCGGGCAGCGCGGCCAGCAAGTGGTTGTGTCTGGGATCGACGATGATGGTCATCAGGAAGTCCCCGGCGGGCCTGGGTTTAATGCTTGTCCCTGCGCTGCCATGCCCGGCAATGGACCTGCGCTATGAGGCCTGCTGCTGAGGAAGCAGTCGGTCGTATTCATCTTTGACCACCTGGTAGCACTCGCACGTGCGCTTTTCCACGCCTGCCCGGTCAATCACCGTGATTCGGCCATCCAGATACCGAATGAGCCCGGCATCCTGAAGATTCAGGGCGCCTTGCGTCATTTTTTCATCGGTCGCGCCGAGCATGTTGGAGATCAGCTTTCGCGTCATCACCAGCTCGTTGCCCGAATGACGGTCCAGGCTCAGCAGCAACCAGCGGCACAGCTGCTGGTCCAGCGTGTGGTGCCGGTTGCAGGCGGCCGTTTGCGTCATCTGCGAAATCAGCGCCTGCGTGTAGCGCAGCAGCAAGTGGGCAACGGGGAGTGAGCGTTCAAACTCCGCTTTCAGGGTTTGCGCCTTGATGCGGAAACCCTGGCCTGCATTCTGGACAACGGCCCGGCTGGGCGTGGAGCCGCCGCCCATGAAGAGCGAAATGCCGACCACGCCTTCACTGCCAATGACGGCGATCTCGGCCGAGTCGCCGTCTTTCATCACGTAGAGCATTGATACGATGGCCGTGGTCGGAAAGTAAGCATGGCTGAGCGTGCCCCCGGACTCGTAAATCACCTGGCCCAGCGCCATCTCGGCAGGCTCCAGCTGAGGCAGCCAGCGCCGCCATTCCGCATCGGGCAAGGCGGCAAGCAGCCGGTTGTCCCTGGGGTCAGACAGAGTGTTCATGCTCACAAATATACACACTTACCGGGTTTGATTCAAAGGGCATCAGAAACCTTGGTCGCCTGTGAGTGCGACGGTTGAGGAGTGAGCTCTGCCTGAGCTGCGGCCAGCCCATGGCGCCAGAGCGGGCAAGCGTCGGTGATTCAGCGCCCTCGAGCCCAAGCCGGTGCTCGAAAAAGCGAGGTAGCGTGCATCATCAAGGGGCGCTGCAGTGTTGGCAACGACCAAGATGCGCGCAGACGGGGAATTGTTTTCCCGGACTTGACGTGTTTGTATGACGCAGCCGTTGGGCTGACCCATGGGCACCAACCGAACGAGCCATCAACCACAGGTCCCTTGGGAAGACACCCCCTGTAAAGACGCTCATCACCCATCTGGTCGAAGACAATGCGCTCATCCGCGAAAATCAGATCGAAACGCTTCCGGGGGCTTCGGGGGATCGGCGACGTCTCACACATCACCTGCTCCGAGACGCAGGCCGAGGCCATCCGTTGGCTCGAGCTGCATCCTGGTGCATGGCATCTGCCCATCGTGGACCTTTTTTGAAGGAAAGGCAGCGGGCTGGGCGTGCTGGCGCGATGCAAAAGACGCGAGTGGTACCAGAAAGTCGTCGTTCTGACCAATTACGCCACTTCTGACATTCGCCGACGGGCGACCGAGCTGGGCGCCGACGCCATCTTCGACAAGTCAAGCGAATTCGACGGGACTGTTGGCCTACTGTATTGAGCAGACGGTCCGTCTCGAGAACGAAGACGTACAGCACGCTCAGAAGGAAACCCTCGGGCGCAGTGCCCAAGCACGGGTGCCAGCCCGGCAGGCTGACGTGCCCTGTTGACCTTTGAGTTGACGGGCGTTGCGGCGTGCAAGTCGGCAGGAGCGGCAAGACGGTTCGCCGGGGCGCACCGTCTTGCGTGCATGCACACGGCCTTGTCTGAGGAGGCGCCGGCGCAGGGAGGAGGCCACGGGCCACGGCGTAGCGCATCGGGAGCCGTAGATTTCTGACTGAACTGGCGCGCGCTGCGCAGCGCGTGCCGGGCTGCATCGGGCGCGAAGCGCCAGCTTGCGGTTGCCTCAACGAGCCTGGTGTTGTTTTCAAGCCCGAGGCCGTCTCGTCTGTACGTTGGCGCACAGACCATGCGCTTGAAACTTTCTATAACAAGCGCATCAGGAAAAAAGCACGCGCCGGCATCGGTGGCAGCGCCTGAACGTCGTTGCGACGCCATGCATCACTTATTGAAGCCTGAGCGCCGACATGAATCAACCCCTTCCCTACCCTGAGCGCGGCTCCAGAAGCCCGGCACGCCCCAATCTGGCCGCATCATGCATCGTCAAGCGCATGCGCGAATCCAAGTATTACGCCGGCAATGCCTTGCGTCGCAGCATCTGGAAGGAAAGTCAGGAGGGAGCCGCTGCGCCGGCAAGTGCCGCATGGCGAACCCGATCGCTGGACATCGAGATCGGCGACTGGGAGATTTTGTTCGAGGCCATCCAGACCAGGCTCAGGCTGGCAGCGGGCGTGTGGCTTGACGTCACGCTGCAGGCGCCCTCGCCTGAGAGAGTGAGAGTTTTTCTCCAGACCTTGCAAACTGGCATGCAACTGGCTTGTCAAGCGGCATGACGAAACATACAGATCACGAAGACGGGATGGTAAAGGTGAGCCTGTTCGAGGACATGCCCCAGCCCAGTCCTGCACAGGTGCAACAGGACCAGGCGAAGGCGGCCAGCAAGCGCCGGCAAGGATCGCCACGGTTGCTGCAGCCCGATCGTTTGCAGGTTGAGTTGCGGGCCTCGGACCTGGAATCGTTGCTGCCTGAGGACCATCGGGCCCGGTTGGTATGGGGCTACGTCGTGCGCCAGGACCTGAGCAAATTGGTCGAGGCGGTGAAGGCACGCGGCTCCCACGCCGGCCGTGCTGCGATCGACCCGTACATCCTGTTCGCCCTGTGGCTGTACGCCACGCTGGACGGCGTGGGCAGTGGGCGCGAAGTTACGCGGCTGAGCCAGGAGCACGACGCGTACCGATGGATCTGCGGGGGCGTGTCGGTGAACTACCACGCACTCAACGACTTTCGCGCTGGCAATGAAGCGCTGATGGACGAACTGCTGAGCGACAACGTGGCCGCTTTGGCAGCCGCCGGTGCCATCAGCCTGCAGCGCGTGGCGCAAGACGGAATGCGCGTGCGTGCAGATGCAGGCGCGGCCTCGTTTCGCCGCCAAGCCAGCCTGCAGGAACACCTGAGCGAGGCCAGCGAGCTGGTGCAAATGATCAAGACACAGACGCAGGCCGACCCGGGAAAGGCCAAGCGCCAAGCGCAGGCGGCCAAGCTGCGCGCAGCCCAGGAGCGGGAGCAGCGCATTCAGGC
Source organism: Polaromonas hydrogenivorans (assembly GCF_040105105.1). Taxonomy (GTDB): domain Bacteria; phylum Pseudomonadota; class Gammaproteobacteria; order Burkholderiales; family Burkholderiaceae_C; genus Polaromonas; species Polaromonas hydrogenivorans. Next base: position 38,380 of record NZ_CP157676.1, on the reverse strand, counting down.
GGCACTGGAACAACTGCCCGAAGTGGCGGCGGCCAAGAAGCGCAACGGGGCCAAGGCTGAAGACGCCCGGGCGAGCACGACGGACCCCGACGCGCGTGTCATGAAGATGGGCGACGGCGGCTTCCGGCCGGCCTTCAATGTGCAATTCGCCACCGAGTGCGAAGGCCAGGTCATCGTCGGCATGGACGTGGTCAACGCCGGCAGCGACATGGCCCAGCTCGCCCCCATGGTCCGGCAAGTCGAGCAGCGTCTGGGCCAGAGCCCGGATCAGTGGCTGGTCGATGGCGGCTTCCCCGCGCACGAGCAGATCGACGCGGTGGCCGGCAAGACCGAGGTCTATGCGCCGGTGCCCGAGCCCAAAGCCAGGAAGGACGCGAAGAAAGACGCGAACAAGGATGAACCAAAGGACGAGCCGGGCAAACAGGTGCAGCAGGACAAGCACCAGCCCAAGCCTGGTGACTCCGAAGCGGTGGCCAGCTGGCGCCAGCGCATGGCCAGTCCCCAGGCCAGGGATATCTACAAGCAGCGCGCGGCCACGGCTGAATGCGTCAACGCCCAAGCGCGCAACCGAGGACTGCTGCGAATGCCCGTGCGCGGCTTGACCAAGGTCCGATCCGTGGTGGGCCTGTTCGTGCTGGCGCACAACCTGATGCGCACCATGGTCGCGCTCGCGCCGCAGCTCATTGGTTGGGGACCAGGTCCGTGCGCAATGGTCGCGCAGGCCGCATGAGAGGGCAGGAAATGACTGAAAAAGCCAAAACAGGCCGTTTACGAGAGCCCGCAGCGTCAATTGCGCGAATGGGCCGCGCAATTCGTCCATGTGTCGCCGCAGTTGCCGCGAATAGCGGCTGGCAAGGCTTGCGTGCCAATGACCGAAAAACTCTCAGCCTCTGAGGCCTTGGCGCAGGTGCGGGCCACTGTCCTCGATTGCGCAGCCGCCATGGACTTGCTGCATGCCGCATTGACGCAAGAACGCGGCCTGGGCCACATGCCAGAGGGAAAGCGCAGACGCGATGCGCAGAGCCCCGAGCTTTGAACTTCGCCGAACGGAAATGCGCCGGCGCAGTGAGTTGAAATTGCGTTGAATCATTCCCGACTTCGCAATGTCCGCGCATCGTTTGCAAGGCGCTCGGAGTCCGCTTGAAAAGCGGGGCACGTTGGTTCACACAAGCGGGGCCCGTTCCAACCCTTATTTGAACACTCAGGCGAGCGCAGCCCGCGAGGGATACATCACCACCGAATCGGACGTCGGGCGAACGCGCTCGTTGTCAGCGGCTTCGGCCGGCTGGCTGCTCGTTGAGCCAACCTGCAAGGCAGCGCTGAGTTCCGCCTCGATGCGGCCGATTCGCTCGGCATACATGATGGTCAATGCCCGATGGTGCTCGGCCGCCGCCTGATGCTCGACCCGCTTGAGGTTGGCTTCTTCCAGATACTCGCGGGATTTGCGGATGTGCTTCTGAGCCTGGGGTTCAAATGGATAAAACCTCATGAGATCCTTTACTGTGCACGCGGGGTGGATGGTTGAAACCCAGTGCTGGGTGACCGTGGGTTTTTAGTCGTTGGCATACGATTTTTTTCGTTTCCCGAGACGACCCCGGGTAGCCTGGTGCGCTGCATTGGCTTGCAGGCCTGTCTGCACGGTCCTGGGTTTCATGGCGGCCCTTGGTCCGTGCTGCCGCCCGGCGAGTGCGATTGGATCAACAGTGCCTGGCAGCGCGTCAAAACGGCGTCATCCCGCGCATCGCTTTCCAGGGTGGTCTGATGGTGCTTGCACCCTCCATGCGGGTCACGCTGTTGAATGGCACTGACCACAGCCCAGCACCCGCGTACCGGTTCGAAAGCGCAGCAGGTGGCGCAGGTCCTTTTCGCCAAACTCATTTTTTGTCTCCTCTACCCTGTGCAATGTCTGTAGAGCATTTGCGCACATTGGTTTTTTTGTGTGACAGCCGATTCAGATTGTATGCTGTTGAGCTTAGAGCGCCTGGGATGTCAGCTGGACAAGCTGGATGTTTGTGGCTGTACAGCACCCGTTTTTTATGCGGGAACCCGGCGCTTTTTGCCAGCGTTTTGGGTGATTTGAAGCCGTCTGCGCACCTGTAGACGGCTAGCTTGGGTGAGCAAAGTCGATGACATGCCCGCAGCCTTGATGCGATCGGCCCGCTCCTTCGTTCGCAACGGTTCGGCTTGAGCTCAAGGTGCAGGGCGCAATGGAACGAAAAACACGGTGAAGGAATGCAGCTGCGCTGCAGACGACGCGACACGGTCGCTGGATGGACATTGAACAGTCTGGCCGCTGCCGCTGCGGTTTTCTGACCCATGTTGACCAGGCTCACGATTTTTCGCTGCTGGTTGGGCCTGAATTTGTGGAGTCCGTCCCCCCCGGCCTTGCTTGCGGGCCCTGTTTGTATCCCCAAGACACGCTCGCGTTGCTTCTAGCCTGGCGACAAGCCCGATGAATCCGCCTGCGTGCGCGAAACGCGACTGGTCAAGCCACCAGGGCCACCACGGGAGAAGCGCGCTCATTTCGACGCATCCTTGCGCGTCACAAGGAAATGCATAGCCGCGCTGCCTGGTGCATCGGCTGAAAAACCTCAATTCCCGGTGAATGTCAAGCTACTTGTCGCCTGTCCCCAGCGAACACTGCGGTGCGACATACCTGCCAACGTGCCCCTGGCGTTCGATGCGCATCGAATGCGCCAGGTGCTGACGAATCTGCTCAGCAATGCCGTGCAGCACGGAGATGCTGCGTTTCCCGTATTCCTTCTGGTTCAGGATCATGAGGCAGGGTGATGATGGTGGTGAAGAACCAAGGCACGCCGATTCCTCCTGATGCGATGCAGTGCCTGAAATTGGGCCGAGTAGTTACGTTTTTTTGACCTTTGAGCGTCAGAAAGTGTCATATGCAGCGCTCCCGTTGTTGACGATACCGAAGGTGTGACTGTTGAGCCATTATCTCAACAACAAAGCATTGTTGATGTTGTGTTTTAGCCTTCAGTGAAGACGCGCGAGCATGGCGCGCCATGTACTGATCGTGAACCACGCGGTCACTGAAGGTGCAAAATTCTGGGCTCGATGCCAGGCAGCTAACTGGCTCGAAAAGAAAAAACCGCCCCTCCCAGGGCGGTTGACTTTGAAGACCTCGCCGGCAGCAAAGGCCAGTTGACGGCCTTGTTATCGGCCGTCGCGGTCGAAATCGCCTGGAAGAGCCCGCTCAATGCGGTGCCAGGCGTCACGCGTGGCAGGGCCTGCCTGATCCCAGGTCAGACGGGATGTGCCGCGTTGGCGTTCCCAGTCACTCTGCAGCGAGGTTTGCACCTCGTCAAAGCTGCGGCCGGCGTAGCGGTCCCGACTTTGATAGCCCAGGCGGTACGCTGGCTGGTAGTCTTGATCGTAGCTGTACCCGTCCACATAACCTGGGCGCGTGGCATAGCTGGTGCGCCAGTAGATGTCCTCGGCGGCCGGGTTGACGGCAGCGGCCAGCCCATTGCCTGCCGCTGCACCAGCCAGGCCCCCGACAGCTGCACCGATGGCCATGCCCACCGGACCGCCTACCGCGCCGACCATGGCGCCAGTGGCGGCGCCGGTACCCACGCCAACCCCAGTAGCCAAGTTGTGATCGCCGACTTCATCGCAATGTTTGGAATTGACTGCTTCTCCAGCGCCCTTGCCGGCCAGGTGACCTGCCGTGGCACCAATCGCTGCGCCTACAACAGCACCGACCGGACCGGCCACCGAACCGACGGCCGCACCCGCGAGCGCACCGCCACCCGTGCCGGTACCTGAAGCCAGGTGATGTTCCTGCAGGTCATCGTCGCGCTTTGGATTGGCCACTTCACCAACGCCTTCGCCGGCTTTGTTGCCAGCCACCGCACCAATGGCAGCGCCGGCAACCATACCGATCGGACCAGCGGCCGCACCGATCGCAGCGCCCGCGAGTGCACCGCCACCCGTGCCGACGCCAGAAGCCAGGTTGTGATTGGGCAAGTCGTCGGTCATCTTGGGGTTGGCGACTTCGCCAGCACCTTCACCTGTCTTGCCGCCAGCCACTGCCCCAATCACTGCACCGGCTGCCATGCCAACAGGCCCACCCACAGCGCCTATTGCCGCACCTGCGAGTGCGCCGCCACCAACGCCAACGCCAGTTTCGAGGTTGTGGTCGCCCAGACGGTCGGTAGGGTCGGGATTCACCACTTCGGCCGCGCCACGTCCGGTCATGGCGCCTGCCGCCGCGCCGATGGCGGCGCCGGCTGCCATCCCGATCGGGCCGCCAATTGCACCGACGCTCGCACCAGCAATGGCGCCACCACTGGCGCCTACGGTGGTTCCGACCGCGTGCTCTTGCGGTGCACCGCCTTCGGTTGGATTCATTCCTTCCGCAACGCTCTTGCCTGCCAGGCCGCCGGCAATGGCGCCAATGGCCGCGCCAACGATGGTTCCGATGGGGCCGGCAACCGCAGTGCCCACGGCAGCGCCAGTGACAGCGCCCCCAGTGGCGCCAACGCCTGTACCAACAGGGTGAGCGCCGGGTTCGCCGGTTATGGGATCTTGATTGCGCGGATTGGTATCACTCATGGCTGTCTCCTAAACTGGACGTTTGATTGGGCAAATGCAGCCAGCATTGCAGCTGACTGCCAAGCCAGGCAACACAGTGTTTTCAATCTCCCCGGGTGTCAGAATTGTTGTCGCCTCCGATTTTCCGCGGGTTATCCGCAGCGCAAGCGACATTTCATGCACAGAAAACCTCATTCCCATCACTCCACCGAATTCAAGGAGCAGGCACTGCTCAAAGCCCGCCATCGCGGCGCGCGTTCAATTCTGAGCCTTGCCAGCGAGCTGAACATGTCTGCCGGCACCCTCAAGCGATGGGTGCTGGACTCGGCCAAGGCCGGCGAACAGGCACTCGGGGAGACAAGCCCTGCGCTGGACGGCCCGGCTGCATCTTGGTCGCCATCGCAGCGCCTGAGGGCTCTGCAGGAAAGCTACGCATTCAATGGCCCGGCACTGGCGGCGTGGTGCCGCGAGCGTGGTGTGTTCGAGCACCAGTTGGTGCAGTGGCGCGAAGAGTTTTGCACCCCGGTCGCGCCCGCCTCGCGCGAGGCAACGGGTGCCTTTCGAGAACTCCAGCGTCAGCACGAGCAGCTCCAGCGTGAATTGCGGCGCAAGGAAAAAGCGCTGGCCGAGGTAGCCGCCTTGCTGGTGTTGCAAAAAAACTTCCAGGCGCTGCTGGAGGGCGCGGACAAATGACGTCCGTCCAGCAGCGCCAAAAGTTGCTCGGCCTGATCGGCAAGGCCTGCGCCGACGGGGCGCGCTTGAAGCCGGCTTGCCATCAAATCGGGCTGTCCTGCCGTAGCGTGCAGCGCTGGCAGCGCACGCAGGCGGCCGAGGGCGACCAGCGTCCTTCGGGCAAGCGGCGCTATGTGTGCCCGCCCAACAAGCTGCGCGAGGACGAGCGCCAGGCGGTGATGGCCACGCTCAACAGCGAAGCGTTCAAGGACTTGCCGCCGAGCCAAGTCGTGCCTCGCCTGGCCGACCGCGGCGTCTATGTGGCCTCGGAGTCCACGATGTACCGAATACTTCGACAGCAGGGCCAACTGGGCCATCGACGCTCGGAGCGCGCAGCACAAAAGCGAAGCCGGCCGCGCGCCCTTGCCGCCACCGGAGCCGATCAGGTGTTCTGCTGGGATATCACGTATCTGCCCACTCAGGTGCGCGGCCAGCACTTTTACCTGTACCTGTTCGAGGATTTGTTCAGCCGCAAGATCGTGGGCTGGCAGGTGTTTGACTGCGAGAGCGCCGAGCTGGCCAGCCAGTTGCTGCGTGACATCTGTGAGAGCCAGGGCATTCGCCCGGGCCAGCTAACGGTGCATTCGGACAACGGCTCGCCCATGAAGGGCGAGACCATGCTGGCGGCCATGCAGCGCCTGGGCGTGGCGCACACGCGCAGCCGTCCGTCCGTGAGCAATGACAATCCGTACGTCGAATCAGCGTTCAGAACGCTGAAGTACCGCCCCGAACTGCCTGTCAAGCCGTTCGAGAACCTGCTGGCCGCAAGGCGCTGGGTCACCGAGCTGGCCCATTGGTACAACCACGAGCATCGCCACAGCGCCATTGGCTTCGTGACACCGGCGCAGCGCCATGCCGGCCTGGACCGGGCACTGCTTGAGCAGCGCGCGCTCGTCTATGAACAGGCCCGCCAGGAAAATCCTCAGCGCTGGTCAGGGCAGCCTCGCCAGTGGGCGCATGTCGATGTCGTGCACCTCAACCCAGAAACCAAGCAACAAACCAAGGAGCCTGAATCCAAGCAAAAAACAGCCTGACTCACTTCACTTCAGGCGACAACTTCCTTGACAGCCACCGTTCTTCGACAGGAGCACGATCATGATCCCTTCGACCCAAGCCATCTCGCCGCTGCGCCAGCGCATGCTCGACGACATGCGCATGCGCAAGCTCGAACCCAAGACCCAGGCCGCCTACGTTCGCGCGGTGCGATACCTCGCCGGCTTTCTAAGACGCTCGCCCGACACAGCCACCGTAGAGGATTTGCAGCGGTTCCAGTTGCACATGACCGATCGAGGCATCTCGCCGATCACGCTCAACGCCACCATCACCGGGCTGAAGTTCTTCTTCGACGTCACGCTCGACCGGGGGAGCTGATGGCCCGAATGAGCTACGTGCATGTGCCCCAGAAGCTGCCCGTGGTGCTCAGTCGCGACGAGGCTGCGCGCCTGATCGCTGCGGCCTCCAACCTGAAGTACCAGACGGCCCTGTCCATCGCGTACGGCACCGGGCTTCGGGTCAGTGAGATCGTGGCACTCAAGGTCGGCGACATCGACAGCCAGCGCATGACGCTGCGCGTCGAGCAGGGCAAGGGTCGCAAGGACCGCTACGCCATGCTCTGTCCCTTGCTGCTGGAGCGGCTGCGCGCCTGGTGGCGAGTCGCCCATGCCCAAGGCAAGATGCTGCCGGGCGGCTGGCTGTTCCCCGGCATGAACCCGGTGGATCCATTGACCGCACGCCAGCTCAACCGCGCCGTGCACGCCGCCGCCGAAGCGGCCAGGATCGACAAGCGCGTCTCCATGCACACGCTGCGTCACAGCTTCGCCACCCATCTGCTGGAGCAGAAGGTGGACATCCGTGTGATCCAGGTGATGCTCGGGCACAAGAAGCTGGAGACCACCTCGGTCTACACCCATGTCGCCACCGAGGTGCTGCGCGAGGTGGTCAGTCCGCTGGAGATGCTGCAGCCCGCGTAGGTTGTCTTGCGTGGCGCACCCCGCCCTGGAGGTTGCCGACATCTTTCGCACCCACGGTCCCGATTGGCGCAACGCGCAGCAGGGTCACCTGAGCCTGGGCCAGCTCAAGGTCATGTCGGCCATCGAGCAGTGCCGCAGCGCGGCGCTGGGGGGCCATGTGTTGCGCTGCGAAGGCTGCGGACAGGACCAGATCGCCTACAACTCGTGCCGCAACCGGCATTGTCCGAAGTGTCAGGCCAGTGCGGCACAGCGCTGGCTCCAAGCGCGTCAAGCCGATCTGCTGCCGGTGGACTACTACCACGTCGTATTCACCTTGCCCGCGCCGATCAGTGCCATTGCGTACCAGAACAAGGCCGTGCTCTACGCGCTGCTGTTCGACGTGGCCGCCGAGACCTTGCTGACCATCGCGGCGGATCCGAAGCACCTGGGCGCCAGCATCGGTGCGACCCTGGTGCTGCACACGTGGGGGTCGGCGTTGACGCATCACCCGCATGTGCACGGGATCGTGCCGGGCGGCGGTTTGTCGCCAGGCGGCGAACGTTGGGTCGCCTGCAAGCCCGGGTTCTTCCTGTCCGTGCGCGTGCTGTCGCGGCTGTTCAGGCGACGCTTCCTCGAAGCACTCACCCAGGCGCATCGCTCCCATCGGTTGCGGTTCTTCGGCGAGCTCGCTGCTCTGGCCGACGCGCACGTGTTCGCCGACTGGCTCTGTCCACTGCGCCAGTGCGAATGGGTGGTCTATGCCAAGCGCCCGTTCGCCGGCCCCGAAGCGGTGCTGGCCTATCTGTCGCGCTACACACACCGGGTGGCCATCTCCAACAGCCGGCTTCTCGCCATGGACGAGCGGGGCGTCACGTTCCGCTGGAAGGACTATCGGGCCGAGGGCCGCACGCGCCACAAGACGATGACGCTCGATGTGGATGAGTTCATGCGTCGCTTCCTGCTGCACGTTCTGCCCGCTGGCTTGCATCGCATCCGCCACTACGGATTTCTGGCCAACGGCAACCGCACGGTCAAGCTGAGGCGCATTCGCGAACTGCTGGTGCAAGAAGTCGATGCCGCCGCGCAAACATCGAGCGTCGATGTCGGGCCTTGTCCTGCTCAACCGGCCTTCCTCTGTACGCACTGCGGCGCTCCGATGATCGTCCTGCTGACCTTCGCTCGCGGGCAACCGATCCGCGCACCACCCCAGCGGGCTCAGGCACCATGAGTACAAAGCTGCATCAGCGTTCGAGGCAACCTCGATCCCTCGTCTTCGTGGGTCGCGAGGTGCTTTTGTCTTCATGCTCAACGAAGGCCCTTGTAGCTCGTCCTGTCTCCGGCCAAGTCAAGGTGACGACTTCGATCCGCTGCGCTGTGCCAACGACATTGGCCGGTTCGCCAGGCGCATCGTCGGCGCCGACTCGCCCCCAGCACCCCGAATCCCCATAGATTCGTCGCTTTCCCAAGCCCTTGCGGTGCATTGCGCGGTTTCCTCCTTCGAGGCTTGTCCAACACCTGCCCTCATGCCGTCGTCATGCTTGACGCTGTCATGTCGCACGGGCAGGCATCGGACAACCCTTAACTATGGTGGACACGATTCCATGCTGATGGCGGACGGCAGTCCACCGTCATCGCGGACACCGTTCCACGGTGAAGGCGGACAGCGTTCCATTTTGAAGGCGGACACCCCAGCAGTGTCCTGAGTGACCCAAACGAGGCGTAGGCTGCCCGGTTTTTTGACCGGAAACCAGCTATGTCCACACCAAGGGTCACCATGAGCAAGATACGACACACGTTGCAGCTGCTTCACAGCGGCAACCTCAACACGCGGCAAATTGGCGCAGCACTGGGCATTTCCAAGTTCACCGTCAGCGACATTGCCAGCTACACCCGCGCCGCCGGGCTCGATTGGAACGAAGCCCAGCATTTAAATGAAGAGGAACTCCAGGCCCGGCTTTCCCCGGTCATCAGCGACGGGGCCGACTGGCTGGCAAACGCCATGCCCACTTCGACGGGCAGACGGGGCATGAGCGGCAGCATCTTCAAGGCGTGGATGAAGACCGAGGCCACGTAGGGATTGACGATGCCGATGCCAGCACCTTCGGCGGCCAGGGTGCAGATGGTGACGGAGTAGGTGGTTTCCAGCGCCGCGCTGGCCTGCACTGCATGCTGCTCCATGGTGCGCTGAAACTGCTACTGGATCTCGTCGTCCGTGTTCAGGTTCAGCAGCACCTGGCCCTGCAAGTCGCGCACATGAATGGCATTGCGTCCGGCCAGCGCATGGGCCGGATGCATCACGCATACCGCGTTGGAGCGATGCACGATCTGGCTCGACAGGTGCGGATGGCTGATCGGCGTGGTGCTGAGCACCAGGTCATACAAACCATGGAGCAGCCCTTCGCGCAAATGGTGGGCGCCAATGGTCTGCAGGTTGATATGCACGTCACCCGAAGAAACCGCGCCTCATTGGCGGCCGGGCGCGCTGAGGCTGCCCGCCACATCGCGGTCCACCAGGCGTTCATCGGCTCGGACCTGGTCATTGTGGGCAAGCGAAGGGACTCAACTTTTGTGGATTTCCTGTTCGGCAGCGTGGCCCGGCGCGTCGTCAGCCTGGGGGGCTGCGACGTGCTGGTCGTCGGCCATGACTACCAGGCGCCAACAGGCGCTGCGGCCAAGGGGCGAATGCAATCCCTGCTCCAGGGCGAAGCCAGCCAGTTGCAACTCGTCAGGAGAAAGGCCGTTTGAGCGCAAACCATGTGGAGGCCCGTTGAACGGCACGAACCCCTGAGCCCGGTCAGTAGGTCGTGCCAAAAATGAGGTGAACTTGCCGCGAAAGCCCTGAGTGCTGAGTGCTGAGTGCTACCATTCGCGCACTTGATAAGTATTTGATTTCTACCCATGACGTCCACCTTTTCCCCCCTTTGCACAGGCGCCACGAGCAGCCTGTCTGCGGGGAGGTGCGCCGCGGTATGCGAATTGTGGCCCTACGAGCCAGTCGCACATTCCTCAGCCCGGCGATAACTTTTCCTCTTTTCTGCGCAAACCATCGATCGCCGGGCACCCGCTTAGCGCGATCGCGGCCGTCTGCTTTGAGCAGATCTGGTCGCACCCGATGGAGATCCGTCATGTATCCAAATAACGCCGGTGAGCGCATGCTCACCGAACTCGATTTCACCCGATTGTCCAAACTCAATGGCGGGCAACTCCCCGAGGCCTTGGCTATGGACTTGCGCTCGGCTGAGCTCGTGCAATCGCGCGACATTGCCCCGGACGTCGTCACGATGTATTCCCAGGTCGAGATAATCTTCAGCGATTCTGGACTTCGGCAAAAAGTCACGGTGTCCTATCCCTGTGACGCCGAGCCGGAGCTGGGCTTTATCTCGGTGCTTTCACCCATCGGCGCGGCTTTGGTGGGCAGGCGCTTGGGGGAGGTCTGCAGTTGGCGTGTGCCCAATGGCCAAGAGCGCTCTGCCCAAGTAGCGACGATTTTGTTTCAGCCCGAGGCCTCGGGCGACTACACCACCTGAGCCGCGCTCTGGCCTGCAAGCTGGCCGCCTGAAAAGACCCAGCGCGCCACGCCCTAACCCACACCTCATTGGAGCCAGGGCGAGCAGTTTTGGCTTTACCGGAAAACGCCCTGCTCGACCCACAAGTAAGTGTTGGTTTTCCTGCATTGGCTGCCAGCATGAACGGACTTCATCAACAGCGCACCAGCGAATGCACGAGGTGCATTGGCAGCGCACATCGAAATTGGATTGAATGCAATGGAATTCACAAAGACATTTCTCAGGGCCAAGAGTCCCTGCGCCGACGGCTTTCGGTGGTTTGTCCGCAACGTCGAAGACGGCAGCGGTTACCAGGAAGCTTTGGATACGCTCGTGAGTGCCGGGCGCGTGGATGACGCGTGCTGGCTGTTGACGCAGTTTGGTCCAACCAACGCCGTTTTGATCGTCGATTCACTGGACGCCGAGGCTGTTGTCTACGCTGGCGCCCTGGAGGTTCGCGGTGGGATCGATGTTGACACAGTCGTCCAGGCCGGTCGATCGATTCGGGCGGGTGGCGGCCTGCGCGCCGGTCGCGCCATCGTGGCAGGAGAGGACATCCGGGTGGCGGGCAGCATTTACAGCAACGGCTCGCTCCAGGCCGGCGGTGACGTTCGGGCCGATTGGGGCATTGAAGTTCAGAACGCCATTTTTTGCGCTGGCAATGTGCGCGCCGCCTGGGATTTGATCTGCCACGGCAAACTGTCACTGACAGGCAGCGCATTCGTCGGACAGAACCTGATCGTCCAGGGATTGGTCGAGTGCGGCAAGAGCCTGCGCGCTGGCGGCGCGATTGTTGGCGTTGAAAGCATTCGGGCCGGGCAAGGTATCCTGGCCGGTGGGACCATCAGCGGCGGAATGCATTTGGAAGCTGGCTGGGGCATCAAGTCCGGCGAATCCATCCACGCAAATGGCTCCATCAAGGCCGGCGAGAGTCTTTCGGCGGGCGACGAAATCCGCGCAGGCGTTGGCTATGGGGTTTATGCCGGCTTGAGCGTCCAGGTCGAATCCTGGGAGTCCAGCGCGCAGGTGCAGGCCGCGAGAAAGCCAGAAGGCTTGATGAGTGGCTGCTGGGCAGGGCCACGCAGTGTGTGAAAACTGCCTGGTGAGGGCGATGGCGCTGCCGCCTGTAGGTGCCCGTTCGGTGGTCACTCAACTGGTGATGCGCAGCACCGTGTGATCCATGCACAAAAGTGTGTGCAGGCCACGCCCCAAGCTTGACCTATCCTTGAGACATGCACACGGCATGAAACTCTAATTGGGGAGGCTATTGAATGATCGAATCCCTGGTAGCGGGCAAGCTGCACGGCCAGCCTGCCCAAAAGACCGGCAGGACGGGAACGCTGTTCGTGACCGCCAAGGTGCGTGCCCATGCGGGCGATAGCGATGTGTTCGTCAACGTCATTGCCTTCAGCCAGGCCGCTTGCGAAGCCCTGCTGGCGCTGGGCGACGGCGACGCCGTGGCGCTGGCCGGCAGCTTGACGCCCAAGGCCTGGACGGACCGCGAGGGCATCGCCCGGCCGGCACTTGACCTGGTGGCCAGCCAGGTCTTGACGGCTTACCATGTGACGCGCAAGCGCAAGGCGCTCGAGCGCAGGCAGCCTGGCCCATCCGACTCCCAGCAGGTAAGCCGGCACGATGAGCTTGACGATGGCGGCCCGCTGGACTTTTGAGTCCGCCCCTTCTCATCGATCAAGGACCGGCAAAGCCGTAATTCCTGCTTTGCCCGTGGGGGAGTTCACCAATGCTGCGGCGATGTGCTCATGCCAGAGATGAGCTTGGCGCCTGGAACGCAGGACGTCCTTGAGGTTGCACGGCCAGCAGCCTCGATTGTCCTGGCTTGCTTGGGTGATCCATGCTTTTCCGCCATCACTGTCAACTCCGCATCAGTGCCAACACCGACAGTCCAGGCGCAGCCTGCATCGACTGGGCCTGGATCTACACGCTGACGTTGGGAGCCCACGCAGCGATCACCAGCATGCAACCCATCAGCGTCAGGCCAATGGACATCCGCAGGCGCAGGCGACGTTTCACTCGGGCCCTGTGGTCGCAGTAATCCCGGTAGTCCCCGTTGTTCCAGTTCACGCTGCGGTTGAGAAAAAACATAGCACTTCCTTGTCCATGCGTTGTTGATGTGCTTCCTGCGCAGTGCAGCTCGACCCTTTTGCAGTGCCGCGTCGCACCTGCGTTGTCTGGATCCAGTTTCGTCAATGCAGTGCTTATTGCCCATCACTTCAAATGGTTACTTCCTTGAAGTTTTGATACGCTGTGTTTTAAGCTCATCCATGAGGACCTTGCGGAACCCATGGCGGTTTTTGAAGCTTGAACCAGGTCAGTACCATTGTGTAAATCACGTAAACATAAGCAAGTAAAGATTTCTGCAAAAAAGACAACCTTGCCCATGACAGACTCTCTCCAGCATGACAGCCCCTTCAGACCTCAGCGAATACGGCTTGCCCGCAGGCTGCTCAAAACGTCAGGAACGATGCGGTAGATTTGCGCGGCGATGAACATCGCTTCCCAAGTGGATCGCCAAAGGTACCCGCTGTTGACGGCCCTATCACGTGGACAGCCGGTTGTTTTGTGCCCTTGGCGGTCAGCGTCTGAAAATTCTTACCGCGTGTCATCCGTCAGCACACCGCTGCGCTTGGAACTGCGCGCCTTGTCCTCATATGAGGCTCAACCTCTTTGGCTGTCCGGCGGCTCTGTCCCCGCGCATCACTGCGCATTTGCCGACGACCATCTACTTTGGCTGGTTTTTATTTCTAGGAACTTTGTGACTACTTCTTTACGCATCACCGCCGCCGCCATCATCTCTTTGACCATCGCATCCCTGGTCGCCCCTTCATCAGCGTACGCCAAGCGGATGGGCAGTGCAGGCCGAACCATTCCTCGCGCCAGCCTGAACAAGACGCCTGCAGCACCGGTTACATCCAAGGCGACCGCAGCGCCCGTCACCCCGCCAGCAGCTGCCGCGCCTGCAGCCGCCGCAACTCCTGGCACGCCAGCACCCGCTCCTCGTGGCCCCGGCATGATGGGCACCATGGGCGCAGCCGCCGTGGGTGCTGTGGCCGGCACCATGGCCGGCAGCGCGCTGGCCGGTGGCTTGTCTTCTGACAAGGACGCCAAGGCCAAGGAAGCCGAAGCTGTGGCCGCCGAGAAAGAGGCCAAGGAGTTGCAGCTCAAGGCTGACGAAGCCAAACGCAAGGCTGAAGCGGCTAGAGCCACGGCCAAGTAAGTTTGCTTGATGGCTGAGCTGTCGGTACTGAGCCGATGGCAAACAGGTATCAAGCGCCCTGGCGCTTGGTACGCGCCCTGATGTTGAGCGCCTCGACGCCCAGGGAAAACAGCATGGCGACATAGACGTAAGCCTTGGGGACATGCACATCGAACGCTTCGGCGACCAGCAGCGTTCCCACCATCGTCAGGAAAGCCAGCGCCAGCACCTTGATGGAGGGGTGCCGGTCCACGAACTCACCGATCGGCTTGGCCGCAAACATCATGACCGCCACTGATGCCACCACGGCAGCCACCATCACGCTGATGGTGTCCACCATGCCCACGGCCGTGATCACCGAGTCCAGCGAAAAAACGATGTCCACGATGCCGATTTGCACAATCGTTCCCCAGAACAGGGTGGCACCGGTTTTCACCTTGTCGACCCCGGCGCTGATCTCGTCGGGCTGATGCGCTTCGACCTCCAGGAAAATCTCATGCGAGGCCTTGTACAGCAGGAACAGCCCGCCCCCGAGCAGGATCAGATCCCGTCCGCTGATTTCCTGGCCCACCACGGTAAAAATCGGAGTGGTCAGCGTCATGACCCAGGCCAGGCTGAACAGCAGCGCGATGCGCGAGACCATCGCGAAGGCCAGGCCAAGACGGCGCGCCAAGTCCCGTTTTTCGGCCGGCAGGCGCCCCACCAGGATACTGATGAAGATGATGTTGTCGATGCCCAGAACGATTTCAAGCGCCGCGAGCATGAAGAAAGCGATCCAGACATTCGGGTCGGAGAGTAGTTCCATAGGGAATCCGGGCAAATGTAAAGCCGATCAGTCTAATGAGATCGTCTTGGCGTGGTCGCTGAAACAGGGCCCAAAGCCACAGGTAAATGAAGGCTTATGCGCAGGCAGGAACCCGAGACGGCAACCCTTTGGGCTTGGACGTAGCCCTTGAGTGCCTGTGTCAATTCCAGGGTGTCGTTGGAGTGGTGGCTCACTCGCAGCAGGAGCGGCGTGCCAGCGGCCTTTAAGGCCAACAGATGGCCCGTCCGCTGAAAATCCAGTTCAAGGGCTGGTCTGTAAAAAGCTGAGAAAAGACGAGCCACATTCAGCGGCAACGTACCGCATCTGCGCGCTGGCTACTTCATCGAAGACAGCTTGTCGTTCGTCGAGCATCTGCTTATTAGAGACACGGTGCATTGATCATTCCGATGGTCGCCAGCCTGACATCAGAGCGGCCGCTGACGTGCACCGCCGGACGAAGTCGTTCAAAATGCTGAACCTCAAAGTCAGGCAGCGGCCCCCGATAGGCAAGGAGGCAAGTGATTGAACAGCAGATGCGCTGGCGTTGGCCCCAGGTTGGGCTGTCCCTGACCCATGAATCCGGGAATTAGTCACACAATCCTTGTCTTTTTGAGCAGCGAAGTTACAACAAAGTGCAACAGCAGTAAATTGAATGGCGCCAGCGGCAAAGCCAGGCGCGGCACGCTGCTGTTGTCAAGCAGTGGCAACCAAATTCAAGGAGCATCCATGGCTACTGGCAATGAACCTGCGGTCGGGTCGGACTTTTTGGTCAAAGGCGGCTCCCTGTCGTCGGGCTCTCATCTGGCTGGCGCCTTGCCCTCCCTGTGGCCGGGGTTTCTCACGGGCCAGGCCGAGCACCCGGTGCGGGTGCTGCTGGTCGACGATGATCCGCACATGAGCCGTGTCATCGCGCACGAACTACTGGGCGATCTGCGGATCGACCTGCTGGGCCAGGGCGGCAGCGTGCGGGAGGGCCGCCGCCTGATCAGCCAGAACGAGTTCGATGTGATGCTGGTCGACCTGAACCTGGGCGACGGCAGCGGCTTTGAGCTGATCGAGCACATGAAGGCCGTGCGCCCCATGGCCGAGGCGGTCGTCATCTCGGCCATGGAGGACGAGCAGCACGCGCTGCATGCGTTCGAGCTCGGCGCCACCGGCTACCTGGTCAAGAACTCCTGGTTCGGCAACTTTCCCCAGGCGGTGCTGCAGGTGGTCAATGGCGGCGCGTCGATCACGCCCAGCCTGGCGCGCCGGCTGCTGGGCAAGTTCGAGGCGCCCCAAGCCACGGTCCAGACGCTGCCCGTGAGCCAAGGCAAGGACAGCAAGCTGTCCGAGCGCGAACAGCAAGTGCTCAAGCTGGTCGCCTCGGGCCAGACCAGCACCGAAATCGGCGCGCGCCTGGTCATCAGCGCGCAGACCGTCAACACGCACATCAAGAACATCTACCGCAAGCTCAATGTGCGCACGCGTGCGCAAGCGGTGGGTTTTGCCACCAGCCACCGGCTCATGTGACCTGCCCCTGGCGGCCGGCGTGTCGTTCGTGCCCCGCCGAGCGCCTGGACCACACAGCGCGGCTGAAAAAATAGCCCATCCGCCTGGCCTCTTTCATGGTGTCATGAACACCTTGGGGGCGAGCAGAAAACCGAGCCACCAGCCTAACCCGTCTGCGAACGCTCTCCTGCAGCAATTCAACTGTTGAGCTTTCAACAAAAAACCACTACCCTTTGGCCGCGCGTACAGAAAGGATCTCATGAGGTTTTATCTATTTGAACCCCAGGCCGACAGGCACATCCGCAAATCCCGCGAGTATCTGGAAGAAGCCAACCTCAAGCGGGTCGAGCATCAGGTGGCCGCCGAGCACCATAAGGCATTGACCGCCATGTATGCCGAGCGAATCAGCCGCATCGAGGCGGAAATCAGCGCTGCATTGCAGGCTTCTTCCAAGAGCAGCCAGCCAGTCCAGGCCGCGGACAGCGAGAGCGTTCGCCCGCAGTCCGATTCGGTGGTGATGTATCCGTCGCGGGCTTCGCAGGCCTGAGTGCGACCCCTTCGGCCGAGATCCGCAGGGCGACCAGCACCAGTCGCGCGCATCATGATGGCGTATAGCACCTTGTGGCTCGATGCGGACGACTACCACCTGTATCTCGTGACCGACTCGTTTATGGGCTCCAGAACAGAAGAGCCAAAACTTTCTCCAAAACAGGCCTCCGAATGGTTATGGAATCTGTTTGTGCAAAAAGCCGGGGTCGAGTACGAATAAAAATAATGTGCTTGATCGGCTACACGTCTGCTTGAAACGCAACGGCAGTGCTGGTTTTTAATTCCAATTTTTCTGGATTCTGCGCAGCTCCTGGATCAGATGAGTGCGACCAGAGCCAAATGCTTGCTTCGTCTTCGCACGTATCTTGGACAGGATGACGCGCCGCCATAATCCCAAGAGCTGAAACTACATGAATCCGACGGGGAAACCCACTTCGTAATGCTCGACGACATCAAGAAAACACTCTGTCTGCGCGACACGCTGCTGCCACGCCTGATTTCAGGCCAGTTGTGCTTGCCAAAGGCCAACGAAGTGGTTGAAAAAGCCTGCGCATGAAACCCGCCAGTAATACCCCGCTCGCCCTGCCCGAAGGCTATACCGACTGGCTGGCCCAGCTCAAGGGCCAGATCGCCCATGCCCGCCAGCGCGCTGCGCTCGCGGTCAATGCCGAGCTGGTGCAGCTTTATGGCCGGATTGGCCGCGACATCCTGCAGCGCCAGCAGGCCCAGGGCTGGGGCACAAAGGTCATCGACCGGCTGGCCCGTGACTTGAAGGATGCTTTTCCCGACATGCGCGGCTGGTCACCCAGTAACCTCAAGTACATGCGGTTTTTTGCCCAGCATTGCCCGGATGGTCAATTTGGTCAGCAGCCTGCTGACCAATTGCCGTGGTTCCATGTCGTGACGCTGCTGACTCAGCTGGACAACGTCGCTGACCGCGAATGGTATGCGGCGCAGACGGTGCAGCATGGCTGGTCGCGCACCACGCTCGCGCTACATATCAAGAACCGGCTGCAGCAGCGCCAGGGTGGCGCGGTAACCAATTTTCAGGCGCGACTGCCTGCTGCCGAGTCGGCGCTGGCCCGCGAAACACTCAAGGACCCCTACTTGTTCGACTTCCTGGGTTTGGGCGACGACGCACACGAGCGGGAAATAGAAAACGGCCTGATCCGCCACATCACCCGCTTCCTGCTGGAGTTGGGCGCCGGCTTTGCCTTCGTCGGCCGGCAGTTCCGGCTGGAGGTCGCCGGCGACGAGTTCTTCATCGACCTGCTTTTTTATCACACGCGCCTCAAATGCTACGTGGTGGTTGAACTCAAGGCCACCGCCTTCAAGCCCGAGCACGCTGGTCAACTCAACTTCTACCTGGCGGCGGTCGATGCGCAGGTGAAAGCGCTAGATGACAAGCCCACCATCGGCCTGCTGCTGTGCAAGCAGCAAAACCGGCTGGTGGCCGAATATGCACTCTCGGGCATCGACAAGCCCATCGGCGTGGCTGAATACCAGCTGCTACGCGACCTGCCGGCTACCTTGGAGCAGAGCCTGCCGAGCATTGCCGACATTGAAGCGGAACTGGCAAGCGACGCGGGTGCGCTGCAAGCCATGGATGAACCCGATACACGAAAAAAACCGAATGATCGGTCATGAAAATCGCCAGATACCTCTTTGCCGCACTCGTCATTGCCGGCGTGCCCTGCGTTGCCAGTGCCAATGAAACCGGCCTGAGCAAGCAATACATCGCCTGCATGGACAAGGCGGGCGGTACTACGTTTGGGATGATTGAATGCATCAACACTGAAACCCAGCGTCAGGATGTCCAGCTCAACAAAGCCTACAAGGCCCTTATGGCCGAGCTGCCGCCCCCGCGCAAGGCACAGCTGCAGGAAGCGCAGCGCGCCTGGATCAAATACCGGGATACCAACTGCGCCTTCTACTACGACCCGGACGGCGGCACGCTGGCACGCGTCAATGCCAACAGCTGCATGTTGACCGCCACCGCCGACCGTGCCCGCGAGCTTGAAAGACTCAAGCAATGACCGGGACTAAACCGGCACCCATGCGTTACCCCTTGCTCTCGCGCCTGATCATGGATGTAATGCGACGTTCGGGTGTAGAGGCTGTGCGAATCGTTGAGTGAAAAATACGGCTTCGGCCGCTTTTTTGGTGGTTTTTAACCAAGCCGGGACCCGCCCGGCTTGATTCAAGCCGGGCTCATGCCGGCATCGCTATGACCCCCCAGGCCGACCGCGACGAGCTGGCGCCAAACCGTCTGGCCATGCGCGGGCCAGCGCCGGACAAACTCGCTCACGTCCAGCCGCTCATCAGGCTGGTCGGGCACCTCGACCACGACAGAAATAGTGGTGCGGCCGCGCTCTTCCTGCGACTGGATCCTGTACTTGCCAGCCTTGGACTGCACAGGCGCAGGATTGGCGTAGGCTATCGCGAACATCGTCTTTTCCTCATCGAGCGTAAACACCCTGCCGATTTTTGCGCCCAGGGCGCCACCGTTCATCTTGGCGTTTACATTTCCTGCATAGGCCTCGTGAATTTTGGGGCGACCGTGGCCCATATTCCTTTGCACCTCCAGCACGATCTGGTCATGCTCCGCCCGGGCCATCTGGCCGGGCCCTCCGCCCAGCGTGGCGGGCACCAGCCCGCGCAGCACCAGCATCTGCTCGGCATATTCGGCCCGAGCCCCGTGCCCGTCACGCCCTCGTCAAACTTGGTCAACCCCAGGCGACGCATGTAGTGGTAGTAGCGGTTCTCGCTCTGCTTGAACGTCAGCCCCGGCCAGCCCAGAGTATGGTATTTGTTGCACAGCTTCTTGACCTCGTCGAGCGCCCGGCGCTGCATCAGGCCAAACTCCGCGAACTCGCCCGATTCAATGGGAATAGAGCGAAAGCGCCCGTTTTTCGCCACTGATCCATCAATGTCGAGCGAAGTGCCCTTATCCGACATCCACAGCTTGATCCTGAGCATCTCCTTTTTCCTCAACCCAAAAGCCACGCCCAGCATAAGCATGCCGCCGTGGCGGGCATCATGAAGCCACGCCTCCTTGATCTTTTGCACCACATCGAGCCCATTGCCCGTCCAGCTATTGGACTTCACCGCCACGGTGCTGACCTTGAACACCTTGGGAGCGAGTTCCGGGAAATAGCTCTTGACGCCGCCCGTTTTGACCAGGTTCTCCCGGCCCAGCCAGCGGCAAAAGATCCTGATGCGGGAAAGCTGGTTTTGCATCGTCTTGATCTTTAGCGGTTGGGCGTGCCAGTCCTCGACCAAGGCGGTGATGTGCTTTTCCTGCAGCCCACTGATATCGCTCAAGTAGTAGCCCAGCTTGTGCAGGCGCCGGCAGCTCTCGCTCATCACCTGTCCAGCCTGTTCCTGCGTTCTGTTGCCCGCCTTGTTGCCGTTCACGCGCACAGGGCAATTAGCCCTGACCACCACATTGACACTCTGGATCAGCTCGTCCAATTTGTTACTCATGCCGCTTCGCTTTCATTGTTGAAATCATCCAGCTGCCCAGAAAATGGCAGCACCGTGAGCACGCCTTGTCTTGCTGCCGGCTCATGGTTGGTGACGGGTAAATCCCCATCAACAACCATGAGCCGGCAGCGTCCACCAGCCCCTCGCACTCCCTCCCCTCAAAACCTCACCCTCACGACACGTTTGCGCTTAAAGAATTGTTTTTTTGACCGCATCGAAGGTGTCTTCCTCTTTGCAGCCCCCTGGCCTTGCGGCTTCGGGTATGTCGGTGGTGGTGTCCCGCCGGCAGTTGGGCACTGAAGCGTCCCGCACTCTCACTGCTACTTCCATCAAGGAAGCCGGGTCCGTGAGCGATCCTCAATGTCTGGTTTGCACCCGCACGCCGGCGAGCTAGCCTCCACTCATCGCAACTACCCCGGCTACCCGGTCCTCGTTGCAATCTGCCTGCTTGGGCAGTCGTGGCGCTTGTGTTGAGCGAATTCATTTGTCTTGTCGTGATGGGATAAATCACCCACACAGCCCTCATCAGGCTACTGCCGCAATTGACTGCGTTCATGGCCATCCAACGGGATGCCTGGTTGTGCTCTAGGTGAGCAATTTCATGATTTTTTTTCATCACGCCAGCGGCTTTTTCGATCATCTTCAAGACGACGAAAAGCGCTTGGCGCGAAGGTCCATCAGCACCGCAAACTACCCTTTTCATCATCATCACGACGATAAATCAGCAGTAAGTGCGGCGATCTGTACCCGCTCCCATACTGAATTGACAACCTAAGTTGATGATTCAATTCAAGAAAATTAGCACTCTGTATGACTCCCATACAGGGCTTCGCTCAAAAGAGCTGGGGCTTGGCGCCCTGAAGGGATTCAAAAAAAGCCTGGACCGCGCGGGGCCAGGCACTTTGAATTCCGAGTTTTTTCGTTCTGCATGAAGCAGCAATTGAAAAAGGCTCGCCTCTGAAGGCGAATGGGTAGAACTGTACAGGGCTTTTGCGCGCTTGAGAAATTTGAATGTGCCTTTTTTTTCAGTGTTTTTCGTCCCGGAAATGGCGTCCCGGCCGCCCAGAATTCGCCCTGCCACCCAACGCTGCTGAAATTCCACCATCCCTTGCCAACATGACACAGAACCTGTACCAAACCGCACCAGGCGCGGCTGCCTTGCCGCAAGGCGTTGCGCAAACAGATGCCCATGGTGCGATAACGCTACCGGGCGCTGGTCAAACCGCACCGAATGATGGCAAAGCGTCTCCGAACCGTGGCAAAGCGCCGCCGAATGATGGCAAAGCGTCTCCGAACCATGGCGAAGCGCCGCCGAATGATGGCAAAGCGTCTCCGAACCGTGGCAAAGCGCCGCCGAATGATGGCAAAGCGTCTCCGAACCATGGCGAAGCGCCGCCGAATGATGGCAAAGCGTCTCCGAACCGTGGCAAAGCGCCGCCGAATGATGGCAAAGCGTCTCCGAACCGTGGCAAAGCGCCGCCGAATGATGGCAAAGCGTCTCCGAACCGTGGCAAAGCGCCGCCGAATGATGGCGAAGCGTCTCCGAACCGTGGCAAAGCGCCGCCGAATGATGGCGAAGCGTCTCCGAACCGTGGCAAAGCGCCGCCGAATGATGGCGAAGCGTCTCCGAACCGTGGCAAAGCGCCGCCGAATGATGCGCTAGTGCAAGTCAAAGGTGCCCCAGAATATTTGGGCACGGCCTGCGCGCTGCCGTGGCCCATGCCCAACTCCTTTGCCATGCCAAGCGCGAGGCGACCTGCTGCCACCTTCTTGGCCGCGTCGATGGTCAGTTGATATTCGTGCGTTGGCAGACCACCGCTGAGGTTTGCACCCATTTGGGTAAAAACCGCATAGTCGGTCTTTTCATTGAATCCATACTCATCTTTTTGATTCGCCAAATCTGGCGAATCAAATCTCAAAATAGCCACCGCGAGGCTCAGTTATGGCTGTGGGTTTGTTATTGATGCGGTAATGCTCCTGTTGCCGGGCTATTTGGCTGGCGGCTCGGCCAGCAGCCGCTTGAGCCACCGGCTGCCGCCACGAGCCAGGAATTCGGCGTGCATCGCGGGCATCATCTTGATAGCTGCCATCTTGCTCGCCTTGTCCTCGGCAGGCGCTCGCTCCTCATCCGGACGTTATACGGCGCTGAAAGGATCGAGCACGCGCACGCCGGTGGGCTCGAAGTGTTTCAAGTTGCGTGTCACGACGGTCAGGTTATGGCACAGCGCAGTGGCGGCAATCAAGTTGTCAATGCCTTTGTTGCCTGTCTGAACGCACAAACGCCCCCACACCCTGGCAATGGCCGGCGTTACTGGCAGGATGGCGTCGGCAAACTCCATCTCCATGACCGCCAGCCACTGTTCGAGTTCTACAGCGAACTGCGCATTTTTGGAGCGCTGGCGCTCAATTCCGGACTCAATCTCACCGATCGTCAGGGCACTGATAAAAACGGCTCGTGCTGCTTGCTGTTTCAAATAGTCCACCACCCCGGCGTTGGGCCGGGTCTTGCGCAGTTCGGATACAACCACTGTGTCAAGCAAAATCATGTGAAATCAATGTCGCGCGGCTGCACTTCGAGACGTCCGAAGTCATCGTCTGGAAGGCTCGCTGCCGCTTTGGGCATGGCCAGCAGATGCTCGATCAAGTTGCCCGGCTTGCTGGGGCGGCTAGCCGCGCTGCGCTGCAAGGCCTGGAAATCTTGTTCGGACAGCACAACCACGGCTTGTTTGCCGCGGCGCGTGACATGCTGGGGCACTCCGCGCAGGGCGCAATCGACCAGAGCGCTGAATTGCGCCTTGGCATCTTGCAGGCGCCAAGCAGGTGCGCCGCTCGAAGAAGGGGTGATTTGCATGATGAACAGACTAGTTTATTTAACTAGTCTGATTTTACTTTAATTAAAGGAATTCAGCGCAGCCGAACGAACATTGCTCTGTGAGACCAAAAGAATGCGCGGGTTGTCAGGCTAAAAAGTGACTGTTCAGCCCTCCTGAATTTCAGGCCAAGGGGTTTATGCCAAACTTGAAGCGGTGCAAGAACCCAACGCCACCGCCGACCCGATGCTTCAGGCCATGAACGAGAAAGCCCAAGCGCTGCAAGGGCAAGTGCAGGCGCTCACGAGCGAAGTCGAAAGACTGCGTTTGCGCATCAAGGAGTTCGAAGCTCAAGCCTCCAAGAACAGCAAGAACTCTAGCAAGCCGCCGTCCTGCGACGGTTTGAAGAAGACGGCCTCGCTGCGCGTGGCCTCGGGCAGAAAGCCGGGCGGCCAAACCGGCGTGGACGTAACCTCACTCAGTCCAAACGCGACTTCACGCTCGTGCCTGGGACCCGTGTGATGGTCCAAGTCCATGGTCCCGAAAAGTCATGATGCGCATCGCCAGCGAGGACGTTTTCGTCTGTGGATTCACGATTCCGAACCGTTCGATGTCGACATCGAAGCTGAACCGTCACGGCTGCGAGACCATCGTCCACGAATAAAACGGTTTCGTAAACTGGTTTTTTGAAGTCGTGCATTTTCGAAGCCGTCAAGGCAGACCGTGGAAGTTTACGCAGCCGTGGAGTTGTTCGTCTGCGTGAACATGACGCTCGCGCAGCAGGATTCGCCAGCGTGTTCGGTCCCGCAGGCGCGCCCTCCGCAGCCGCAAGGCCATGTCGTCGCAGTCGGAGCACGTGCGGCTTCGATGGGTTGGCGATGGGCGGCCCGCAGGCCTGAAGGATGTTCTGGCGCCAATCAGTTGAGTACGGTTTCGTGCGGGCCGGCAACAGCCGCCGCCATCACAAGTTCCTCGGGGGCGATGGCAAACCGCGGTAAGCCTGAAGATCAACGCTGCAGTGTCACCCCGACGCAAGCCCCATCCGGTTCGCCCTGCGCGCGAAAGCCCGCTTGCCTTGCAAGGCTTGAAGCCTTGAGCCCTCTGTCGGCCAGGGCGGTGTCATCCGCGCTCGGCTGAGCATGGCCGCTTTGAGCGAGGCCGCGCAGCAAGGGGCTATTCGGTGCCCCACACCCACGTGCGCAAGGCGCTCACCGTGCTGTCCGCACTGCGGGGCCAGCTTCGGCGATCCGGCGCGCGCGCCTGCGCCATCTGCGCCTGCTGCGCCCAAACGAACGCCGCCGCCCTTCCACCGCATCGCGCCGCACACTCCCTCCTGCGCGTGCATCGGCCGGGCGGCCCAAGGCCGCTGGCGATGCATCGGATCCCCGCGAGCGATTGCCTGCGGCCGGAGATGAGGAGATCGACCTGCGCGAAGCCCCTGAAGAGGGCATCGTGCGGGTGCCACGCTGGCAGGAAATGCTGTTGGCTGCAGCCCGTGCGCGCCGCAGGCCTCTGGATGCGGCTCGTGAGAGTGAGGTTACTCGCGCCAGGCGAGGCTTGGGCGGATGGCTCGTGCGCTTCGTGCTTTTAATGGTGTTTTTGTTCTTCGCCGTGGTGAGCGGGATGTTCCTGTTCGGGAGTGCGCTGCTGCGGATGTTCTTGCCGTTTTGACGGATGCTTCTGGCGCCATGCGATTTTTACCGGTAATGCCGGGATCAGTTCCTGAATTCACAGCGCACATTGCCCCGCTTGCTAGGGCTGCCAACTCAAGCGTGCGTAGCCTACAACCGGAATCTCGGCGATGGCTTTCGGCTTGTCCAGCAAGGCACCGAGGATTTCATCGATGCGTTGAGGGGTTGACAGCGGCCAGGCCCTGGAAATTATTGATCGACGCCGACGAACGGCTTGTACAAGGCTGCAGTCATTCACCACCGCGCGCCATGGAAAACTAAAGAATCGGTTGAACTGGCGACCTTGCAATGGGTCCCATCAACGAATTACAGGTTGAACCCTATGCCTGAGGCTATGTCACCGTTAAATGTGGAAATTTCCCCAGGGCCATAGCCAGGACGCCTTTCCGGGAGGTGGCGTGGTGGCTGTCCAGGCAGCGGAACCAGCCCAGGTAGTTGTCCAGATAGTGGGTGGCGACGCCGTGAAAGCGATTGAGCCATTGTTTGAGGCGCCCGTGATAGGCATTGACGTTCTGAATGTGGACGGCGCCCTTGGCATGCACGCCTGCGCTGAGGTTGATGGCGTCGTGGGAAATTGCAGCCTCCTGTGCAAAGTAGCGGTAAGTCGGATTGCCGTCGCTCACCAGCAGCGTATCCCTGGCCAGCACCGGCTGCAATGCGCTGCTCAACTGGGCTTTGCTCATCTGTCCGGTGCCCGTGACCCAGTCCAGCGTCTGCCTAGCACGGTCGCGCGCCACCAAAACGCACACCAGTTCGCCGGACAAGCCCGGCTTGCTGGCTTTGCCACCGCGACGCCGAGGCGCGCGCTGCAGCTTTCTGCAACCCTTGTGCGACTCCAGGAAATACGTCTCATCGGCTTCGGTAATGCCCTGCAGCGTCGCAGCACGGTCTGCCTTGAGCGCGCTGAGGAAGCGGTGGCGCCAGCGCAGCGCGGTGTTGCGATGAATCCCCAGCGTCGCCGCAGCCGGGCGAAGCGGCTGGGATGCCACCAGCGCTGCGCTGAAGCCAAGCCATTTTCCCTTCTTGCGCAGCCGTGCCAGGGCCGTTCCCGTCAAGGCGTTGAAGGTGTGACGGCATGCCCGGCAGCGGTAGCGCTGCAACCCGTTGGCCTGGCCATGCAAGAAAAGCTCGGTGCCATGGCAGTGCGGGCAGGCACGGGCCGCGTTTTGTGACTCAATGACAGCGAGTCCTTCTTGCTGACCGTCGAGTTCATCGAGCCGCTTTTTGAGCAATTCTCGCTGGCGCAGGGTGAGCCGGGAAACCTGTTGCATCACACCATTGAATGTCTCGGCGTTCATGGCTACCTCCTGACAGATTCACTGTTCACTCTACGCTTCTGGGAGCTTGAATTCCACATTTAACGGTGACATAGCCATGCCTGAAGGATCCCGGTGTGCGGATCCGGTTGCAAAAGCATGGCAACCCTACCGTGACGCTCTAACCGATTCATATGCCAAGCATGGGCAGGCCAAGCGAGTTCCTGGCGGACGACTGTGTTGTTCGTGCTATTTTGATTTTCCCGGCTTGAGCACGACCTTGGTCCAGCCCGTTTTGCGCTTGTCGAAATTCTCATACGCCTCGGGCGCCTGCTCCAGCGGCAACTCGTGCGAAACGATCCACGACGGCTTGACCTTGTCCTTTTCTATCAGCCGGCTCAGCAAGCGGTTATAGGCTTTGACATTGGCTTGCCCCGTACCCATCTTCTGGCCCTTGAACCAGAATTGCCCGAAGTCAAAAGCCATCTGCCCGCGCTTTTCGAGCTTGTCCCTGGCCCCCGGATCCTCCGGAACGAAGACGCCGACCACGCCGATGCCGCCCGTCGCCTTGACCGTGGCCACCAGGTTGTTCATGGTGAGGTTGGGAACCTCCTCGCGGTGCATGTTGCAGCACTGGTAACCCACGCATTCGCAGCCGCAGTCCGCGCCCTTGCCCCCAGTGAGCTCCAGGATGCGCTCCACCCCGTTGCCCTCGGTGTCGTCGATCGCAATCGCGCCGAGCTTTTCGGCCAGCTGCAGGCGGTCCTTGTGGGTATCGACCACCATCACCATGCTCGCGCCCTTGAGCGTGGCCGAGCTCGCTGCCATCAAGCCGACCGGCCCAGCGCCATAAATCACGACAGAGTCCCCGGGTTTGACGCCGGCCAGCTCGGTCGCATGGTAGCCGGTCGGGAAGATGTCCGAGAGCATCACGTAGTCGGTCTCTTTTTCCTCCGAGCCGCGCGGCAGCACCAGGCAATTGAAGTCGCCGTAGGGCACCCGCAAATACTCGGCCTGCCCCCCGCTGTAGGGCCCCATGCCGGCAAAGCCGTAGGCCGCGCCCGCATTGCCGGGATTGGCCGTGAGGCAAAACCCGCTCAACCCCTTCTCGCAGTGTTCACAAAAGCCGCAGCCGATGTTGAAGGGCAGGCAGACGCGGTCGCCGACCTTGACCCGATCGACAGCGGGTCCGACTTCGATGACTTCGCCCAGGTTTTCATGGCCCAGGATGCGCCCGGGCTCCATGTCGGTGCGCCCTTCGTACATGTGCAGGTCGGAGCCGCAGATGTTGGTGCTCGAGATCTTCACCAGCACGTCGGTGGCGCGCTCGATCCTGGCATCGGGCACATCCCTGACCTGGACATCGCGCGGTCCGTTGTAGACGAGCGCTTTCATGCCGCTGCCCTCTTCTTGCCTCGCGAGGCAGGCGGCTTTGCCGCGCTTAGCAGTTGTTTTTTCCGGGCGAACAGTGCCGGCGCCATGCCCCGCAGGTCCAGCGCGGCGTTTCGCGCTTTCAGGAATATCTGCTCGCGCTCCTCGAGGACATGGTGATCGATGAGCTTTCCGAGCGCCTTCACGGTGTCGTCATAATCCTCGTCGCTGGCATCCATGGCCTGGATCCGCGCGATCGTCTCCTTTGCCTGTGTGTGCTCCGCAAGCGCCTCGTCCATCAACGCGTTGTCGCCGATCGCCTCGCGCACCTGGGGATAGAAAATCTCCTCCTCGATCTGCGCGTGGACCGTCAGCTCCTGGCAGATGCGCCGGGCGATGTGCTGCTTGTGCTCGGCCGGCGCATTGTCTTCGCACAACGCGTTGAAATCGATGAACAACTTCTTGACGGCTTTGTGGTCTGCATCCAGCAGATCCACCGCGTCTTCATAAGCCAGGGTCTGGGTCATGAGGTGGGTTCCAAAAGGTGAGTACCGACCCGGGGCGGATCGGATTCCTTGGCACTTTGGCCCAGCAACACTGGCTGCCGTGTGGAAAAAGCTGCCGCGGCCGTGTAGGAACTCGCCACGCCAGGCACCTACCAGTCGCACTGAAGAACCTCAAAGGATGGAACCATCCTTGAGGGGTCACCTGGCAACCCAGCAGTGACCCCCGAAGTGCCGCTGGGCGCCCGTCTCAACGATGGAGAACTGCAGCGGCCCGTGGCGCGCAGGCCCCCTGCCGAGCCCGACGTCTTTGCGTGAAATGGGTCAACAGTCGAAAGCCATTGAGTAGCGCCCCCGCACGGATCAAAAGTCTTGCCAGGCGATGGCTTGCGATTTCTTGCAGCCCCGCCTGAAGCATTTCAGCCGATCTGTGTTGGGTTGCCGGCGCGCTACGCGCTACTGCGCTCGGCAGCCATGCCCGCTTCCAACGCCATCCAGTCCGCTTGACACTGCAGCGAAGCGGCCTACCCCAGGCGAAAAGCGCCTTTGGCGCCCTCTTCTTTGATCGACCCGGCGGCCACCAGATTGCGCAGCGACCGGCCAATGGAGCCCAGCGGAATGCCGGTGGCCTGCGCCAGGCTGGCCTGCGTGACCACCCTGGCGCTGTGCCGGTCGAGCAGGCTTTTCAAGACTTCCATGACTTTCTCGTCGTTGGGACTCAGGCGCGACTGCTTGACCTTCGCCGCCTTCGATCGCTTGGCCGCGGCGGGCTTGACCACCGCCTCCTCGGCGCCGGCCTTGTCCGGCCGCGGTGCGGCTCGCCCGCCATCGCCGCGCGCGCCGTCGCTGCTCAGGGCGATGAGCACGGGCAGGTCGGGCGAGGTGGCTTCGCTCGCCTGGGCATAGAGCAGCTTGAGCTGCTCCTCCATGGCCTGCAGCTCGTGCGCCATGCGGGCGAGCTGCAGCAGCTTTTTGTAGGCCGCGTCATTGTCCGGGCTGAACGGCTGGCTGGCCATCTGGGCCATCGCCCGGGCGCCGCCGGCTTGAACGTCGGCTGAGACCGCCTGATGCGCGTTGAACAGGCCCAGGCCGGCTTGCTGGATGGCTTGAAGGGTCGAGGGTGAAAGGGGCATGCAATCTCCGAATAAAAATCAGGAACGATCCGGATGCGATTTTGACAGCACGCGGCCGCTGCCCGATCAGGGGGATGGGTGGCGCCAAGGCACTGCCCCCGCCCTGCCCCGCACAGGGCATCGCTCTTGCATGCCATGGGGTCGTGGTGACAACCGATCGCATTGCCCGATGATCCTGAAGCCGCCTGTTGAGCAGGATGGAAAAACCCCAGGCACAGGCATTTTTAGCATTGGCGGCCATTGCGGCGCGCATCGCCAGCGAGGACGTTTTCGTCTGCGGATTCACGATTCCGAACCGTTCGATGTCGGCATCGAAGCTGAACCGTCACGGCTGCGAGACCATCGTCCACGAATAAAACGGTTTCGTAAACTGGTTTTTTGAAGTCGTGCATTTTCGAAGCCGTCAAGGCAGACCGTGGAAGTTTACGCAGCCGTGGAGTTGTTCGTCTGCGTGAACATGACGCTCGCGCAGCAGGATTCGCCAGCGTGTTCGGTCCCGCAGGCGCGCCCTCCGGAGCCGCAAAGCCATGTCATCGCAGTCGGAGCACGTGCGGCGTCGATGGGTTGGCGATGGGCGGCATCCGGTTCGCCCAGCCCGCGCAAGCCCGCTTGTCTTGCAAGGCTTGAAGCCTTGAGCCATCTGTCGGTCAGGGCGGCGTCATCCGCGCTCGGCTGAGCATGGCCGCTTTGAACAGGGCCGCGCTCCATCATGCCCTGAAAGCTCGGAGAGCATGCGACCGGCAAGACAACCCTGGTGGCCAGCGGCTGCGCGCGGCCTTCAAGCCCAGGGCCGAGGAATCGGTGGCCGCGCAGCGAGGGGCTGATCAGGAACCTCGTTGCCAAACTTGCTGGCCACACATGGCGGCAACCAGCGGCGTTGGACCATGCCAGCCTTTGGCTTCCTCGAGCCAAGGGCTTGCCGTGCCGTGTCAGCACGCCGCCCACTGCGGGTAGGCATTCACAATCTCGATCCGTTCGCGCTCAATGATGGGCTCGACCTGAGACCAGTTCGATCAGGGCGCCCAAAGTTCGGCTTTCCCCGTTTCGTCATCCACCCTCGTCAAGACGGTGGCGGTCATCACATCAATATGGATTGCTGCCGCTTTTGGGTCTGGACATCCGCTGGGCCACCCAACAATCCAACTGCGCGCCGGCAAGCTCTGCTGTTTTCATGGCCGCCTCCCAAAACTGCATTCGTTCCAGGCGACCTTTGCCTGCATGGGGCTGATCACACTCGCCTCGGCCGGCATCTTCTGGCAGCTTTCACCTGCGGTGTGCAAGGCGTGACATCGGTCAATAATCAGCCAGATGAGTTTGTCCACCACCCCGTCCGCGCCTGAAGGCGCGCCCCTGGCGTTTTCCCCGGTCCCGGCGCATGCCTGCGAGCGCGGCATCGACCCCGACCAGCTCGAAGCCGCGCGCATCCGGCTGGAGCTCTTGTATGGCGAGGTCGCCGCCGACTGGCCCGGCTTCATCGCCCGTCCCGGCCAGTACCAGATGATGCAGGCCTGCCTGCTGACCTTCCTGTCGGCCAGGGCGCCCGGGGACGAAGACACGTAGCGGCCGCAACCTGGCACAGCTCGAAGCCGGAACCGGTACCGGCAAGACGGTCGCCTACTGCCTGGCGGCCATCGTGGCGTCCGAGGTGCTCCACAAGACCGTCATCGTCTCCACGGCCACGGTGGCCCTGCAGGAGCAGCTGTTCCAGAAAGACCTGCCGCGCCTGGCTGAAATCATTCCCGATCTGCGCTACGACATCCTCAAGGGCCGTGCGCGCTATGTCTGCCAAAGCCGCCTCGAAGGCGTGATCAACGACGTGGCGCAGGACGGCCTGCTCACGGGTGAGCTGTTCCAGGATTCCTTTGGCGACGCCCGCCGGCAGTCGGCCGGCATCCCGCGCGACCGCACCCAGGCGATGCGCTGGTTCAAGAGCAGCGCCAAGAAACTCAACTCAGGCAGCTGGGATGGCGACATCGACAGCCTCGCGCAGCCGCCCGACCCGCAGGACTGGCGCCAGGTCCAGGCCAATGCCCACGCCTGCAACGGCGGGCAGTGCGAGCATTTCAGAAGCTGCGCCTTCTTCAAGGCACGGCGCCAGGCGGCCGGCGCTACCTTACAGGTGGCCAACCACGCCCTGGTGCTGGCGACGCTGCAGACCGACAGCAGCCTGATCGATGCGGGCAACACCCTGTTCGTGTTCGACGAGGCGCATCACCTGCCCGCCATCGCGGCCGAGCAGTTCTCCCACCGAGCTCGCCTGGGCACGAGCAGCAAATTGCTCACCAGCCTGCGCACGGTGGCGCTGCGCCATGGCAAGGCCCTGCCGGCATCCACCCGGCCGGACCCGGTCGCCTTTGCCCAGCTCGTCACCGGCTGCACCGACAAGCTGGCGATGCTGGAGTGCTACTGGCAGGATGCCCAACTCGTCAGCGCCAACCAGCCCGTCCACCGCTTCGCCCAGGGCCGTATCCCGGAGGCCCTGGTTCCCGAGTGCCAGGCGCTCGCCACGCTCATCCGCGCCATTGCCTCGGTGGTTTCAAGCATCGCGGCGGCATTGAAGGAGCCCGACGAATCGAAGTCGGCTACCGAGCGCGAGGAGCAAAGCCGCGCCGGCGTCGAGCTGGGCGTGTACCTCTCGCGCCTGGGCACGCTGGACAAGCTGCTGAGCGCCTGGGCGACCCACGACCGGGTGCCGTGGGCCAAGTGGATCGAGTGGGCGGAGGAGGGAGCGGGCAGCGCGCCGGACGCCTGGCTGTGCGCCAGCCCGATGACGGCCGCCCAGGTGCTGTCCAGGCACCTGTGGAGCCAGGTCAGCGCCGCCGTCTGCACCTCGGCCACGCTGACGGCCTGCGGCAGCTTTGATTTTTTTGACCGCCTGAGCGGCATGAACCGCTTTCCCGAGCGCCGCTCCCTGGTCGTGGACTCGCCCTTTGACTATGCCACGCAGGGCGAACTGCGTATCGCGCCCATGGCGCATTCGCCCAAAAACCCGGGCTTTTCCGACGAGCTGTGCGACAAGCTGCCCGGCCTGCTGCGCGAGCACCGGCACGGGCAGCTGGTGTTGTTCACCTCCAGGCGCCAGATGCAGGCCTGCCATGCGGCGCTACCCCATGATCTGCTCGACCAGGTGCTGGTGCAGGGCGTGCGCTCGCGCACCGAGCTGCTCAGGGAGCACGGCCAGCGCGTCAAGGCCGGCGAGCGCTCCATCATCTTTGGCCTGCAGTCCTTTGGCGAAGGCATCGACCTGCCGGGCGCTTTGTGCGAGCACGTGGTGATCGACAAGCTGCCGTTCACGCCGCCGAGCTCGCCGGTCGAGGAAGCGCTGGCCGAGTGGCTCAGCAGCCAGGGGCGCGACCCGTTCACCGAGCTCTCGGTGCCCCGGGCAGGAATGAAGCTGGCCCAGTGGGCCGGGCGCGGCGTGCGCACCGAGACGGACCGGGCGGTCATCACGGTGTGCGACACCCGCTTGGTGACGATGCGCTACGGCCAGGCGATGCTGGCCGGGCTGCCGCCGTTTGCGCTGGTGCGGCCGCCGGCCACGGCGTTGTCAATGGAGGGTCGTCCCCTGCCTTGAGCAGTGCGTCATGGGATGACGAGACGCTTCCCACTTCCCACTTCTTGGCCACGGCATCGACGTGCCAGGATTGAAGTGCTGCAAAGTCAGTCGGCAACCCCTGTCGGAAGGAAAAGTCCCAGAGCCAAGAATTGCCCGAGCCGGCGTTGTAGGGGCCAGGAGTGTTTTCGTGGGATCTGAAAGTCGCCTGAAGTCGTGTTGCCAGGGCTGCCGGAGCCCCTTTTCCAGGGACACGGGGTGATGGGGCTACTCGATGCGAACGATCCGCAGCTGCGTCGCGTCCACTTCCTCGACGCCGGTGGCGTAGGCTACCAGCGCCCACCCTGCCCGCCTGGCGCGCCGCTCCACCACCAGCCGGCCGCTGCGCCCGTCGCCCGCGGCCACGATGAACACGGGCGCGCCGCCCTGGCTCGCCTGCACGGCCCCGGGGGCGGCTTTGGGTTGGGCCTGGGCCGGCAAGCCTTCGGGCGCAGGAGGTTCCTCGATGGGTGGGCGCTGCTTGGCTGGGGGCTCACGCACCGGGGGCGCTTTTTCTGGCTCGTCCTCTGGCAGGTTCTGGCCGCTGGCCGCCCGGGCGCGCTCGAGCACGATGCTGCCGGTCGGCTTGCCGGTGATCGCGCCAATGATGCGCCTCGCCTCGGTCACGCTGAGGAATGTGCCGGCCTCGGGCAAGGCGGCGATCACCTCGGCCGGCGTCTTGCCCCACTGGCGAGACAGGTCATAGAGCGCGCGCATGTCCGCGCTGTCCAGGCGCGCGGCCAACTCGGGCGGCAAGTCCCCGACCTGCCGGAAGGCAGTGACCTGGTAGTCCTTGAGCGCGCAGATGGCCGCGATCTGCTTGGTCGTCAAGCCTTCGCGCACCAGGCGGGCAATGGCGGCGGCCAGGTCGGAGTTGGACAGGTCGGCGCGCTGCTGGTTCTCGATCAGCTGCGCGGCGAATTCGTTGGGACCGTTCACGCCGGTCGCGCGGACCACGGCCGGAATGTCGGGCACGCCGGCCAGCCGGGACGCGCGCAGGCGCCTCGCGCCAAAGGCCAGCACGTAGCGCCCGCCCGCTTGCGGGCGGACCACGATGGGCTGGACCACGCCATGGGCCAGGATGCTCTGGGCCATGCTGCCCAGCTCCTCGGCGTCAAACACCGTCCTGGGCTGGTCGGGGTCCTCGTCGATATCCGCCAGGGGAAGGCGCAGCGCCTCGCCTGGCGCCTGGGCGCTGGCCGCGCGCAGGCTGGCCAGCGTGGCCTCGGCCAACCGGGGACGGGCTTTGAGCGTGACCACGGGCCTGGGCACGCGGTCCGCAAAGGGCAGGAAGGGGGAAGTCGGTTCGTCAGTCATCATGGGTTGGATTTCATTTTATCGGTGATGGCGGCCAGGACGCAGCGGATTTCCTGGATGGCCTGCCTGGCGGGCGAGCCCTTCATGCGCCACACCGGCACGCCTTCGCTCGCGGCGTGCGCATCGCTGCCGTGCCTGACAAGCGAATCCGGGAAACAGCCGCTGGCCGACCTGCCGGGCCAGGTCTTCGAAGAGCTCGCGCTCCCGGCGGCTCCTGCGGTCATCGCTATGAACCGATTGAAACCGGGACGTTGAGGTTAAATTCCCTAGGTCTGTTGATCCATCTTGCATGCCCAAAAAGTTTTTCCCACCTTTTGCATGGTGCAAAACTGCCCGACCTTTGCACCGTTCAACACATGCGGCTCCGCCGCCTGGCGCAGAACCCTTGATGTCGGGCAGGAGTAATCCCATTCAAAAATGGACAAGTCGATGCACGCCGATGCACGCAGCCCAGGCGCGCGGCCAGGAAATCGCGCACTGCCTGGGTTGAAGCCATCACCTCAGCGCCGCGCACCCGGCCCAGCAGCGTCTGCTGCGCTGCCCGCAGCACCTCGTCAAGCTGTGCCGGCCGGTAGGCGCCCGTGGGCTCGCGCACCAGCAGGCTTGGCAAGTCAAGGCATGAGACAGACAAGGAAGTACAGGAAGTAGAGCGTGAAGGATCGACGCCGGCAAGCCGTGACCGGCGCTGCCGGGCACGGTGGCCCTGCAGGAGCAGCTGTTCCAGAAAGACCTGCCGCGCCTGGCTGAAATTTTTCCCGATCTGCGCTACGACATCCTCAAGGGCCGCGCCCGCTATGTCTGCGAGAGCCGCCTGGAAAGCGTGATCCAGGGCGTGATCAACGACGTGGCGCAGGAGGGCCTGCTCACGGGCGAGTTGTTCCAGGACGCCTTCACGGACGCCCGCCGGCCGGCATCCCGCGCGCCCGTACCCAGGCGATGCGCTGGTTCAAGAGCGCTGCCAAAAAACTCAACTCGGGCAGTTGGGACGGCGACATCGACTCCCTGGCGCAGCCGCCCGACCCGCAGGACTGGCGCCAGGTCCAGGCCAACGCCCACGCCTGCAACGGCGGGTAGTGCGAGCATTTCAGGAACTGCGCCTTATTCTCAAGGCCAGGCGCCAGGCCGACAGCAGCCTGCGCACCGCAGCGCTGCGCCAGGCAAAGCCCTGCCGGCATCCACCCGGCCGGATGCAGTCGCCTTTGCCTAGCTCGTCACCAGTTGCACCGACCGGCTGGCGATGCTGGAGCGCTACTGGCAGGAATCCCACCTCGTCAGCGCCGACAAGGCCATGCACCGCTTTAGCGATGGCCGGATTCCCGAAGCGTTGATTCCCGAGTGCAATCAATCAATTAATTTGGCCATTTGGTAGCATCTCTGCGCCCATCCATTCACTACCTCTGCTTTTTTTCCAATAGAACCGAATAAGTTCTCCCATGACCAATGCGGATTGCCATTTTCCGTCTGCCAATCGTTGCATCACCGTCGGTGGCATATGTCGCGTCGTTAAATGGGCTTTGAATTCATCTAAAAGCAGCACCAGGGACTGGGCGTTAAGTTCCTCAATCTCTGCTCTTACTTTTTTCACCCGTTCACTCTCGCGCTCTCGAAGTTTGTCAAATCGTTGCTCCGCGACATTGTTCACCAGACGCGTCGGCGGTTTTTCAATATGCTCAACGGTACTTGCTCCCTCGGCGGGACTCTGAGCGCCATCGATGGCGCGCCCAGATAAAAGTACCTTTAGGTAGGCGTGTCGTGAAAAGACAGGCGTACCAGGCATGGCGATACGTGCCGCTAAACGTTGCACTGCCTTTCCAAAAATAAAGGCACCGTACCGAAGATAAAGATCTTCGGCGACTTCGATATCAATTCCCAGTTGTTGGGCATGAACCACTTCAACAAAATTGACCGGTTGAGCAGATACATCTTGAGTCTCAGCTTTTTTGTACACCTCAAACTGTAAATATTCGACGGTACGCCCGACTTTGTGCTCTCTGACTGTGACCGTTAACTCGCTGATCTCGTTCACTTCATCGACTGCTGGCTTGATCGTGTCTCGATTAAAAAAACGAAATTCAGTTTTGATCTCATCAGGTATCGGCTTGCCAGTTAACACTGGCAGCCACCATTGCCAATGCTGCTTGCTTGTCATGTGAGAGGGGTTGTCTTTATAGCGCGCGCAAATCTCATACAGTGCCAAGCCGGCGTGGGTTCTGAATTGCGCAATCGTCGATCGACGGATTTGCGCATAGCGCTGAGGATTGAGCATTTCTTGGCGCAGAGACGGTGGGTAAGCCCACGATAACCAGTTCTCCCCGTTTTTTTTGAACAGCCTGACTTCAGACAATAACGCGCAGGCCCCCCATTCAATGGTCTCTGATGGCGATGGTGACTGCCATTCAACGACATGCGTCACCATCGATCGCAGATGCTTCTTTAAATCATTACTGGCTGAAACGTTCCCCTCAAAACCCCGAATGACAGTGTTCAGCGGCGCCGAGAACATGCCGGTATCCGTGTCCTCCCTGCCCTGATCACGTGCGATCAGTAGCATCACGGTATAGGCTTGGCGTCCGACTCGGGTAATGGCGGCTGTCTTTGGAATCAACGCCAAAGTTGACACCGGTTTTTCCAACCGATCAGATCCGAGGTGTTGTGCTACTTTCATGCTTTCATTATCTGTGAGTTCTTTAAATTCACACAAACGATGTGTTCATGATCGCTCCTCCCGGAATTCCTAGCGCTTACTTGGCGATAAGCCCTCAGATTTGTCTCACGTATGGCCATGTCCCCATTTTTTTAAGTCTCTGATTTCGCTCACATTTACAAATAACTTTCGTCAATTTTTGCTTTTTCGAACCCATTAATGGCAAAAACGGACACTAAAAAGGCGTAATTTTGTTCTGTGGACAAGTCTGAACCCTTTTGACT
Organism: Polaromonas hydrogenivorans; assembly: GCF_040105105.1. Lineage (GTDB taxonomy): Bacteria > Pseudomonadota > Gammaproteobacteria > Burkholderiales > Burkholderiaceae_C > Polaromonas > Polaromonas hydrogenivorans. The sequence continues at coordinate 1,457 of NZ_CP157676.1, read as the reverse complement.
GTTCATCTCACACTTCAGCTAGTCCGGCTCACAAATCCCCTGGTTTCGCTCACAACTCTCGTTGTTTAGCTCCACTAAATGACTTAAGTTATTGATTTATATGAATATTATTTCGGTAAAGGTATTTAACCTTCTAAAGATATTTATAAGAGAAGGGATGTTTGCAAAATTTAGAAGGGGAAAAACGGGAAGAAACACCTAAAAGCAGAGCTTTGACGCACAATCTGACGCTTGCGCAAAAGTTCGCGTCTTTCCAGGAAAAATGCATGACAAAAAAAAAATTACTTGATTCAAGAGTCAGTCTTGAGGACTTAATTGCCACTTCAAGCCGCGTTGGTGCGGTAATCGAAAGTGTTCGAAGTACGATGCTGGCGCCCAACGCACGTAAAAGACCGCCGACGTTCACGACAAACCAAGTGGCAACCATTTGCGGTCTTGAAAAAGCGCAGATGGACTATCGCATTAAAAAGTGCGATCTGCCGATCGGCCAAATGGAACTTGGCCATCGACGTCGATTTCCCCTATCGGACACGCGTGTTTGGGCGAAAAACGTACGCGCTAAACACATGCGCCCTGCCAGTGCCGAGGCGATCACAATTGCTGTGGCAAACTTCAAAGGCGGCGTTACCAAAACGACAACAGCTGTCACGCTCGCCCAAGGCTTGAGTCTTCGAGGTCACAATGTTCTCGTCATTGACACCGACCCGCAAGGATCCATGACAACCCTCTTTGGTGTGTTGCCCGATGTCGACGTGTCCGATGAGCAAACTATCCTTCCGCTGTGTTTCGGCTCAGAAATTTCAATCGACTATGCGATTCAGTCGACGTACTGGTCAGGGATCGATATAGTTCCTGCCAATCTTGCCCTCTACTCAGCAGAATTCGCCCTCCCCTCTCGACAGAAAGAAGAAAGCAGCTTTGAGTTTTGGAACGTGCTGACGCATGGCATCGATATTGCCCGAACAAAATACGACGTGATCATCATTGATACGTCCCCGTCGCTTTCTTATTTAACCATCAACTCGCTGCTTGCTGCCGATGGGTTGATCATGCCCTTGCCTCCTAGCACGCTCGACTTCACGTCGAGTGGTCAATTTTGGAATTTGTTCAACGACCTGACGACGAATTTGATTACCAACCGTGGCAAAACCAAGAGTTTTGATTTTGTTGACGTGCTTCTTGCGCGTGTCGATTCAAATGATTCATCATCAAGCGTCGTCAGGGAATGGATCACGGCGGGTTATGCCAATATGGTGTTGCCGGTCGAAATTCCGAAGACGTCGTTAACAGCGAGCGCGAGTGCCGAATTCGGAACGGTTTATGACACGGATCCGTCGTCAATTAACGCACGGACCTATCGCCGTGCTTTTGATGCTTACGAACGCGTCGTCGAGTTAGTAGAAGAACAGATACAAACTGCGTGGAACCGCCAAATAGGAGAAAAGCATGGCTCTTAA